>LFSY01000036.1:0-3457 GCA_001512865.1 Rikenellaceae bacterium DTU002 | reverse complement strand
TTCAACCAGTATATTGCGGCCCGTTATATTGAAAAAGGGTATTACGACAAGAATATTGAAAGGATCAAGATCAATTACCGCCACAAGAGGGACAATATGATCTCTGCCTTTGAAAAGTACATGCCCGAAGGCGTGACCTGGACCAACCCCGAAGGAGGATTGTTCCTCTTTGTGACCCTGCCTGAAGGGTATGATGCTGCCGAGCTTTTCAAGATAGCCGTCAATGAAGATGTGGCTTTTGTCATTGGAGAGGCATTCCATTGTGACGGATCCGGGAAGAACACCCTCCGCATCAATTTTTCATACATGGAAGAATCACGTGCCGAGGAAGGGGTCCGTCGTCTGGCCAATGCCATCCGCAAGATGATGCAGGACAGGAAACTTAAAGATCAAGAATAAGCTCTTTCAGTGAGCGTTTGGGTACATGATGTACACCATCCGCATCTCTCCAATATTTGATGTTTTCCCCGGCCGGGAGGTCGGGGTTTATTTTTTCGATCACCACCTGTTCGGCAGGCTTTCCAAGCGCAAGCACATAAAGAATCTCGTACCGCTCCCCCAGGTTAAGAAATTTTTGCAGTCCGGGTCTGTTGACCGAAGCGAATATGCAGCCCCCGTACCCTAATGAAACAGCCTGCAGCAACATACTTTGCAGGGCAATACCCGCATCGCAGTGAATGTTCGGGTGGATCGTCTTGTCGTGAAGCAGCACAATGAATGCCGCCGGCTTTTCGTCTTCAGCGGGACCGTGCCAGTCCGGAAGGTATGCAGCCCAGCCCAGGCATGCAAAAATTTCTTCTCCCAGGGATGATGAGGCATCCTGACAGAGTATGTATTTCAGGGGTTGTCTGTTGGCGGCAGAGGGACTGAGCCTTGCGGCTTCTACCATCGATTCCAGTTCCTTTCGGGTAATACCGGCTTCCCGGATAAACCTCCTGTAGGACCTGTTCTTTCTGATCTGTTCAAGCATAGTCATATTGTGGGTATTAATAAAGCTGTTCAATGATCCCGGTTTTTTCCATTTCATCAGGGGTGCCCTGATGAAAGACCCCGTCGGGGGTCATGATCCAGAACCTGTCACAATATTCTGCTGCAAGTGACAGATCGTGGGTTGAAAACAGGATCCCTTTTTGCTTGTCTGAAGCCAGTTTTCGTAATAGGGCCCCGGTGGCTTTTTTATTGGCGATATCAAGGAATGCCGTCGGTTCATCCAGCAAGATCCAGGGCGTGTCCTGGACCAGGGCGCGGGCAATGGCCACACGATGAAATTCTCCGTCTGAAAGATCGGCACTGTTCCGTCCTGCCAGGTGGGAAATGCCTGTACTTTCCAGTGCCTGTAAAATGATTTGCCATCCTTCCCTTTTTTCTATCCCCAGCCAGTTCGTATACCGGTAACGTCCTGTACTGACAGTATCTTCAACTGAAAAATGTGTTGCCCGCACAGGCTGTGAAGGAACAAAGGCGCAGATATCCATGACCTTACGCGTTCCGATAAAACTGACAGAGCCGTGTAAGGGCGGCAATAACCCGGCGATGGTTTTGAGCAGGGTGGATTTGCCAATCCCGTTGGGCCCCAGAATTCCCGTAACCGTTCCGCATACAAGCCGGCAGTTTATGTCTTGTAACAGGGGAGCCTTTTTGGAATACCCTATGGCCAGGTTTGAAATGTCAAGTATATGGCTCATAACCGGACTGCCCTGTTTTTAAGGATCACGTAAATGATCACGGGTATGCCCATAAGGGCGGCCACTGTATTAACGGGCAGAACGCTCCCGGATCCGGGTAACTGCGAGATAATATCCGCAAGGATCATCATGCAGGCACCGATGAGCGCAGATGCGGGGATCAGGACCCGGTGGTTTGTATTGTTAAATATCATTCTGGTCAGATGCGGAACGGCGATGCCAATAAAACCTATAGGGCCGCAGAATGCAGTAACGCTTCCGGCCAGCAGCGTTGTGGCCAGAAAAATCCTGTTCCGGATACGCCGGACGGGGATCCCCAGGCTTGTAGCGTACTGTTCTCCCATCAGCAGTACGTTCAGGTCTTTGATGTTGTATATCGAGATCAACAGACCGGTTATGCAAAGCACGGTCATGATAATCAGACGGGTACCCGTGACGTTTCCAAAGCTTCCCATAGTCCACAGTACGTACGACTTAAGGGCCGGTGCATCGGAGAAATACTGTATCAGTCCAATGAGTGCGGAGCCGGCGTATCCTATCATAATGCCCAGTATCAGGAGCGTCATATTGCTCTTTAACCTGGCAGATGCGGCTACTACGATCAACATGACACCCAGGGCCCCCAGCCAGGCAAAGGAGGCAGTTCCCAGATCTGACAGCCATCTTACAACGCTTCCGATCCCCAGCAACGACGATCCCATTACAAAAAAGGCGACGCCCAGGCCTGCTCCCGAACTGATCCCCAGCACATACGGATCTGCCAGCGGGTTCCTGAACAAGGTCTGCATCTGTGCCCCGCATACGGCAAGCGACATTCCGGCAAGAAGGGCCGTGATCATTTTGGGAATTCGGAAATTCCAGACAATCCTGCAGGTGAATTCTGAGACCTCATTTCCGGTAATTGCCGACCAGACATCTGAAAAAGGCAGCCGGACAGACCCTATAAACAAGTCCGCCGCCACCAGCAGCAACAGCAAGAGGGGAACCCACAGCTTTTTCATCACGACAAAGATAATTTAAAAACGTTTGGTAGTAAAAAACCATTATCTTTGCACGGTTTGAACCAACAAACCCTTTTAGTTTGAAAAGATTTCCGTTTTTTATTGCATGTCTGTTCGCATCTGTCCTGTTATCCGCTCAGCCGGTTGATGTTCAGACACCCGGTGCACTGGACACATTGCCTACCGGGGACAAATTCACAAGGATCGTATTGTTTGAAGATCATACGTGGAAATATCTTGACCTGGGGAAACCTGTTTTTGACCATGACGTGTTGTACGAGGGATGGGAAACCTCTTCCATTCATGCGTTCAAAGATGTGCCGTTGGAAGACCTTCCCGCCGAGACGACACTGGTCCTGGCAGATTCTTTGTGTGGATTCTGTTGTCCCCTTTCCGACAAGGTACGAAGCCGTTATTCTTTCAGGAGGACAAGGGAGCACCGGGGTACGGATATTGCCCTCTCGACCGGGGATTCCATAAGATCTGCCTTTGACGGTGTGGTACGTGTAAGGGAAACCAGCCGGTACACTGGCGGCTACGGAAATCTTTTGGTAATAAGGCATCCCAACGGCCTGGAAACTTATTACGGTCACCTGTCCAGGTTCCTGGTCGATACGGGAGAGATCGTAAAAGCAGGTGAAGTGATAGGGCTGGGCGGCAATACGGGCAGGAGCACAGGAGCTCACCTGCACTTTGAGACACGCTATAAAGGCAAGGCTTTTGATCCGGAAAGGATCATAGATTTTGAGAACGGGAAGTTGCGTGATTCCC
>LFSY01000016.1:9544-10551 GCA_001512865.1 Rikenellaceae bacterium DTU002 | reverse complement strand
TACATTGATAAAGGTGTAATCGGAAAGCATCCGGAACGGTTTGACCCGTACTAAGATTCTCTGAGATCCAGACCACTGCCGTCGCTGTCTGCCAGAATGGTCCCGTTCACATCTAAGGTGCCCTCCAGAATTTTTCGTGCCAGTTCGTTCACCAGTTCTCGTTGCAGGAGCCGCTTCAACGGTCGGGCACCGTATGAAGGTTCATACCCTTTGATCTGCAAATAATCCAATGCCTTTTCCGTCAATTCCATCCTGATGCCTTTGGTCCGGAGCATTTCACTGATCTTATCCACCTGCATTTTAAGGATCTCCCGGACGTTTTCCGGAGTAAGGGCGTGGAACATGATGATCTCGTCTATCCGGTTCAGGAATTCGGGCCGTATGGTCTGGCGCAGCAGTTCCATTACCTTGCTTTTTGTTTTATCAAAAGCCAGGGGATCGTTAATATCTTCTTGCATGCTTTCCTGTATCAGGTGCGATCCCATATTGGAAGTCATGATCAGGATGGTGTTCCTGAAGTCGGCCACACGGCCCTTATTGTCAGTAAGACGGCCGTCGTCAAGCACCTGCAGCAGGATATTGAACACATCGGGATGTGCCTTTTCGATTTCGTCGAGGAGAATCACGGAATACGGTTTTCTCCTGACTGATTCGGTCAGTTGTCCGCCTTCATCGTATCCAACGTATCCCGGAGGCGCTCCCACCAGGCGGCTTACCGAATGACGCTCCTGGTATTCGCTCATATCTATGCGGGTGATCAGGTTTTCATCGTCAAACAGGAATTCAGCCAGGGCTTTTGCCAGTTCGGTCTTCCCTACCCCGGTGGTCCCCAGGAAAAGGAACGAGCCGATGGGTTTTCGGGGATCCTGCAGACCGGCCCGGCTGCGACGCACCGCATCGGCAACGGCCGATATGGCCTCGTCCTGACCGATGACACGCCTGTGCAGCTCCTCTTCCAGCCCAAGCAACTTCTCGCGTTCAGCCGTGAGCATGCGCTGTACCGGGAT
>LFSY01000016.1:7310-9510 GCA_001512865.1 Rikenellaceae bacterium DTU002 | reverse complement strand
TGGGTAAAGGATTCTTTGCGCCTGTTGAGCGATTCTATGTCCCGCTCCAATTCCGTAATCTTTCCGTAACGTATCTCGGCCACACGGCCGTAATCGCCCCGTCGTTCTGCTTCAGCAGCCGCAAAACGCAATTCTTCCACCTCTTTCTTTTTCTGTTGTATGTCTTCAAGCACGGATTTCTCTTCCTGCCATCTGGCTCGTTGTATGTTACACTGTGCCGACAGTTCTTCTATCTCTTTTGCCAGGGCATCCAGTTTTTCCTTATCCTTTTCCCGTTTGATGGCCTCTCTTTCAATTTCCAGTTGACGTATCTTCCTGTCCAGTTCGTCTATGCATTCTGGAACAGAGTTCATTTCCAGACGTAAACGGGCTGCTGCCTCGTCAACCAGGTCAATGGCCTTGTCAGGCAGAAACCGGGATGTAATGTAACGGTGTGACAGTTCAACCGCTGCGATCAGGGCGTTGTCCCTGATCTGCACCTTGTGGTGCTGTTCGTACCGGTCTTTCAGACCCCGGAGAATGGATATGGCCTCGGTCGGGGATGGTTCATCCACCATGACCATCTGGAAACGTCTTTCCAGGGCCTTGTCCTGTTCAAAATATTTCTGGTATTCGCCTAATGTGGTAGAACCTATGGCACGCAATTCTCCCCGTGCCAGGGCAGGTTTCAGTATATTGGCAGCATCCATCGCCCCCTCTCCCTTACCAGCTCCCACCAGCGTATGTATCTCGTCAATAAAAAGCACGACGTCTCCCTCACTGGAAATGACTTCTTTGATCACGGCCTTGAGCCGTTCCTCAAATTCTCCCTTATACTTTGCTCCGGCAATAAGGGCCCCCATGTCCAAAGAATAGATCCGTTTGCTTTTCAGGGTATCGGGAACGTCCCCCGTAACAATACGCTGGGCGATCCCTTCGGCAATGGCCGTTTTGCCCACTCCGGGTTCCCCTACCAGGATAGGATTGTTCTTGGTGCGCCGGCTCAGTATCTGAAGTACCCTTCTTATTTCGTCATCCCGGCCAATAACCGGGTCAACTTTTCCTCTGGCCGACAGATCGTTCAGATTAACGGCATATTTGTTCAGGGCATCAAAAGTCTGCCCGTCGGTAGAAGAATCCACTTTCCTGCCCTGCCGGACTCCCTTTATGGCCTTCATCAGCAGGTCTTCATTCAAACCCGCCGAACGAAGCAGTTTTGCCACGTCATCCTTGCCTGCCGTAAGACCGGACAGGATGTGCTCAACGGTAATGAACTGATCTCCCATTTTCGTGGCCGTTTCCCTGGCACGCTGCAGGACATTCTGTGCGTCACGTGACAAATAAGGGTCCGTGTTCCCCTGTTGTTTTGGATATTTTTCCAAAAGTGGAACCAGCTCCTTTTCCAGCACCTCTGTACTGACTCCCGTTTTCTGCAGGAGATACGATCCGATCCCTTCCCTGTCGGCAATGATGGCTTTTAATATGTGCCCGGTCTCGATCACCTGGTTGGAACCGGACTGTGCAACGGAGACTGCAGACTGCAGCAGTTCCTGTGCCTGTATGGTAAATTTTTGCTCGTTCATAGTATACACTGTGACTCAAACCTTGTTCCAAACCCAATTTTCTGACAATTTGTCACAATTATTCTTTACATTTGCGACATGAATTCTTTACTGGAAGAAGGCCGCCTGCTTCCCCTTGCTGAAGACTTTTACACCTTGCAGGGAGAAGGGTATCATACAGGAAAAGCTGCCTGGTTCATCCGATTGGGAGGCTGTGATGTAGGCTGTTCCTGGTGTGATTCCAAATTCACATGGAATCCTGCTGTTTTCCCTCCCGTACCTGTTGCAGAAATCATAGCCAGGGCGGTGACATGCCCGGCCCGGGCCGTTGTGATCACCGGGGGCGAACCGTTGCATTATCCGCTGGATCTTTTGTGCAAGGGATTGAAACAAGCGGGCATGGAGATCTTCCTCGAAACATCCGGATCCCGTCCCCTGAGCGGACAAATGGACTGGATATGCCTTTCTCCGAAACAAAACCACCCCCCGCTCCCGGAATTCTATCACCTGGCAGATGAACTGAAGGTGATCATTACCGGGCCGCTGGATCTGGAATGGGCCGAGTTCAACAGAAGAAAAGTAAGACCGGAATGCAGGCTTTACCTGCAACCTGAATGGAGCCGCCGGGAAGCGGTAATGCCTCACATCGTTTCTTATAT
>LFSY01000016.1:6104-7255 GCA_001512865.1 Rikenellaceae bacterium DTU002 | reverse complement strand
GAAAACCGAAGAAGGATTCCGCTTTACAGTGATCAGGGAAAATCCGGTCACTTCGGTCAAGAACCAAAGCAACACAGGCACCTGCTGGTGTTTTTCATCCCTGGGATTCATGGAGTCTGAACTTTTGAGAATGGGGAAAGAAACCCATGACCTTTCCGAAATGTTCGTAGTATCGAAGACATATACAGATAAGGCAGACAGGTACGTTCGTCTTGACGGATTCCTGAACTTTGCACAGGGAGGCGGATTTGACGATTATCTCTACGTGATCCGCAAATACGGGATCGTACCCGACGAGGTCATGCCCGGCCTCAATTACGGGGAAGACCAGCACCGTCACGGAGAACTTACAGCCGTTCTGAAAGGGATAGTGGATGCCGTCGTCAAGAATCCCAACCGCAAGCTTTCCACCGCATGGAAAAATGCATTTCAGGGCGCCCTGGACGCCTATCTTGGTGAAATCCCGGAAACGTTTGAGTACAAAGGCGTAACTTATACCCCGCATACTTTTGCAGCTTCCCTGGGATTCAATCCCGACGATTACGTAAACATTACTTCCTACACACACCATCCTTTTTACACACAGTTCGCACTCGAGATCCCCGACAACTGGCTATGGGGCACTTCCTGGAATATTCCTATGGAAGAAATGATGGCCGTGATAGACAATGCCATCATGGAAGGATATACCGTTCTCTGGGCATCAGACGTTTCCGAACAGGGTTTCGGCAGGAACGGGATCGCCATGTACCCCACTACCGTTCCGGAAGAGATGGTTGGTTCTGACCAGGCACGATGGCTCGAAATGTCAGCAACCGAAAGGAACAACATGTTCCGCAATCTGAAAGCTCCCGTGGCAGAGATCAAAGAGGTCACTCAGGAAATGCGACAGGAGGCTTATGACAATAAACAAACCACTGACGACCACGGAATGCAGATCTACGGCATAGCCAAAGACCAGAACGGGACCAAATATTATATGGTAAAAAATTCCTGGGGTGACGAAGCCGGGAACTACAAAGGCTTCTGGTATGTAACCGAAACATTCGTGCAATACAAAACTATGGATATACAGGTCCACAAGCAAGCCATACCCGGGGACATTCTGAGAAAAATGGATACGAAATAAGAAACAGCATCATGAAAAAAAC
>LFSY01000016.1:0-6032 GCA_001512865.1 Rikenellaceae bacterium DTU002 | reverse complement strand
TCGTTTCTGGAAAGCGAACTCATAAGAATGGGAGGAGATCCCGTTGACCTGTCCGAAATGTTCATTGTCCGGCACACCTACAAAACGCGGTATTTTGACAATTACCTGCGTCAGGGCAAAGGCAACCTCGGACCCGGATCCCTCAGCCACACGGCTACCAATACCATCGCCCGCTACGGATTGATGCCTGAAGCCTCGTATCCCGGGATCCGGTACGATTCTCCCGTACACAACCACAGTGAGTTACAGGGATATATCGATGCGCTTGCTGCCGTCCCTGTCAAAATGAAAAAAATGAGTCCGGAATCTGAGGAACTGGTGGATGCATTGCTGGATATTTACCTCGGAGAAGTCCCTGAGACTTTCGTATACATGGGGAAGGAATACACGCCTGTCTCTTATGCACAACACCTTGGACTCGATATGGGAGATTACGTAGAGATAACAAGCTTTACACATCATCCGTACTACAGCCGGGTACCTGTCGAGATCCCGGATAACTGGGAACATGAACTATACTACAACCTCCCCCTGGATGAATTCATGGCCGTTGCCGATCACGCCCTGAAAAACGGGTACACCATCGCCTGGGACGGCAATATTTCCAGAGATTTTTCGCAACAGGACGGTGTGGCGACAGTGCCCGGATCCGACCCTTCGGAAGACGAGGTGAACGTAACCCGGGAGATCCGCCAGGAATGGTTCCAGACCTTCCAGACGACTGACGATCATTTGATGCACGTCACAGGCATAGCCAACGACCAGTACGGAGTCAAATTTTACATTACCAAAAATTCCTGGGGAGAAACAGGTAAGTATAAAGGTTTCGTCCACATGTCGGAAAATTACTTCAAGGCCAGGTGTATCGGCTATATGGTACATAAAGAAGGCATTCCGGAACAAATCCGTAAAAAACTCGGACTTTGAAAAGACTGTCGATCCATATTCCCAACGCCATAACCTCTCTCAACCTCTTGTGCGGGGCACTGGGAATTGCTTTTGTATTCAGAGGCCGGATGGACATTGCCTTCTGGCTGTTGATCACGGCCTCTGTTCTTGACTTTCTGGACGGTTTTGCCGCCAGGCTGCTGCATGCGTATTCCGAGCTGGGAAAAGAACTGGATTCCCTTGCCGACGTCGTAAGTTTCGGGCTCCTGCCGGCCTTTATGCTGTATGCCTTATACCAGGTAGCCGCTCCCCTCGAATGGATGGCCTTCATCCCTTTCATTGTAGCGGTGTTTTCCGCCTTACGTCTGGCCAAATTCAATATAGACACGCGTCAGACGGACAGTTTTCTGGGCTTGCCGAGTCCGGCCAGCGCACTGCTCATTGCCGCTGCGGCGTATTACACCCAACAGAATCCTTCCTGGAGACAGTTCATGCAGACTACCTGGTTCATCCCCTGCTTATCTGTTGTACTATCCTTTCTTCTGGTCAGCAACCTTCCCATGTTCTCGCTCAAGTTCAACGGATTCGGATTTGAAAAGAACAAGGTACGATATACATTCCTTGGATTGTGCCTGGGCATGTCGGTTGTCCTGCTGGTCACGGGAAACCATCCCGGTCTGGCTATGATGGGATGCATATGTCTGTATATAACGATGTCCGGCATCCTGAGGATCGCCGGACATCATCAAAAAGAATCTTTACAGTCTTAATTCAGTTCCGGCTGGGGACCGATCCCGAATTTCTCAACAAGTACTTTTGCCACGTTGGGTGAAAGAAAACCGGGCAGTGTGGGGCCCAAATGGATATTCTTGACTCCCAGGCTGAGCAGGGCCAGCAATACTATGACGGCTTTTTGTTCGTACCATGCTATGTTGTACAGTATGGGAAGGTCATTCACACTCTCCAGGCCAAACGCCTCTTTCAGTGCCAGGGCAATCACCACGAGTGAATAGCTGTCATTGCACTGTCCGGCATCCAGTACGCGCGGAATTCCGTTGATATCCCCCAGGGGCAGCTTGTTATACCTGTACTTGGCACATCCGGCGGTAAGGATCACGTTGTCCTTGGGAAGCGCGAGGGCAAAATCCGTGTAGTACTGGCGGGATTTCATGCGTCCGTCGCAGCCGGCCATTACAACAAAACGCCTGATGGCACCTGTCTTGACGGCTTCTACCACCTGGTCTGCCAGTGCAAGCACCTGGTGGTGTGCAAATCCTCCTATGATCTCCCCTTTCTCAATCTCTGTTGGAGGCTTGCATGTTTTGGCTTTGGCAATGAGTTCGGAAAAGTCTTTCTTTTCTCCTTCCTTACGGGCTGGGATGTGCCTGGCTCCGGGATATCCCGACGAACCGGTCGTGTACATGCGATCCAGGTAGGTAGCATCCTTTAACAGGGGCACAATACAGTTGGTAGTAAACAGGATCACCCCGTTGAAGGTCTCAAACTCTTCGCGCTGTTTCCACCAGGAACTGCCGTAATTCCCAATAAAATGTTTGTATTTCTTAAAAGCCGGGTAATAATTGGCAGGAAGCATTTCTCCGTGCGTATAGACATCAACGCCTGTCCCTTCAGTCTGTTCCAGCAATTCTTCCATATCTTTCAGGTCGTGACCGCTGATCAGGATCCCGGGATTCTTTCCAACACCTATGTTCACCCTGGTCATTTCGGGATTGCCGTATGAAGAAGTATTGGCCTTGTCGAGCAATGCCATGGCTTTGACACCCGTCTCACCGGTTTTGAGTACCAGGGCAACAAGCTCGTCGGCGGCTATGTCGTTGCGGGATACCTGGTACAATGCTTCTTCCATAAAAGCATGAATATCCGGATCCTTATGACCCAGGTTCAGCGCATGTTCCGCATAAGCGGCCATTCCCTTCAGGCCGTATATGGTCATTTGCTTAAGGGAGCGGATATCTTCGTTTGATTCGCTCAACACCCCAACCGATTGGGCAATAACCTGATAATCGGCCGGAGCTGCTTCCAGGGTGACCTCGGGCATATCGGGGATCCTGATCCCTTCTTTACGGGCCCGGGCAACTAGGTCTTTCTTCAGGGCAAAACCTTTGTCTATGCGTCCGGTAATGGCCGCATCGTCAAAGTTGGCGTTGGTAATGGTGCAGAAAAGGGCGTCCATCAGGAAATGATCCGTGACATCGGAAGTTATTCCTTTCTCACGCAATGACCTTTGCAAAATGGCTATCCCCCTTGAAACATAGATCAGAAGGTCCATCAAAGCAGCAGTCTGAGGTTCCTTTCCGCAAACGCCTTTGACCGTACACCCCTGATTGCGGGCCGTTTCCTGGCATTGAAAACAAAACATACTCATAATTTCTTTTGTTTAATTAAGTGAATAAATATTTCTATGACTTTATTGTACCCAAATTTCAGATTTCAACGCTCCGCCCGTGGTAAGGACAATTTTTTTTACCGGGACGTAACGGGCACTTCTTTCCCTGGCAAGTCTGACCAGTTCCATCAATCCTGAACAACAAGGCACTTCCATAATAATGACAGTCAAGGTTTCTATTCCGGAACTTTCCATCATCATCACCAGTTTCTCCACATAGGCTTCGCGGTTGGAATCCAGCTTTGGACAGGCAATGGCCAAGACTTTATCCGTGAGAAACCTTGAGTGGAAACCGGCTGCGGCATATGCCGTACAGTCTGCAGCCAGCAACACATCGGCTCCTGCAAAGATCTTACTCATGGGATTGAGCAGATGCAATTGAACAGGGAACTGTACAGGCTGAGGGCCGGGCGGAACAAACCGGACATCCGTGGAACCAGGCTGCAATCCGGCAACAGGAGCGGGATTAACCGCCTTCTTCCGAAGAGAAGACAGCTCCATTACGGCAATTTCGTCATATGCCTCGGCTTCCCTCTCTTCCAGCGATATGGCCCCCTGCGGACACTCCGGGATACAGGCACCCAGACCGTCGCAATAAATTTCGCTCACCATAACAGCCTTACCGTCAATCATTTGCAAAGCGCCTTCATGGCACCCGGTCACACACAATCCGCAACCGTTACAACGTTTTTCATCAATTTTGACAATTGTCCTTTTCATACCGCAGCTACAATTAAGTACAAAAATAAGGTGTTTTGGGTGCCCGGATGTGTATCATTTGTTACAATTTGGGAAATAATCTATCTTTGTTGCGTATGGAAGGTTTGTACACATCTCCTGTTTTTGAAGGTCTTGACAAACATCAGATTGACCTTTTGCTGGATCACCGTTTCCGGATGAGACAATATGCGGCCGGGGAACTGGTGGCCTTGCAGGGAGATGTCTATAAGTCATTGCTGATCGTGGACAAGGGGCTGTTACGTACCGAAATGACCGATGCCGAGGGTACCAAGGTTACGCTGGAAGAGATCCCCGCTCCGCGCGCAGTGGCGCCCGCATTTGTTTTTACCACCAACAACAGCCTGCCTGTCAGCATCTTTGCTGTCACCCCTTCCGACATTGTTTCCATCCCCAAAAGTGCCCTTACGCTGATGATGCAAAAAGAAGCCAGGATCCTGGAAAATTTTCTGCGCAACATCTCGGACAGAAGCAGGTTCCTGTCAGAGAGGCTCCGGCTGCTGAGTTTTGGCACCATAAAAAGCAAGCTCAGGAGCTATTTCATGGAGCTGACAAGGGACAACGATTACGGAAGCTTCACCATTCCACACACGCACCAGGAACTTGCCGACATGTTTGGAGTCACAAGGCCAGCCCTTTCCAGGGCCATCAGGCAACTGGAAGAATCAGGAACGATCCTGAGAAAAGGGCCCCGAACCTACCGTCTGCTTCAGTAATTTTCATATTCTTCCCAAAGTTCCGATTCCCTAGTATAGGCATCCTCCAGGAAAACATCAGAATTCTGTTCAACAAAATCCGCAAAATCATCCAGTTCACGTGACTTGTCAGACAGGGATGCTTCTCTTGCCTTTCCGGCCTGTTTCCTGTAACGTTCAATTATCTCGGTCAGATGCTCCTGTTTCATCGCTTGAATATAAGTATTATTTCCGTATTTTTACACCATGGACATACTGGAAATCCTGATCAACGACCACCCTGCACCCGAAGGTTCAGATTTTACGTCCTATATCACCGAGCACGGTCTCTCCATCTGGTTTGAAAAGGACGGGAAAAAATGGCTGGTCGATACAGGAGCATCAGGCAATTTTGCAAAAAACGCATTTTCCTCCGGCCTGGATCCGGCACAAACCGATCACCTTGTATTATCGCACAACCATTACGACCATACAGGGGGACTGGGCGTTTTCCTGAAAATGAATTCCCGGGCTGTCATCCATCTGTCAGAGGCTGTCAGGCAGAGCACCTGTTATTCCGTGCGTAACGGAATCAGAAAAGACATCGGCCTTGACCGCTCCCTGACCAGTCTTTACCCCTCCCGCTTCCAGTGGCACCCTGCCAGGAACATTTCTCTCTCGGAACACGTTTTATTGCTGGCAGACATTCCTGCTGACCCTCCCTTACCCAAAGCCAACAAGTTACTGCTATGGGAAAAGGACGGAACAACCTGTCAGGACCCGTTCGACCACGAAATGGCCGTACTGGTTATCGGGGACAAAGGCTCGACTGTCATATCTTCCTGTACGCACAAAGGGATACTCAACGTACTTCGGGCCTGCGGGGCTGTTTCAAAAAAACCAATAACCCATTTTGTCGGGGGAACGCATCTGAAGGATGGGTTTGAATCGGAAGAAGACTTGCTTTGGATCGCTTCCCGTATTGAACAGGACTATCCGCTGTTGCATATCTTCACAGGTCATTGTAGCGGTGAGGTGGTGATCAGATCGCTGGGAACATATCTTCCCGGTAAGGTAAACACCTTTTATCCCGGCTTCCGGATACTGTTGTAACATGCTGTTATATAGTTTTTTTTGTTTATCTTTGTAAAAATTCAGACTATGAAGATCATGAGCATCATTTTATCCTGCACGGCATTGCTTCTGGCAGCAGGATGCAAGGCGGAAAATCCGGAATTTAATGTTACCATTGAAAATACAGTACAAGAACTGGACCTGGACAGGTACCTGGGCAAATGGTATGAAATTGCCCGTTTTGACCACAG
>LFSY01000026.1:1556-3093 GCA_001512865.1 Rikenellaceae bacterium DTU002 | reverse complement strand
CAAACGAACAATGTGTGCGTTGCACCCCAAGCGGCCAGCCCCGGCCATCAGAAGATAACTTGCTGATAAAGTGATAATTTTATACCTTTGAAATCCGCACAATTAAGTTGAAACCGTGAAGTTGAATTTTTTAAAATTGTAGCGAGATGCATAGCGGCGAACGGAAGAAGAGGCCGAGGGAGCAATCGGGATTTTTCCACATCATTCTCATTTCCAATTTTCAGAACCTTATTTTTAACGACCCTCTGGAGAGGTATCAATTCCTGAGGTATGTGGACAAATACGTCAAAAAGTACGGAGGCAAACTGTACGCTTTCTGCCTGATGAACACCCACATACACCTTTTCATCCGGACAGACCACCTCTCGGAAATGATGCAATGCATCCTACACGACTACTCACTTTGGTATAACAAACGGCACGGGCAAAAAGGCAGCATTTTAAGAAAGCCTTTCACAAGCTATCCGAAATTTTCACAACAAAGCCTGCTGGACACTGTATTGTACATCATTCGAAATCCTTACGTGGACGGCCTTTGCTCACATCCCCGGCATTATTTCTGGTCCTCGTATGCCTTCTATTTTGATGATAAGCCGAGACTGTCTGAATACGTCACCGTGGATCCTTCGATCATCCGCAATGCTTTTTCCTCCCGTGCCGAGTTATACCGAGTCGCCGCCATCAATCCAAAGCAAGAGGAGCGCCGGGCCTATGAGCAATTCCTGGAGCAAACCAACCGCACCCATCTGACCGATGACCAGGTCCTTCGTCATGCCAAATCGCTAGCCGGAAATCTTGACCTTTACAAGCTTCCTCAAAAAGATCTCAATCAGCTCATCATCCGGCTTCGCAAGCATCCCGGCGCCTCAATCCGGCAGATATCCTCCGTCTTGCATGTGAGCCAATATTATGTGCGTTGCACCCTTGATTCGTCTGCCTCATAATCAGCTACTTACTGATTTCGACCCCCCGGGGGTGGTTTTTGCTAACCCTCTGAATATCAGTCAAACGAATAATGTGTGCGTTGCACCCTTGATTCGTCTGCCTCATAATCAACTACTTACTGATTTCGACCCCCCAGGGGTGGTTTTTGCTAACCCTCTGAATATCAGTCAAACGAATAATGTGTGCGTTGCACCCTCTGCACCAAAAAAAGCACCTCCTTCCGGGGGTGCTTTTTCGTTCCTTTTCGATATCCTGAAAATGCTAGTGACGTCCAACTGCTACTGCTACTGATACCATTTCCAATGCCTCACTCACGCGCACTTACATTTCCAATGCCTCACTTACATTGCCATTGCGGCACTCACACTCAATTAAACAAAAAGCAACAAAACCAATACTACAAGAAATGTGACGCCTAGGGTCAGCATGATCTCGTTTCTTACAATTTTCTTCATTACTTATGAATGTTGGATTTTTTAAACGCGGCAAATGTAGAAAACATTTTGATTGAAGAAACCAATAAGAGAGGAAAAGAACATTTTACCGGACAAAACCACCTTTATTCTCAAAAATTAACTGCGTGACTGAAATT
>LFSY01000026.1:1259-1510 GCA_001512865.1 Rikenellaceae bacterium DTU002 | reverse complement strand
GCAGCGCAACTGAAATTAATGCGACAGAAATTGACAGCGCAACTGAAATTAATGCGACTGAAATTGACAGCGCAACTGAAATTAATGCGACAGAAACTAGCAGCGCAACCGAAATTAGCGTGACCGAATTATCAGCGCAACCGGCAAAAAAAGGTCACAACGAATGGCTGTGACCTGAAAAAAAACGTACACAAAATATAAATACGAAATTGGAGCTCAAATTTGTTCTATCACCAGCTCCAGCACCAGCA
>LFSY01000026.1:428-1171 GCA_001512865.1 Rikenellaceae bacterium DTU002 | reverse complement strand
GACGGCCAGGATGGCCAGGACGGCCGGATGGGAGTCTTCTTCTGCCTGCTGAGCAGCTCTCATATGCTCCGCTTTTTCTGCAGCTGGCAGTGGAGTTCGACGGCCAGAAGGGAGTCTTCTTCTCCCTGTTTGGCAGCTTTCAGGTACCACTTCATAGCGGCTTCCTCGTCCTGTTGCACCCCAAACCCCTCTTTAAAGCAATAGCCCACGCGGCTCTCGGCATGCATGTTTCCCTGCTCGGCGGCTTTCATATACCAGAAAAATGCCTGCTCGTAGTCCTGTAGCACGCCCTGACCGTAAAAGAACCGGTCTCCCAGCTCGATCTGCGCATCGATATGTCCCTGCGAGGCGGACTTGCTGTACCAATGGAACGCCTTGCGGTAATTCTGTTCTGTGCCGAGGCCCCGGCGGTAGCAATCGCCCAGATTTTTCTGCGCCTCGGCATTGCCCTGCTCGGCAGCCTTGAGGAACCATTCAAAGGCCTGATGCGGGTCTTTTTGCACGCAACAGCCCAGCTCGAAGAAGAACCCCGCCTTTTTCTCGGACCGGACAAATCCGTGCTCCGCCGCTTTTTTGAACCAGAAAACCGCCTGTTCGGCATCTCTTTGAATGCCGATGCCTTCGTCATAGCAAACGCCGAGGTTGTACTGGGCCTTTGGGTTGCCCTGTTTGGCCGCTTTCCTGCACCACTCAAAGGCTTCACGCATGTCTGCCTCGACACCCTCACCGCTGCCGTAGCAGCA
>LFSY01000026.1:0-366 GCA_001512865.1 Rikenellaceae bacterium DTU002 | reverse complement strand
GCTTGCGTGAAACACTCAAAGGCCTGGATAAAGAACTTTTTGGAATCCGCATCTTGTGCATTCCTGGCATCCAGTCCCTTGTCGTAATAATAAACACCCCGTAAAAAATGCTCTTCGGCTGTCTCGCTTACAGATTGTCGCGAATGGTGTTCTTCTGATTTCATAATCAAGAAAAATAGTACTGCAATATAAAAAAAAGTGACGTTTTTACAAAATAAAATAACACTTTTATATTACAGGTCCTGCCCGGCCACCTGACTGGACACCCCGGGGCACAAAAAAGCCGGCATATAACCGGCTTTACCGTGATCCGTCTGGGGCTCGAACCCAGGACCCCAACATTAAAAGTGTTGTGCTCTACCAGCT
>LFSY01000138.1 GCA_001512865.1 Rikenellaceae bacterium DTU002 | reverse complement strand
CTGTTCTGCCTCCCCTGGTGGGGCTGCACACCACACGACAACATAGAGGAAATCACCCCGCAATATTTCCTGGAGGAACTGGCCGTGTGGGACTTTACATCGGGATATGCCCTGAATTCCATTTTTGAATTGATAGAGGATCTGAATTTTGAGGTCCCTCCCAAAACTTTGGAAAGTTTGACGAAAGTGTTTGAGAAAGGATTGCAACGGGAAATCCGGGGAGTTTCCATCTCTTACCGGACCATAGATCCCTTTGGCGAACCGGTTGTTGCTACCGGTGCCTTTTTTTACCCCAAAGACCTTCGTCCCGGCGGCATAGTGGAAATCCCCCCCATTGCCCTGATGCACAACCAGGATGCTCCGTCACTATACGTGGAACGGAAAGAATTTTCGTTTGAAAGCGTTCCCTGCATGCTGGGTTACATTACCATCAATCCCGATTTTGTAGGCGTTCGCCATACCGAGGAATGGCCCCGGCCATACCTGATCGCTGAAAACGCAGGTCTGGCAGCCTATCATATGAGAAAAGCCGTTGAAGAATACCTGCTGCTTACTGAAAACTACCGGCTTGGCAACCACAGCACCATTATGGGCTATTCCCTCGGGGGCAGTACATCCATGGCCATGGCCTGGTACTACGAAGAAAATCAGACCGGTGTGACCGTGGACAAGATCATAACCGGAGGGGGCGTGTACGACGGAATTGAAGCTTTCCGGGCTTATGTCCGCACCGAAAAG
The DNA here is from genome assembly GCA_001512865.1 of Rikenellaceae bacterium DTU002. GTDB lineage: Bacteria > Bacteroidota > Bacteroidia > Bacteroidales > UBA932 > DMER64. The sequence continues at coordinate 14,155 of LFSY01000138.1, read as the reverse complement.
AACGATTACCAGTCCATTCCCATGGTTATTATCGGATTGGATAAATTTTACAACCTTGACCTGGATTATGACAGGATTTTCACCAACGGCATGGAAAATCCCGTTGACACAGCGGATCCGGCAGAAGGCGGGGACGGATACGCATACTGGTTCAGCGGAAATCGCAGCCTGTCGAGTATCAGACACCGCTGGGGAAGTAATTTAAGGACCTACATGCATGAAGATTTCTTCAGCCCCGAACTGAACGGGGAATTTATGAAACTAAAAGAGCCTCTCGAAGCCAATTCCATCGTATACAACTGGACTCCCCGCCCGTTGCTCGAGATCCATCTCATCCATTCTGCCCATGACAACCTCATACCGGTAGAATGTTCCGACCTGCTTTACAGGGAATACAAAAAGAGAGGACTTTCCATCACCTACAACAGAACGACCGGGGACCATTTTGAAGCCGGTTTTGAATTCATCGCTACCGCCGTGTTATACCTTTTAGTAAAATAATAAACATTATGACTATCTTAACAAGCGATCCTCACTGGATCTGGAAAGTGTTCGCCATCCTCGGGCCCTTGATGTGCCTTATTGGTAATTTATGGTTCGGATGGGGATTTGAGCTCATTTCTTACATTGTCGGATTGATACTTTAACCACAAAAAGACAAGCATTATGGACGACATTTTAAAAATTATCAGCGTGCTGGGACTTGTGCTTACTTTCCTGGCTTTTATTTTCTTAAGTATTTTATAAACCCTGATGTATTATGACTATTAACTGGAACCTGCTTTTAAAGATTGCAGGCATCGCCGGACCGCTGATTATGATGATCAGCCTTATCATTATGGCCTGGAGATAATATTAATTTTACTGCAATGGACCTGATATCAAAAATACTCATCATTTTGGGATCCCTGTTATCCATCCTGGCCTTTATCGTACTTGGGTCGTATTGATGTAACTGCGTGATCGTAATTAGCTTCCGGATGTTCCGGGAGCGATGATTTTAGTGTATGAAATTTAAAGGATTACGGGTAATATTTATCCTTTGGTTCCTGTTTTGCCTATCGTGCAGCAAAATGGACCAGAAGGTCAGTCCGCCTGAGGGATACCTGGCTTCTGTTCTTCGTATGCAGGAGTTTGGACTGCATGAAATGATCGCACTTACAGTAAGGGATTTCCCCGAGCTGGATTTTTCCATGCTGGAGTCTGTGACAGACCTTTTCGATATGGAGATCCGTGTCAGGGTCACGGCCATCTCCTACCATACCAAAGATCCTGAAGGCAACCCAGTACTGGCCTCGGGCATTATCGTTCAGCCCCTCAACATCCCTTCCAGGGGGGTGATCCATGTGCCCCCGACCACACCCCTTTCCAGTCTGGAGGGCGGCAGTGATCTTTTGATCATTACAGAAGGTGTCTTTGCTTTCCTGGGCTTTACGGTGATCATTCCCGATCTGATAGGAAGCGGGATCAGTTCGAAGTTGCCGCAGCCGTTTCTCTTTACAGACCATACCGGCGCTGTGTGCTATCATATGCACCTGGCAGCCATGGAGTACTGTGCACGTTACACTTCCGATCCGCTGCCTGCCGAGATCAGTATTTTCGGTTATTCCGGAGGGGCTACCGGCGCTGTGTCCATGTTAAAATATATTGAAAATCTGGACGCTCCTGCCCTTAAAGTAAAACAACTGTTTGCCGGGGGCGGGGTCTACGATCTGAAAAACACATTTAATGTCCTCAAAGAAAGGGGGTATGCCGAATATCCGCTGGCCCCGCTGCTCATCGTTTCCATGGATCACTGGTACGGTCTGGACCTGGACTATTCCAGGGTCTTCAAGGGAGCATTGCTTGCCAACAGGGAAGACTGGCTGGACATGACAAGGAATGCGGCACAGATGAAAGAGTTGATTAATCCGGACCTTCATTCCTATTTACATCCCGATTTCTTTACCCCGGAAGGTAATCCGGAAATTAATAAACTCGAGCAGACGCTGTCACTGCATTCCCTGCTGGGAGGATGGGATACAAAAACACGTATTTTCCTGGGACATGCCAGGGATGATCTTTCTGTTCCCTTTTCTGAAACTGAAGCACTTTTCAACAGCCTGATAACTAAGACAAACGTTTCATTTGTTACCGGCTCCGGGGGGCATTACGATTACGGTATCCAGTTTTTTATTTCCGCTTGTATTTATTTAACTATGAAGTAAATATGCCCCAATATTTTAATGAAATAATCAAGGAAGGTGATTTTACCATAAAGGATGTTTTTACCGAGGTTAAGAAGGATTTTCCGGCACTGGATCTTTCCCGGATAGAGCCTGTCCTGACGGCGCTTTTCAAAATGAAAGTCCGGATTACGGCCATCTCTTACCATACCGTCGATCCAGGGGGAAAGCCGGTGGTTTCTTCGGGGATCATCATGCGGCCCACAAACAGGAAACCCAAAGGCGTTCTGCATTTTTTACCTTCGGCAAACATAGACAAATTCGGATCGGGCAGCGATGCGTTGCTTATCTTTGAGGGTGTCCTGGCGTTCCTGGGATACGTTGTAATTATTCCGGACCTGCTTGGGAACGGGGTCACCAAGGATACGGTCGAATACCCTTTTCTTATGGCCGATAATACAGGACGTGTGGCATACGATATGCACCGGGCGGCAATGGAGTATTACCCTGCCGTTCTGGGTTATCCCCTGCAAAGACACATTTCCGTGGGAGGGTACTCTATGGGGGGGTCAGGCGCTCTGGCCCTGGTTCGTCACATAGAAAAGGAAAATCCCCCGGATATTTTCGTTGACAGGGCCATCATCGGGGGCGGTATCTACGATCTGAACATTGCCTTTGAAGAGTTTGTCAAAACGGGCTTTGCACAGTACCCTGCTGCCCCGGGTATTTTCAAGGCTTACGATAAGTGGTACCACCTTAATATTGATTTTTCCAGGGTATTTATCGGACCTCTGCTCGAAAATATGGACAGCTGGCTGGACAGGACCCACTTCAGGGATCAGCTTACCGAATGGATCGGACAGGACCTGCGTACCTATATGCACCCTGATTTTTTCACAACGGAAAGAAACAGCGAGATCAAAAAACTTTGGGACAAGTTCAGTGAGAATTCCCTGGTAAGGGGATGGACTCCGAAAACGCGCATTCTGTTTTCACACGCATCAGATGACCAGTCTGTTCCCACACGGGTTGCCACATTTACATATGAACAATTCAGAAAAAGAGGGGCAAACATCCGGATCCGCCTGGGAAAAGGAGGTCATTACGAGTTCGGGAAATGGTATTTCCTGCGCATGGGTGTTCACCTGATAATGAAAAGGATGGCCTTCTGGACACGTCACTAAACATAAATACATATGCTGCTCACTACTCAAAACATTACCGAATCTGCCAACAAGCTGTCAGAAATCGCTCCCCCGGAAATAATCTTTGACCAGATCAAAAATCTTTCCCTTGCCGATATAGGCCAGCAATTGTTTACCTGGGCCTTATCTTTCGGAGGAAGGCTGCTGGGAGCAATTGTCGTTTTCATCATATTCCGCTGGGTCATCAAACGCATCAAAAGAGGTCTTGCCCGCCGTATGGAGAAAAAGCAAAATTCTGCGCTCATCCCTTTTACCCGGAACCTGGTTTCCATTGCGCTGAATATCCTGATGATCTTTGTAATTATATGGATCCTTGGCATTGAGACAAGCTCCTTTGTTGCTCTTTTTGCTTCGGCAGGTATAGCCATAGGCATGGCATTAAGCGGGACCTTGCAAAACTTCGCAGGAGGTGTAATGATTCTGGTTTTCAAGCCATTCCAGATAGGCGATTATATTGAAGCCCAGGGTAAGGCAGGGACCGTGAAAGCCATCCTGATCACCAATACCATTCTTCTGACTCCCGACAACCAGACAATATACCTGCCTAACGGAAGTCTTTCAACAGGGATAATTACCAATTATTCCCGCCAGGAATTCCGTCGTGTGGACTGGAACTTTTCCATCTCTTACGGAGATGACTTTGACAAAGCCAAAACGGTCATCCGGGATCTGACCGGAAACGACAGCCGGATCCTGAACGAACCGGCAGCGCCCTTTGTCGGATTGCATAAAATGGCTGACAGTTCTATCGTCATCGTTGTACGGGCGTGGGTAAGGACTCCCGATTACTGGGACGTCTTTTTCCAAATGAACGAATTGATTTACAAAACATTTGAAGAAAAAGGTCTCAGGATTCCCTTCCCGCAGCTGGATGTGCATATAAAGCAGTAAGACGTTGCCTGTAAACCCTCCCGACCGGGAGCCTGACCGGCTCCCGGCTATCAAGGATTACGCCATTTCGGTTGATATTCAGGATCTTGTCACTCGAGATGATATAGGACTTATGTATCCTTAAAAACCTGTCCCGCGGGAGTGTGTGTTCAAGCGCTTTGAGTGAACCGTAAGCCGTTATCCTTTTGTTTGAGGTATAGTACGTTACGTATTCATGCTGGGACTCCACATAGATCAGTTCCTGCAGATCAATTTTGTAAATTTTATAATCGGCCTTCACGTATATGGACTCAGGAGCCTGCCTTGTCCTTTCACAGATCGCCATGGCTTTATCCATGGCTTTAAGGAAGCGGGGAAGCGCTATGGGCTTGAGCAGGTAATCGGCTGCATCAACTTCAAAACTTTCCACGGCAAACCGGGAATGTGCCGTTGTGAATATCACACAAAGCGGCTTTTTCAGCCGGCGGACAAGCTCCATTCCGCTCATCTGCGGCATCTGGATGTCGCAAAGCAATATATCTGTTGCCTGTTCATCAAGAAATGCGGCCGCCTGGGCGGAATGACTGAAACTCCCGGTCAGTATCAGTTCAGGAATACCGGACACATACTCTTCCAGGAGCCTGCGTGCAGGTGTTTCGTCATCCACTATCACTACCCGAAAACGGATGTCATTCATAATTCGATTCTCAAAGTGACCATATATTCATTTCCAGTTCCCAGCATTTCTAGAGCGTGTTTTCCGGGGTAATACAATTTTAGCCGTCTTTCCACATTGGAGACTCCCAGTCCGTCTCTTTCCTCATTTTTATCACCGGACTTCCCTTTCGTATTAACAACGGTAAACAACAACCTTCTGTCTTCCACCAACAGGCTGATGGATATCCTGCCTGCCGGATTGCTTGTCATATCTCCGTGTTTGAAGCTGTTTTCCACAAATGGCTGAAGTATCATGGGGGGAATCTCTGCCCGGGCATCATCCAGGCTATGGGTAAAACTCAGGTTTTCAATTTCTCCGTAGCGGATCGCCTGAAAGCCAAGGTAATTTTCTATATATTTGATTTCCTGTGCTACAGGCACTTTGTCTGCCTGACATTCGTCGGTTATATAGCGTAGCATATCGGCCAGTTTCATGATCATTTCCGGCGTCTTTTCATTCCTGGTATAACTTAAGGAATACAAAACGTTCAGTGCGTTGAAAACAAAATGAGGGTCCATCCGGCTTTTGAGCAGGGCCAGCTCCATGTCCTGCTTTTCCTGCATAAGCGTTTCTGACTGCATCCTGATCTTTCGTGCCCGTATTCCCGTGGCACCTAAGAAGGCCCCCATCCCCAGCATCGTATTCCGGAACAAGGGGTAAATAACCGGTGCGCGTTGAAAATTATCCCGCAGCATCAGCCGCAGCACCAAATCCTCGGTCAACAGCAGAAGGATCACGAAGGTGACAAGGAAGAAGGAAGTGGTCATCATGACAAGCAGTCTTGGCATCTTCTTCCGGTTCACGTATTCCAGGTATCGTTCCAGACCGAACAGCATCAGGATCATCCAGCATGTGTCCATAAAAGCCAGAACCAGGGCTATCCACGGATCCACACGCATGGCTCCTATGAACAGGAGAAGAAAAACTGTTAAAAATATAAGCAAATACTGATATGTGCGGGATTTTCGAGTCATGTCCAAAGGTAAAAATATTCGTTGATTGAAAAAAACAGGTCGTTGCGTGAAAATTTTTGATGTTGGCATAAAATCTGCTTTACTTTGCCTGCTTTTATTTTTATTAAATGGAAATGAAGAAGTTCTGTTATATTTTTTTATCGGTATTGTGCTGGACATTCTGGCAACCCTTGAAGGCACAGGATACCCTCCGGGTCAACCTGGAAACCGCCCTTGAAATTGCCCTGTCTGAAAGCCCTGTGATCAGGATCGCAGACCGGGAGATCGAACGTGCCACTTATGCACTCAGGGAATCCCGGTCAGGACTGTGGCCGGGAATCTCGGCAAGCGGCGTTTACAACCGCACCCTGAAAAAACAGGTCATGGTCATGGATTTTGGAGGGGAGCCCCTTGAAATATCGGTCGGTACTGACAACAACTGGATAGGCGGTGTTTCGCTTTCATTGCCGCTGGTGGCCCCGGCCCTGTGGAAAACCGTACAATTGTCTGCACTGGATATTGATATGGCCGTGGAAAAGGCACGTTCCGGCAGAATTTCCATGATTAGTGCGGTAAAACAGGCATACTACGCCTGTCTCCTTGCCAGGGATTCCTATGAAGTTCTCAGAAGAAATTATGAGAATGTGGCCCTCAACACAAAAACCGTTTCGGATAAATTCGAACAGGGAATGGCCAGCGAGTTTGATAAACTGAGGGCTGAAGTTGAATTGAAGAACCAACGGCCCAACCTGATTGCCGCCGAAACGGCCATCGAACTGGCATCCATGCAGCTCAAAGCGCTGATGGGTCTTGATATCGAATATCCTGTCATTTTTGAAGGATCCCTGGCACAGTTTGAAGGTCAGGTGACGGAAGAAGGATTGCTTCCGGCAAGGAGCTTTTCCCTTGAAAACAACACGGATCTGATCCAAATGTCCATTCAGAAGCAACAACTGGAGACAGCCTTAAAAATTACCAAAGCTTCTTTTTTGCCCACCCTCAGCCTGAGCACAAACCTGCAGTATTCTGCCATGAACAACGATTTCAGGTTCTCAAATTACAACTGGTTCCCCTATTCCACTGCAGCGCTTGCGCTGAACATTCCCATTTTCAGCGGGATGAAAAGACAACAACAGGTCAAGCAAAGCCGTCTGAACATGGAAACCCTGGAAGACAGCCGTACCCAGTCGGAACGCACATTGCGCATTAATGTGAACAACTGCCTGAACCAAATGGACAATGCCGTGGAAGAACTGGAATCCAACAAGGAAACCGTGGCCATGGCAGAAAAAGCCTATTCGATCAGCAGAAAACAATTTGAAGTGGGAATGGGAACATGGCTGGACCTGAGTGCCTCTGAACTGGCTCTGACACAGGCGCGCCTTGCTTACCATCAATCCATATACAACTATCTGCATTACATGGCAGAACTTGAAAACATTTTAGGTAAAAACAATTAATAAATTCAAAATATATGAACAAGTGTAGGTTGATTCCCCTGATCGCAACCGCTATCCTTCTGTCCGGATGCGGGTTTGGTCAAAAACAGCAGGAAGTCACTCAAACAAAGATCGCCGTAAGAACTACCCCGGTCATCACGAAGGATGTGCCCCGGATCATTGAATTTACGGCTACCGTACAGGCCAATGTGGTCAACAACATTGCACCCCAGATGTCTGCACGTATCCAGAAGATTTATGTGGAGGTGGGCGATTTTGTCACCAAAGGCCAGAAACTGGTTCAAATGGACGACAACAACCTGGAACAGATACGTTCGCAACTCAACAATATGGAAGTTACTTTCAGTCGTATTGACGAGTTGTACAAAGTCGGCGGGGTCTCCAAGGCAGAATGGGATGCCCAGAAAACCAGCCTGGAGGTTATGAGTAACCAGTACAAAAACCTTATGGAGAACACCCAGTTGCTGAGTCCCATTGACGGGGTGGTCACCGCACGCAATTATGACAGCGGGGATCTGTATGGTATGGGAATGCCTTTACTGATAGTGGAACAGATCTCTCCGGTAAAACTGATGATTCATGTTTCCGAATCTTTCTTCACGAAAGTCCGCAGGGGCATGGACGTGGATGTGCGCCTGGATGTATATCCTCAAGAAGTTTTCAGCGGGAAGGTTTCTATCGTATATCCTACCGTTACGGCTGCGACCAGAACCTTCCCCATCGAGATCCTGGTCCCCAACCGGGACAGGAAGGTAAGACCCGGTATGTTTTCCAGGGTTACCATTGACCTGGGTTCCGAACCATGCCTGCTGGTCCCCGACCAGAGCATTGTCAAGCAACAAGGATCCGGAGAACGGTACGTATATGTCTATAAAGACGGAAAAGCCATTTACACGGTCGTGGAACTGGGCAGAAGACTGGATGCCTATTATGAATGCCTTTCAGGACTTGAGGAAGGAGATTGTGTGATCACTACCGGCCTGAACAGACTCACAAACGGGGCTGAGGTAGAACTTGTTAATTAAGACATTATGAGCATTTATCAATCCGCTGTCAGAAAACCGGTCACAACCGCTCTTGTCTACGTAGCCCTGGCCGTAATAGGGATTTTTTCCCTTACCAGGCTTTCCGTGGACTTCCTGCCCAGTATGAGCGACAACACCATACTGGTCATGACCACTTATTCAGGGGCCAGTGCGGCAGATATCGAGAACAACGTGACCAAGGTCCTGGAAAGCACACTGAGCAGTGTCAGCGACCTGAAACATATAACGACCAGCACCAAGGAAAACTCTTCACTTGTGATGTTGGAATTCGAATACGGGATTGACATCACCGAGGCGACAAACGATGTGAGGGACAAGCTGAACCTGATTGCAGACTACCTGCCCGATGATGCCAACACGCCCGTGATCTTCAAATTCGGGACCGATGACATCCCTGTCATGATCCTGTCTGTCCAGGCCAGGGAAAGCATGAACGGCCTGTACAAGATCCTGGATGACCGGGTAGCCTCCCCGCTGAGCCGCATTAAAGGCGTGGGAACCGTTTCGATCTCGGGGGCCCCAGTCAGGGAGATACAGGTCTATTGCGACCCCCTGAAGCTGGAAGGCTACAATCTGACCGTTGAGGGTATTGCCTCAACCATTGCCTATGAGAACAGGAACACTCCCGGAGGCAATCTGGACATCGGCTCTGAAACCCTAACCATCCGAATGGAAGGAGAATTTCAGGATCCACGGGAGATGGAACATATCATTATCGGACATTTCCAGGGCAGAAGCATCTTTCTGAAAGATGTGGCACGGGTGGAAGACACCATTCAGGAAAGGTCCCAGGAAACGTACATTGACAGCGTTCAGGGCGGCTCCATCGTCATTCAGAAACAGGCCGGGGCAAACACCGTGCAGATCTGCAAGAAGATCATTGAGAAACTTCCCGAACTGGAGCAGAACCTGCCTTCCGATATCAGGATAGGGATCATCATGGACTCTTCAGACAATATCAACAGGGTGATCAACAGCCTGATCCAGACAATCATGGTAACCCTGATCCTGGTGGTTTTCATTGTGTTGTTCTTCCTGGGCCGCTGGCGCGCCACACTCATTGTGGCCATCGTAATTCCCGTGTCCCTGGTTGCGTCTTTCATATACCTGCTCATATCGGGTAATACGCTCAACATCATCTCGCTGTCGTCTCTGAGCATAGCCATCGGAATGGTTGTGGATGATGCCATCGTTGCATTGGAAAACATTACCACACATATAGAAAGGGGAACAAAGCCCAAATCGGCGGCAGTTTATGCGACCAACGAGGTCTCCATTTCCATCATAGCTTCCACACTTACCCTGCTGGCCGTTTTCATCCCCCTTACCATGGTGGGCGGAATGGCCGGAGAGATCTTCAGGCAATTGGGATGGATCGTGGCCATCATCAGTTCTGTTTCCACCATAGCGGCCCTGACACTGACGCCCATGATGTCATCACAGCTTTTGAGGTTAAAAAACAGAAAAACAAAAGGATTTGACAAATTCTACGGTCATATTGAAAAAGCGTTGGGAGCTCTTGATGCCGTGTATGCAAAAGCACTCAACTGGACGGTACGGCACAGGATCACCGTTATCCTGACAGCCACTGCCCTGTTCATCGTTTCTTTGTTCCTTTTCAATATCGTCCCCACTGAATTTTTCCCGCAGCAGGACAATGCACGGCTGCAAATGACAGTCAAATTACCTATCAATACCCGGTCAGAGATCACCAAAGAATTATCTTTCAGAATATACGAACAGTTCCGCAGGGATTTCCCCGAGATCGAGGCCATGACATTTACCGTAGGTCAGGCCAGTGAAGACAATGTTTACGGACAGCTGGGAGACAATGGCTCCCATATCATGACCGGGAACATACGGCTTTCCTTAAAAACAGAACGTGAGCGCTCCATCCAGGAGATCTCTGATGCCATGCGGGAAGACCTAAGGAGGTATTATCCCGAGATACGCACTTTTGACGTCGGAGCCGGAATGGGAGGTCCTACCGGAGGCCAGACCACCGTGGACCTGGAAATTTACGGGAATGACTTTACCACAACCGATGCCATAGCTGCGCAATTGGCGGATCTTATGGAAAGCGTGCCCGGGACCTCTCAGGTAACCGTTTCCAGGGATGAATATGCTCCGGAATACCTCGTGAATTTTGACAGGGAAAAACTGGCTGAACACGGATTGAACATTTCAACGGCCTCCCAGTTTGTACGTAACCGTATCAACGGGGCCACCGCCTCGTATTACCGCGAGGAAGGAGACGAGTATTACATCAAGGTACGGTATGCGCCCGAATTCAGGCAGACACTTGAAGATGTGCAGAACATCCTGATATACAACAGCCAGGGTGAATCGGTCCGGGTGAGGGATATTGCTGCCATTGGAGAGACCATGCAGCCTCCCACCATCGATCGTAAAGACAGGGAAAGGATTGTTACCGTTACATGCGTGGCAGCAAAAGGTGCCGCTCTGAGTGACCTTGTCGAAGCGGCAAGTCAACAGATTGACAAAGTTGACATCCCGCCGGAAATCATGGTGAGTATTGCCGGAAGTTACGAAGATCAGCAGGAATCATTCAAGGATCTGGCCATGCTCATGATCCTGATCCTGATCCTTGTTTACATTGTAATGGCCGCACAGTTCGAATCGTTCACCAGTCCTTTCATCATTATGTTCTCTGTGCCTTTTGCCCTGACCGGCGTGCTGGCTGGATTGGCCGTGTCCGGGACTGCCCTGGGGATCATGAGCATGGTGGGCCTGATGATGTTGTTCGGCATTGTAGTAAAAAACGGAATCGTTTTGATAGATTACATTGTCCTGTGCCGCGAACGCGGAATGTCCATCATGGAGGCCGTTGTTACTTCGGGCCGTTCCCGTCTGCGTCCCATCCTGATGACCGCCATGACCACCATTTTCGGCATGTTACCCCTGGCCGTGGGAAGAGGCGTGGGTGCCGAGATGTGGAACGGACTCGGGATCACCGTTGCCAGTGGTCTGACCATCTCCACGCTGGTTACCCTTTTCCTGATCCCCGCCATTTACAGCCTTTCGGCGGAGAGGGCCGATAAACGCAAACAGCGGAAGGCGGAACGTCGTCAAAGGCGTGCATTGAAAGAGACCAACTAAAAAGAACATCCATGAAAGCGCTATTCATATCATTCTACCAGGCCTTCTACGACGAGGTCATGGAAGTACTGGAGAAAAACAATGTCACAGGTTTCACTTTCTGGGAAGAAGTACGTGGCCGGGGGTCCAGGGGCGGAGAACCGCATCTGGGTTCCCATGCCTGGCCCACGCTGAACTCGGCCCTGATCACTTTTGTCCCCGACGGGGTGGTGGACACGTTGCTGGCTGACCTGAAGAAAGTAGATGAAACCGCCCCCAAACAAGGCTTGCGTGCCTTTGTGCTGGAGGCGGAAGAAAGGACTGCCTGATAAATCAGCGCGGATCGTTTAAAAGACTTTCCCCATTGTAAAAGGCAAGTATCCTGGAACGAAACAGAAAGTTGTATTTTGCCTGAGCCGTTTCGGAACGGGCGGCTGCCAAACGTATCCGAACCTGATCAAACGTATAAATGCTGGAACGGCCAGCTGTGTATTTTTGTTCTTCAAAATCATATGCCAGCTGGGCAGCCTCCACGGCCACTTCTGAAGACCTGAATTTTTCGTGTGCCGCAACTGCATTGTAATAAGCCTGTTGTACCTCTTTGTAAAGGTCCTGTTTCGCCTGGTCAAGCATCAGCTCCTGATTTTTTATGTTCAGACGGGCCGAACGTACCCTGTTTCGGGTTGCCATGCGGTTGAATATGGGAACACTCAGGCTCAGGCCAACGGACTGTGCACTGTTCTGTGCCAGCTGATCGGCCAGGGACGCGTTGCTAAGTCCCGCTGCCAGGCTGTAATTATAATAATAGGAATTGCTGTAGCCGGCACCCAGACGTAAACTCGGAGCATAGGCCCCCCTGGCAGCCTGCAACATTTTCTCGCTGCCCTCCAGCCGGTAACCCGCTGCCTTGATGGCCGGTCTCTCGTTTACAGCATGTCTGTACACATCAGCCGGAAGTATCAGGCCGGCTATTTCTCTTTCGACGAACTCAGACACATCAGGGGTCACGACATTAAAATCCTCCACCTGGGTGTAATTCATAGCCTGGGTCAGATTGAGCAACGACAACTGCAGGTTGTTGGCGGTTTCTGTTACCTGCATCTGCTGTTGTGCAAGGGAAGATCTTGCATCGTACAGATCGCTTTCAGAACTCTTTCCTCCATCCACAAGCTTTTGGGTCTGTTCCACCTGCCTGCGGTTCAGCTCCAGCTGGTCCAGTGCGATCTCGTACAACTCGCGACTCATGAGAACCTGCAGATAATAACCGGTAATGGCCAGCGAAAGGTCCTCCCTGGCCCGGTTCAGATCCTCCACGGCCGCCAGAAGTTCCTTCTTTTCCGCTTTCAGCTGGTTGGAAACCTGAAATCCGCTGAAAAGATTGACACTGGTATTGATGCCCATGGATGAATTCGATCCCGTCTGGTCCTGATATATCCCGTCCCTGTCGGGTGTCCTGCCAAAGTAAAAGGTTTGCCCCAGGTTGGCCGTCAGGTCGGGAAGACGCGAGAACTTGGTGGTTTCCACATTAATTTCCTGGTTCTCCCTGGCAAGTTCGTATTGTTTGACCGATATATTGTTCTCCAGCCCAAACTGGATGCACTCCTGAAGGGTCCAGGATTTTTTTGATGTCTGGGCCGCCAGTTTGCCTGCAGAAAAAACCAGGCATAGGCACAAAATGATTGTAGTTCTCATATTGTTTCTGCGTTTTATTTGTTGATGGACATCCCGCGTATCTGATCCTCTGTGGTTAACCCTTCCCTGACCTCAACCTGGATCCCGTCGCTGAGTCCCAGGACTACAGGTTTTTCTTCAAACAACTGTTTGTCACCGTCCATGCCCTGGAAAACATTTACAAACGAGCCCCCGTCGCGGAAGATTACGGAACTTTCGGGAATGACCAGCACATCGTAACGACTGTCCAGGATGATCTCTGCATTGGCACTGTACCCGGCCCTCACAAACACATTGTCGGGGACCGTCAAAGCGGCTTTGATTTCGAAAAGAATGGCCCCGTTGTTTTCTGTGCTTTTCGGGGAAATATATTCCAGTACCGCCTGAAAATGCTGATCCTGCAATGCCCCTATGGTTATATCCAAAGGCATTCCTTCCCGTATCCTGCCAACCTCCGTTTCATCAATGTTCCCGCGAAAGATCATGTCATTCATATCGGCTACCGTAGCAATGCTGGTCCCGGCGTTGAAGGTGTTTGCCTGTATTACGGAATTCCCCACTTTTACCGGTACGTCGAGGATCATACCCGAGATGGTGGACCGGATCTGCGTATTGCTGGCGGCCGAAGAACGTTTGGCTATGCCGTCACGGACGATCTCGAGGTTGTCCTGGGCATTGCGAAGTTCCTCACCGGCCAGTTTCAGCTGGGTTTCCACTTTTTCATATTCCTCCCTTACAACGACCTTGGCATCGTACAACTCGCTGGTGCGGTCATACACCCTTTGGGCCTGCTCCAGGTTCAGATTGGCCTGCGTCACCCTGGATTCGGCGGCATTGAGGGTCCCCATTTCCGGGATCACCTTGATCCTTGCTATGATTTCACCCACACTTACCATTTGTCCGGCTTCCTTGTACAGATCAGATACGATACCCGATATCTGGGGCACTATGGCCACCTCGTCCCTGGG
>LFSY01000031.1:3007-11004 GCA_001512865.1 Rikenellaceae bacterium DTU002 | reverse complement strand
TTACAGGCAGCTACCTTCCCAAATACAACAGTAAAACCGAAATATCCGCAGGTGAGACGCCGGGGATCCTTGAAGCCTGCCCTATCGTCAGGGGTTTTACCTTCAGAAGTTTTTGTCTTGATTCGGTCGACAACGAGTGGATCCTTGCATAATCAAAGTTTTCAGGAATTGCCAGGGAATCAAGTCTCATGACTTTCCCCGCGAACAAAGCTTCTCTTTCAATATACCCCTTATATTTCAAACCAATTTCTACAGACTCGTATATTTCTTTTGCCAACGCGTCTTCTCCATACAGTGTTCCACGTGGAACAAATTGTTCTATATCGTTCCACACAACCTGCGGCCGGCATAAAAGGTCAGAAAACTTACGTTTTGAATCCACCGGTGTCGATCCGGCTTCTTTCAGCATATCATTGGCCTCTTCCCTGGAGATGGAGTTGTTTTCCAGCCAAAACAACAATGTGTCTCTTTTTGCTGATTTTTCCCTATACAAACGATAACGTTCCTCGCCTGCCAGGCCTGCCTGATAACCGATTTCCGTGAGCCTGTCATCTGCATTGTCCTGTCGAAGTAAAATTCTGTATTCCGCCCTGGACGTAAACATCCTGTACGGCTCGTCGACACCTTTTGTTATCAAATCGTCAATAAGCACCCCTATGTAGGCCTGATCCCGTTTTAAAACAAGCGGCTTTTCGTTATGAATCTTCCTGTGGGCATTGATGCCCGCCATGATTCCCTGGGCCGCTGCTTCTTCGTATCCGGTCGTTCCGTTGACCTGTCCGGCAAAATACAGATCTGGTATGTTTTTAACTTCCAGAGAATGCAATAATTGTGTTGGGGGAAAGTAGTCGTACTCTATAGCGTACGCAGGACGATAAAATACGGCGTTTTCCAGTCCTTTTATATTTCTAACTGCCTGTATTTGAATATCAATGGGCAGAGAAGACGAAAACCCCTGCAAATAGTACTCGTTCGTATTCCAGCCTTCAGGCTCCATGAAAAGAGGGTGTTGTTCTTTATCGGCAAACGTTCTGAGTTTATCTTCAATACTTGGACAGTAACGCGGACCTCTTCCGCCAATCCTTCCGGCAAACAAGGGTGAATCCTCAAAACCCTCCCGCAGCTTATCGTGCACTGCCGAATTGGTATAGACCATATAGCAATGCTTCTGAATACCTCTTTGCTGTATGGCTGAAGGAATGTTGAGAAAAGAAAACTTCCGGGGATCCTTGTCGCCCTGCTGGATTTCGAGTTTGGAAAAATCAACCGTCCTTCCGTCAATTCTGGGCGGTGTTCCGGTTTTCATTCTATACAGCTCTATCCCCCTGTCCTTTAACTGCTTACTGAGCCCTATCGCTGGCGGCTCACCAATTCTTCCGGCCGGTGTTGAATTCCATCCTATAAATATTTTCCCGTTCAGGAATGTGCCGTTTGTCAGGATCACAGCCCTGCTCCGGAATTCTTGTCCAAATTCGGTTATCACGCCTGCGACCTTATCTCCCTCGAAGAGTAAAGATACGACCTGATCCTGCCACATATGCAATCCGGGTGTGTTTTCTAACGTTTCCCTCCATACAGAAGAAAACAGCATCCTGTCGCACTGTGCCCTTGGACTCCACATGGCCGGCCCCTTGGATTTGTTCAGCATTCTGAATTGAATGGTGCTTTTGTCCGTAACCAGGCCCATTGCCCCTCCCAATGCATCTACTTCCCTGACAATCTGCCCTTTTGCTATTCCTCCAATGGCCGGATTGCATGACATGTGGGCCATTTTTGTCATATCCATTGTGATCAGCAATGTCTTTGATCCGAGTTTTGCCGCCGCATAAGCAGCTTCGCATCCGGCATGCCCGGCTCCGACAACAATTATGTCATACGCTATATTCATTGGACGGGATCAACAGTAATTTTTGTGAGTGCAGTATCTTCGGCCTTCCTCATTATATGTGCATTCTCTTCATTGTTGTCATCCAGTCCCAACAAATGCAACACACCGTGTATCATCACCCTCAATAATTCATTCCCGAAAGATTGTCGGAAAGTCTCTGCGTTGCAGGCTACTGTATCGACATCTATGAAAATATCTCCGGATACCTTCTTTTCTTCGCTGTAGGGAAAGGTTATCACATCTGTGTAATAATCGTGTTCCAGGTATTTCTTGTTGAGCTCGAGCAAATAATCAGACCGGCAAAATATTATATTGATATCTCCCGTTCTTTTGTCGTGTGATTCAATAATCCCTTGTATCCATTTCTTTATGGCACGCCTGTTGCTTATAACTAACTGAGCGTCGTGAATGTGAAAAAGTATCATATTATTTGCCTTGTATGGCGGCAAAAGTACGAAATTGTTTTTTAAAATATTTTTTTTACATTTGCGGTTCGGGATGGGCCATTAGCTCAGTTGGCTAGAGCGCTTGCATGGCATGCACGAGGTCGTCGGTTCGATTCCGACATGGTCCACAAAATTTAAGCTTAAAACAATGGAAATTAAGAAAAGTCCAAAAGCCAATCTTGAAAACAAGAGAATGCTGTTTATCGAACTCGGTTTGGTCTTCGCTCTTGTTGTTGTTCTTGCCGCCTTCGAATACAAAACCTACGACAAGGATATCAGCATGATTACAGCGGAAACACAATTGATCATTGAAGAAGAACAAATTCCCATTACAATGGAAACCCCTCCCCCGCCGCCTGAAGTACCGCAGGCTCCTGTTCTTTCTGACGCCATAGAAATTGTTGAAGACGATATCACCATCGAGGAAGATATTTTCATTAATACGGAAGATGACGCTTCATTTGCCGTAGAGATCCGCGACTATATTTCCTATACCCAGGAGGAAGAAGTGGAAGAAGAAGAAATTCCGCTCGCCATTGTGGAAGAAAAGCCCAAATTTATGGGAGGTGACGAGAACACCTTTACCAAATGGGTTTTTGAACGCATTGTATATCCCGAGGTCGCTAAGGAAAACGGTGTGCAGGGGCGCGTTGTTCTCTCCTTTATCGTTGACGCCGACGGATATGTGAAAAACGTAACGGTACTGCGTGGCGTTGACCCGTCCATTGACAAGGAAGCCGTTCGCGTTGTTTCCTCTTCCCCGCGCTGGACGCCCGGAAGACAACGTGACAAAGCTGTCAGGGTACGCTATAACTTCCCACTGAATTTCCAGCTCAGATAACGCAATACTCTTAAAATACATACAAAGCGCTCCTATTTTTTACGGGCGCTTTTTTTACACCTTATGGAACCGATTGCACTAAAAGAAAAGGCTGTTTTTGTTGGTGTCCTGCGTCCAGGGACCGACCCTGCCCTTTTCAACGAATACCTGGACGAGCTTGCATTTCTGGCCGATACTGCCGGTCTTGCAAAAGGAGGACGGTTCATTCAAAAAATGGACAAACCGCACTCCGGCACCTACCTGGGAAGTGGGAAACTTGAAGAACTTTCGGCATATATTAAGACAGAAGAGGTTGACATAGCTGTATTTGACGATGAACTGTCTCCTTCACAATTGCGCAATCTTGAAAAAGCCCTTTCCGTTAAAATACTGGACAGAACCAATCTTATTCTGGATATTTTTGCCCAGCGGGCAAAAACGGCATACGCCAAGACACAGGTAGAACTGGCTCAGTATCAATACCTGCTTCCCCGTTTGACCCGCATGTGGACCCACCTCGAAAGGCAGCGCGGCGGTATAGGAATGCGCGGTCCGGGGGAGTCGCAGCTTGAAACGGACCGACGTATTATCCTCGACAAAATTGCCGCATTGAAGGAAAAACTGAAAAAGATCGACCGGCAGATGATGTCACAGCGCGGAAACAGGGGGGCGCTGGTCAGAATGGCTCTTGTAGGATATACCAACGTTGGAAAAAGCACACTGCTGAACCTTCTGGCAAAAACTGACGTGTTTGCCGAAAATAAACTTTTCGCCACCCTTGACACAACCGTGCGCAAGGTGGTCGTGGACAATATACCTTTCCTGTTAAGTGACACCGTGGGTTTTATACGCAAGTTGCCCACTCAGCTGGTTGAATCCTTCAAAAGCACCCTCGACGAAGTGCGTGAAAGCGACGTACTTATTCATGTTGTAGATATTTCCCACCCCAATTTCCAGGAAATGATGCATGTTGTAAGTGACACACTACGTGAGATCGGATGTGCCGACAAGCCTGTATATCTGGTTTTTAATAAAATTGACGCATTTCAGGAACGAGAAACGGAAGAAGGGCCTTACAGCCTTGACAATCTAAAAAAAACATGGATGTCCAAATTGCACGATCCGTGCATTTTCATATCGGCCAGGGAAAAGATCAACACCGATAAATTGCGCAAAGACCTCTACGGCATGGCGGCTGAAATACAGGCGGGCAGATACCCCTTCGGGACATTTCTCTGGTAGCTGTCTGATGTAGCTTATTCTGGCACACCTGTTGCACACATTACAACGGGGATTGTTTCTGTGTTTGTTGTTATAGTTTTGCCGGTCCATATGCTCTTTTGGGAAGGGTGCTTGTCTTCGGGACAAGAGGTAACCGGTTCGATCCCGGTATGGTCCGCCAAACCAAAGCTCAAATACTATGACAACAAAAAAAAGCCCCCGGGCAGATCTTGAAAACAAGAGACTGCTTTTATCCAGATCGGGTTGATCCTGGCTCTTGTTGTGGTTCTTGCCGCTTTTGAATACAAGACCTACGACAGGAACGTGAATCTGATTACTGTTACCATGGAAACACCGCCTGCTCTTCCCGAGATGCCCCTTACACCCGTGCTGTCAGATGCCATAGAGATTGTGGAAGATGATATTGTTATTGAAGAAGATGTTTTTATTGACACGGAAGACGACGGTACCTTTGCCATAGAGATCCGGGATTATGTTTCCACCAACACGGAAGAGGCAGTGGAAGAAGAAGAGATTCCCCTGGCCATTGTGGAAGAAAAACCCAAATTCATGGGAGGTGATGAGAATACTTTCACCAAATGGGTCCACGAACGGATCGTATATTCCGATCTGGCCAAAGAAAACGGAATTCAGGGACGCGTTGTGCTTACATTTTTGGTAGATGCGGACGGCTATGTAAAAAATGTGACCGTCCTTCGAGGCCTGGATCCCTCCATAGATAAAGAAGCCGTACGTGTGGTTTCTTCCTCTCCCCGCTGGACTCCGGGCAGGCAGCGCGACAGGAACGTGAAAGTGCGATACAACTTCCCGATCAATTTCCAGATCAGATAAGGGAACGCAACGTTTCCGCAACGGCATGCGGTTCTTCTACAAAACCGTTATGGCCCGAACCGTGCAGGTATATCACCCTGGCATGGGGGTACATGGCTTCCATTTCCATAGCCCGTTCCATAGAAATATAACTGTCCTGCGTTCCGAAAAAAAACACCAGGGGACAGGCGAGGGTATGCAGGAATTCCACGTAAGAAGGCCTTTCCTTCATTCCCTTCAGACTGGCAACGATTCCCGCAGGATCGTGTATCCCGGCCTGCACCAGTGTGCTTTCGATGATTTCGTTCAATCTTTTCCTGTTTCCCGGAGCATACATAAGCGGGACGTCCCTTTGGGCCACCTGTTCCAGTTTCCCCATCTGTATCTTTTCAATGTCCCTGTCCCTGGCTGCTTTTTTTTCATCGCTGTCTGGCCATGGTACAGCGTGCATTAAAACAAGAGCCGATACTTTCCCGGGGTATCTCATGGCAAAGGATTGGGCTACATAACCGCCCATGGAATGACCGGCGAGTAACACAGTCCCTATCTGTTGCCTTTCCAGGTATTCAAACAACATATCTGCCTGTTTTTCAACTGTGTTAACATTGTATGTCCCTGTCAGGCCGTGCCCGGGAAGATCAGGTGCAATGACCCTGAAAGCATCTTCGGTCAACAAGCTGAATGTGTCCCATATCTGGAGTGTTTCCAGGTACCCGTGAAGCAGCACAAGGGGCTTTTTTTCCGTCTTTGTATCAGATACGTGGACCGGTATGTGATTGAGCATGTAAAATGCATTCATTTTGAATAATTTATTATTTTTGTACAGCGTATATGCCTGTTTTTTACAATAAACGCATTGCCTGGATTGTAGCGGCCGCGGTCCTTTTCATCACGGCTCTTCACGGATGCAACGGGAATCCCGCCAGATTCGTAGAAAATGCCTATGTGGGGACCTGGCACATTGACACTTCAAAAGTTTCGGTATCCGTGTCCGTGGAAGGAGGAGACGCTTCCGACATTCAATCCTTCATGCCCTTTGTAACGGAAAATTACCAAAACATAAGGGCCATGCTGAAAGAACCGCTGACCATCAGCGTTGCAGGTTCGTCCAGGGACGATCCCTATTCCGGGATCTATTCCCTTGTTTTTTCTTCCGGCGAGGTATACACAAGCTCCTATAAACTGGTTCGTAACATCCTGTTCCTCTCTCTTTCCGACAAATCCGGGACCATGTTCACCATCCCCTGCCAGGCTGACGGTAACACCTTGCAGATCCTGTATTCGACCCCTTACATGCGTGCGGTGATAAAGGACTACATTGAAGACAACTTTCCGGAACATGCGGACCATCTGCTGTCTGTTCTTTCATCCTTAACCGTTACCATTGAGGGACTTAGCGTTTACAATACAAGAACTCGCGGTTCAGGCGGGCAATATGTGCAACCGTAATATTTTTGGGACATTCCATCTGGCAGGATCCAATATTGGTACACGATCCAAATCCAAGTGCATCCATTTTGGCTATCATGGCACGCGCCCGGCGCGCCGCCTCGGGTTTTCCCTGCGGGATCAGCGACAATGCACTAACCCGTGAGGCCACGAACAGCATGGCCGATCCGTTTTTACAGGAAGCCACGCAGGCACCACAGCCGATACAAGCCGAGGCATCCATGCTTTCCTCGGCTTTTTCCCTGGTTATGAGCATCGTATGTGCCTCGGGAGCACTCCCGGTATGGACACTCACAAAACCGCCGGCCTGCATAATTTTATCAAAGGCTCTCCGGTCAACCATCAGGTCCTTAATCACTGGAAAAGCGCCGCTGCGCCAAGGCTCGACGGTAATTTCCTGCCCATCCCTGAACCGTCTCATATACAACTGACAGGTCGTGATCCCGTCATCGGGACCGTGAGGCCTGCCGTTGATGTACAACCCGCATGCCCCGCATATCCCTTCCCGGCAGTCGTGGTCATAGGCTATCGTTTCACTGCCTTCTTTCACCAGGCGGTTATTGATTATGTCAAGCAGTTCCAGGAAAGACGTATCTCCTGAAACCTGATCTGTGTCAAAACGCTGGAAGTATCCTTTGGACCTGGGCCCTGCCTGCCGCCATATTTTCAATACAAAACGCATCTTATCTGTACTTACGGTCTGTTACTTGTATGTTTTCAAAAACAAGAGGTTCGGTGTGCAATACCGGCGTTTCCCGTTCCCCCCCGTATTCCCATGCCGCCACATACTGGAAACGGCTGTCATTCCTGAGCGCTTCTCCTTCAGCTGTCTGGCTTTCGGTCCGGAAATGACTTCCGCACGATTCTTCCCTGTGCAGGGCATCGGTGGTCATCAGGCGGGACAGTGTCAGGTAATCCTGCAGGTGTATGGCTTTTTCAAGTTCCTGGTTCACTGTTTTATCGCTTCCGGGAATCCCGGCCTCTTTCAGAAAAGACGCCTCGAGTTGATCAATTTCAGGCAGTACGGATGCCAGGCCCCCGGCAGATCGTTCTATGCCGGCGTGTTCCCACAACAACCCTCCCAGTTTACGGTGAAAATGATCCACGGGGACTGTTCCCTGTAAGGCCGAGAGTGCCGTTATCCGTTGAACAACAGCAGAACGTGCCTCCCGGAACACTTCCGACGCTACGTCCGGACAGGGTTCGCCCACCTTGCCGGCCAGGTATCCCGGAAGTGTGTAGGGCAGGATAAAAAATCCGTCCGCCAGCCCCTGCATAAGTGCCGAGGCGCCCAGTCTGTTTGCTCCGTGATCACTGAAATTGGCTTCACCTATGGCAAACA
>LFSY01000031.1:0-2936 GCA_001512865.1 Rikenellaceae bacterium DTU002 | reverse complement strand
TTTCAAGTTCCTGTCTTCCCTTTTTTGCCAAAGCATCCGAAAAATCAAGCAAAACAGCCCTGCCTGTTTTGCTGACGCCCAGACCTGCGTCGCAACGTTCTTTTGCCGCACGTGAAGCCACATCCCTGGGTACCAGGTTCCCATAGGAAGGATACCTGCGCTCCAGATAATAATCTCTTTCTGTTTCCGCTACCTGTGAGGGTTTCTTTTTCCCCTCCCTTAACGCCCTGACATCCTCCGGATTCCCGGGGACCCAAATCCTTGCGTCGTTCCGGAGCGATTCGCTCATCAGGGTCAGTTTGGACTGATGATCCCCGTGAACAGGAATGCAGGTGGGATGTATCTGTACAAAACCGGGATTTGCAAAAAAAGCCCCTTTCTTCCAGCATTGCACGAGGGCTGATCCGTTTGAATTCATGGCGTTGGTGGACAGGTAATAGACATTCCCGTATCCGCCGGTGGCCAGAACGACCGCATGGGCAGGGTAGTGGTCAATGTTTCCCGTAACCATATCGCGCGTTATGATTCCCCTTGCCTTCCCGTCCTCTACCACAAGGTCCATCATCTGTTGCCTGCAATGTACCGTAACGGTTCCTGCCGCCACCTGTCTGCTGAGTGCAGCGTATGCAGCGATCAAAAGCTGCTGGCCGGTCTGGCCCCTGGCATAAAAAGTCCTGCTGACGAGGGAACCCCCGAAAGAACGGTTGTCAAGATATCCGCCGTAATCCCTGGCAAAGGGAACGCCCAGCGCAACACAATGGTCAATAATGCCGTTGCTTACCTCGGCCAGCCGGTACACATTGGCTTCCCTGGAACGGTAATCGCCCCCTTTGAGGGTATCGAGGAAAAGGCGGTGTACAGAATCGTTGTCGTTCCTGTAATTCTTGGCTGCATTGATTCCTCCCTGGGCCGAGACGGAATGTGCCCTCCGGGGAGAATCGCTCATGCAAAACACATTCACGCGATACCCCTGTTCTCCGAGTGCCGCCGCTGCCGAAGCCCCGGCCAGTCCCGTTCCCACCACAATAATGTGCATCCGGGCCCGGTTGGCAGGAGAGACAGGTCTGAGAGCATCCTTGTGCCGCTTCCATTTTAATTCAAGGGGACCTTCCGGAATCTTAGCGTTGAGCTTACCTGCCATAGCCTTTGTGTTAGTTTGACAAAAATACAAAACAATGCCGAGATACAATTTTTTCCTAACTTAGACGCATGAAACTTATGTTTTACATTGGGATGCTGGGTGTATCCCTTTTCCTGGGTTCCTGCGGGAACGCCACGGAAAACACAACGCTCCGCACAGGAGCCGAAAACACGGAAGCTTACCTTCCTCTTCTGGAGGGAAAAAGGGTAGGGGTGCTCACCAACCATACGGCCCTTATTGACCGCACCCACCTGGTAGACAGCCTGATCTCACTGGGTATTGACATTCGTATGATCTTTGCCCCGGAGCACGGCTTCAGGGGGAACGAAGATGCGGGCACCCGGATAGATCATCACACAGATGCGGACACGGGCATTCCCGTTGTTTCTGTCTACGGTTCCGCCTACATTCCGCAGGACAGCCTCATGCAACAGCTGGATATCGCAATTTTTGACATACAGGACGTTGGGCTGAGGTTTTACACCTACCTCTCTTCCATGTATTATTTTATGGAAGCCTGTGCCAGAAACCAGGTACCCCTGATCATCCTGGACCGGCCAAACCCCAACGGGCATATTGTTTCCGGACCTGTTCTGGATATGCAGTACCGTTCGTTTGTAGGGATCATCCCCATCCCTGTAGTGCATGGCATGACTCTTGGAGAACTGGCTTGCATGATCAACGGGGAATTCTGGCTCAGGGACAGCCTCCGGGCCTGTCTGACAGTTGCCCCGTGTCTGCATTACACACACAGCACACACTATGAACTGCCCGTCAAACCCTCTCCCAACCTGCCCAACAACCGCGCCGTTTACCTGTATCCTTCCATTTGCCTTTTCGAGGCAACTCCGGTAAGCCTGGGACGGGGGACTGCCTTTCCTTTTCAGGTGTACGGGCATCCTCAAATGACCGGATATGACTTTTCTTTTACCCCGCAGCCGGTTCCGGGAGCCATGAATCCTCCGCAAAATGGGATTCTGTGTCAGGGCGCGGACCTCAGGACATCTCCGCCAGACGAAGTGATCTGGGCCAACGGATTTGATCTGACATACATTATTGACGCCTTCAGGAACCTGAACGAAAGTACCGGTATGGGAGAAGCGTTCTTCACTGCATATTTTGAAAAACTGGTTGGCGTGGACTATGTGCGCAGCATGATCCTGGAAGGAAAGACTGCGGACGAAATTGCAGCCTCCTGGTACGAGCCGCTGGAACAATTCAAAGCCAAACGAAGCCAATACCTGATTTATCCTCTCTGATATGAAAAAAATCCTCATCCTTTCATTTTGCATGCTGTTCCTTGTCTCTGCGGGGGCACACGGCCAGTCTCGCAGGGAAGAAAAGGCGGCCAGGAAGGCTGCTGTTGGGGAACAGGTGAAAACGCTCATAGGAAGCGGCTCTTTTTTGATTGTCTTTGACCGGGCGAATCCCACAGGGGGAAGGTCTGTAATGCTTTCTCCCGCATATGAAATGAAATTTGACAGCAACCGCGTATCTGCGTACCTCCCGTACTTCGGAAGGTCCTATTCCCCGCCGGCCAATCCTGCCAGGCTGGCTTTCGAGCTTGCGGACAGGCAGGTAGAGCCCGAAATTTCTTTTGACCCCCGGAAAGGGTACACGATCCTCTTTACCGCGACAACAGAATCCGCCGAAACCATAAAATGCTACCTGAAGATCTCCCTGAGCGGAACAGCAAGTCTATCTATTAACAGCAATTTCAGGTCAAGTATATCTTACCTGGGAAATTTGAAAATGTAGTATATATGAATTCTTTACTCGCTTTGCTCATGACCTC
>LFSY01000067.1:13717-20443 GCA_001512865.1 Rikenellaceae bacterium DTU002 | reverse complement strand
TTTTGTTCCCTTGCAAGAACCGCAAATCCCAGCAGACAGTCAAGCCATGAAAGGATACGGGCATTTTCCTGAATGGGACGGATATACTTCCTTACATCCCCGATCACCCGGTTGAAAATATCCTGTTCCAGCTGTGCGATCCGCTCTTCCGCTCCCAGAATCTTTTCTTCATAGGATTTCAGCTCTTCGGTGATATACCTTTCTGCGTTGACAAGCGTCTGCTTCCGGATCCACGAAGAAGGGACTTTGTCCCGGTGGGTGTTGCGTACTTCAATATAATACCCGAAAACGTTATTGAAAGCGATCTTCAGGGATGTGATTCCCGTTTGATCAGCTGCTTTCTGCTGCATTTCCTGCAAGTATTCCTTGTTGTGCGACACTATATGACGGAGCTCGTCCAGCCGGGGATCCACCCCGGAAGCGACGACCTGTCCCTTGCCCAACTGGGCGGGAGGAGACGGAACAAGCGTTTTATCCAGGAGCTCCACCAGGCCGTTGCAGTCGTCAAGGTTGTCGGTGCCGCTACGGACCGGCTCTGTGCCGGGTGTCTGTGAGATCATTTTCCTGATGCGGGAAGTGCAGACCAGGGATGATTTGAGCTGTACGGCTTCGCGGGGCGTGATCCTTCCGGCGGCAGCGCGTGATATGAGTCTTTCCATATCACCCGCCTGGGAAAGGATCTTTCGTGTTTTTCCGGTCAAATCCCATTGGTCCAGCAGACACGCTACGATCTGATGACGCTCGTCTATGGCATCAAGGTCTCTTAAGGGCATCACCAGCCACTGGCGCAACAGCCTGGCTCCCATAGGGGTGTTTGTTTTATCGATCACTTCGACCAGACTGGCTCCTTTTTCCGGATTGTCCTGGCGCGGGAACAGTTCCAGGTTGCGGATGCTGTATTTGTCCAGCCACATGAGGCGTTCAGGATCAATGCGCTGCAAGGTGCACAAGTGACTGTAGCTGTCGTATTTGTTCGTCTCCAGGTAAAAGAGCATGGCCCCCACCGCCGAAACGGCCAAAGGAAGGTTCTCGGCCCCGAATCCTTTCAGGCTGTCCACCCCAAAGTGGGTTTTTACTTTTTCTACCGCCGCTGCATGCACAAATGCCCAGTCATCTATGGTAGAAAAATAAAAGGAATTGCCCAGGCGGGCTTTCCATTTTTTTTCCCGGTCCCGTTGCACGAGGATCTCCCTGGGAGCATACTGGGACAAAAGGCTTTCGGCATACGAAGTGTCTCCCTGGGCTATCTGGACTGTCCCGGTGGATATATCGGTGAAAGCCATGCCGACCAACTCGGCCTGACCGTTGTGGCAGCAAAAAAGACTTGCCAGGAAATTGTGCTGTGAAGCTTCCAGCAGTTGCGGGTTGTAGGAAAGACCCGGGGTGACCACCTCGGTAATGCCTCTTTTAACGATCTTTTTGGTCATTTTCGGGTCTTCCAGCTGGTCGCATACGGCCACTTTATAGCCTGCCCGAACCAGTTTGGGCAGATACGTATCCAGTGCGTGATGGGGAAATCCGGCCAGTTCAACAGAAGAGGCGGCTCCGTTCGCCCTCCGGGTCAGCACAATGCCCAGGGCCTTGGATGTTTTGACGGCATCTTCTGCGAAAGTTTCGTAAAAATCACCTACCCTGAAGAGCAAAAGCGCCTCGGGATACTCGGCCTTAATGGCAAAGTACTGGTCCATCAGGGGTGTCTTAACGGGTTGTGAGGCCATAAGAAACAAAGGTAATAAATTTTAAGGTTATGGGCAGGTGGTCACTTATTCCGCCTTTATAAACGGGCCCCTGGTAAGTACGGCGGGGTTTGTACCCCAGGTGGGTCCTGTCCCGTTCCAGCAGATGTGGCAGACGCATGGTTTTCACATATTCCACCTCCTTTTCTGCCGCGGGACTGACCAGGAACTGGTCTATGCATTCCCAGGCACCCCTGTATTTGTACGTGGCACGATCGGATACATTGACCATGGCGCCCGATGTCAGTTGTTCCATGGGAGGGGTCACGGGCTGTTCGTTGAAATCGCCCATGATCAGGATCCGTGCCCCGGGAGACTGCCGGAGCAGACTGTCTGTAATGCGAAGCAGGATTGCCGAGGCGGTCATCCTGTGTTTTTGGGCCGATGTTCCGCCCAGTCTGGAAGGCCAGTGGTTTACCATTACATGAAGCGTGTCTTTTTGATCAATCACCCCGCTGGTGTAGAGTATTTCACGCGTTTCCACCCGGCTCCCGTCTTCTTCCGTAATGGGATAAAAATTTGTTTTGACAGGCTTAAACCGGTCCCTGTGGTATAGCAGGGCCACATCTATCCCCCGGGGATCGGGGGAATCCCTGTGTATGATGCCGTAACGGAGCGGGGCCAGGGGGGTGTCGGAAGTCAGCCGGTACAGTACAAAAAAGTTTTCGATCTCGCACAATCCGACAAGGCATGGGGCTTCCCATGAACCGTCTTCCTGTATACCACAGGCAATCAGGGTTTTTGCTATTTCATTGCTCTTTTTTATAAAACGGGACCAGGTCCATCCGTAACTTCCTTCCTGTGTAAAAGCGTCGTCAAGGGTCAGGGGATCGTCAAACGGATCAAAGTAATTTTCTACATTCCAGAATACCACAAGGCATAATATTACACGTATCATGGAGGTAAGATAAGCTGATGGAACCGAATGAAAAGGACAATTCGTAAAAAGTTGTTAGTTTTGTGCCTTCCAATATATAAAGACAATTCTTATGGCATTAAGATGCGGTATTGTGGGGCTTCCCAATGTGGGAAAATCAACCCTGTTCAATTGTGTTTCTTCCGGAAAAGCCCAGGCAGCCAATTTCCCTTTCTGTACCATTGAGCCCAACCTGGGTTCCACACAGGTCCCGGACCCCCGGCTGGAACAGCTGGCTTCCCTGGTACATCCCGGACGCATTGTCCCGGCCACCGTGGACTTTGTGGATATTGCCGGGCTCGTTAAAGGAGCCAGCAAGGGAGAAGGACTGGGAAATCAGTTTTTGGCCAATATCAGGGAGACCGATGCCATCCTCCACATCCTGCGTTGTTTTGACGATCCGGACGTGGTGCACGTAGACGGTTCCGTTGATCCGCTTCGGGATAAGGAGATCATTGAAACCGAATTACAGCTCAGGGACCTCGAGACGGTTGAAAGCCGGATCGCAAAAGTCCAGAAACAGGCCGTTACCGGAGGAGACAAACAGGCAGCCAAACTGGCCGCCCTGCTGGTGCGGTACCGCGATACACTGAGCCGGGGCCAGAATGCCCGCACAGTGGCCCTGATCACCCAGGACGAGGAACGTATGGCACGGGAACTGTTCCTGCTCACAAACAAGCCGGTCCTGTATGTGTTTAATGTCGATGAAAAGTCTGCCCTCGCCGGAAATGCCTATACAGAGAAAGTAGCCGCCGTCCTGGAAAAAGAAAACGAACCGTACCTGGTGGTTGCAGGACGGATAGAATCAGAGATCGCAGAACTGGAGTCTTTCGAGGAACGCCAGATGTTCCTCGAGGCCATGGGGCTGGAAGAATCGGGGGTTTCCCGCCTGGTCCGGGCGGCATACGACCTGCTGGACCTGGAAACGTATTTCACTGCGGGACCAATGGAAGTAAAGGCATGGACCTATCGTAAAGGAACAAAAGCCCCGCAGGCTGCAGGGCTTATTCATTCTGACTTTGAACACGGCTTTATCCGCGCCGAAGTGATAAAATTCAATGATTATATGCGTTACGGTTCCGAGACCGCCTGTCGCGAAGCAGGCAAAATGGCCGTGGAGGGCAAAAATTACGTGGTGCAGGACGGGGACATCATGCACTTTCTTTTCAGCCGCTAAAAGAACCGGGCGCGATTATCCTCGACTTTCGCACTTTCCTGCAACACCATAGGAACCATCTGAACCTGTATGTCAGAAAGATAGGTTGCAAATTGCCTGGCATCGTTCTCTGTGTAAAAGGCTCCGTCCAGCCGTTCGTCCACACGGAACACGTATACCCCGATTTCTCCCTTAACCGGCCCGAGCAGCACCTGCTCCGGAGCTCCCGACACCGCCCCTACAAACTTGGGATCGGTCTGCTGTGAAGATCCGAATGCGATCCCGGTTTGTGTGGAAATGGTCCTTCCGGTGGCTTCTGCCCATGCTTCGAGTGTGGTATGACCGGCCAGTTCCTGTTTGATCTGATCGTAGATGCGGTCTTTTTTCTTTTCCAGAATGAGCAAGGACTCTATCTCGGCCTGCTTTTCCTGCAGGGTTGCAATCCCTTCCTCATGAATTCCCGAGACGGCTGCCACAAAGAAATAGTTGTTGTCTACCGATATAACGGGCGATACCTCTCCCAGTTTGGCTTCAAATGCCCAGCGGACAAGTTCTCTCATCCGCTCATAACCGGAAATGGTTTTCGCATTTTCGGCAATTCCCATGGCAGGTACGGCGAACATATTGACCTGATTGGCCTCCCGGTTGAATTCCTCTATGTTCTTACTCTGTGTGGAGAGTGTATTTGCCCTGGAATAAATGGTTTGATAGGTTTCTTTCCCGGCAACGGCTTCTTTAACGAGGACGGCAAGCTGTACTTTCCGGTGAAGACGCGTACGTTCGCTGACCTTGACGATATGTGTGCCATACTGGGTTTCGATCCTGTAAGGCTTGTTGAGCTGTGCCTCGTAAACGGATTCCATTCCCGGAATACCTGCTTCGCGGGAAAACCAACCGATCACGCCCGGACGGAAATTGGGATTCTTATCTGCGGAAAATTCTTCTGCAAGCTCTTCAAAGCGATCCGGAGTGCGGCCCAGGATGTTCAGCAGACTGTCTGCAATACGTGACGCCTCACCGGCCGCCTGTTGCAGTAAGATATGGTGTACATATACCGAGTCAGGCAATTGTTTGATATCGGCTATCCGGGCCGCACGGAAGAAATTCCCGTCCTTATAGACCGGAAGCACGTCGCGTGATGTGGCGGCGAAGGCAAAACTGTCCAGGGCGGCAGAGATGGAAACCAGTTCTCCTTTCTTATAATAGTACGTATCCAGGGGTTTGTCGGAATTGCGGGCCAGAAATTGCCTTACGTTCTGTGTATTAGCAAAATCCCCGTAAACCTTTTCAATGTCTTCCCTTGCCAGCTCTATGTCTTTTTCCGAAGGCTCAATGGGAAATACCACGTATTCAATGTCCCTGGTTGCCACCTGCTTGTACAGATGCTTGTGTTCATCGTAATACTTGCGGATCTCCTGTGCGGTTACCGATATTGTGGTGTCGCGGGAAAATGAAACGGGGGTAAGTGAAAAGCTGACATTGGAGGTAATGTTGTTCTCTTCCATGTCCCTGCGTAATTCCACGGGTGTGATGATATTGCTTTTGGACAGGAGGGAACTGTACTTGGCAAACATTCTGTCTGTTTGCATGTTGTCCTGGATAAACATCCAGTAAACGCCTGCAACCCCTTCGGGATCAGCCGTGGCATTCTGGACGAACATGGTCAGCCGGCTCCGGTCAAACATGCCGTTCTCTCCCCTAAAGAGTGCATCGTTGATAATGACCGGGGAAATATCCCGCCCCTGTACCATATCAAACAATTCCTCGTCTCCCAGGCGGATCCCGGCTTTTTCTATGGCGGGCATATACACCAGGTCCTTCAGGAATGTCTGCCAGGTACCCTGTTCAACGGCCTCCTGCGACTGTTCGTCCAGGGAAGAGGCCCCCGTCAAAGCCTGCTGCAGGTTGCCCATGGTCTCCAGTTTTTTGCTGTACTCCATGTATGTAATGGTTTGCCCGTTCATTTCTCCCACGTCGTTTTTGGAAGAGAACATAGACATAGCGGATTGTAATGTGCCCGGATCTACAATAAATGAAATTAAGGCAATAGCAATGAGTACGGTAATAAATATACCCATCTGTACTCGTATCTTCTCCAGAACTGCCATCTTGTTTGTTTTATGGTTGAGGTTGTGATTCTATATCAGGGCGCGAAGATAATTCTTTTTCTTCATTGGACAAAGTGTCCTGCTGAATGTATCCGTAAGAATCAAACGGTCTCAGGATTTTGGCATTGGTTGCCCTTTCGTCGGATTCCATCCCGTAGCCCTGTGCAAAAAAATCGGGAGAGGTAAGCCTGACATAACAATGCGTGTATATTGTTTTTTTTTGCTGATCCCAGTACAGGGTGTCCGTTTCCATGGTTTCTTCTTTCAGAAGATTATGTACCAGGACCTTGCCGGTGGCGATCCATATCTGTTCTTCTCCTGTACGGTGTACGGCCTTGTCGGCGGTGATAACCGTTTCAAGCGTTCCTTCCGGCGTATACGCTTCCACCCGGAACGAATTGGGGAAAATATCATACGGATCGTCACCGCGTGTATATTTTTCCATATAGGGAGCGGTAAGTCGTCCCCGTACCTTGCCTCCTTCCACCTGCCACCCTTCCATGTTTTCAATAGTCTGCGTAGGAATGCTGTCCAGGTTTTCGAGCGACCCCACGGTGGTGACCCGGTTTTTACACGAGACAAACATGGTAGCAAGAGACAGGCCCGTTGCTACCATGATCAGCGTTGTGTTCCGGGAACGAACTCCCATTATCTATTTATTTGTTCTGACTGTTGTTGTGGCGGAAAGCCCGTTGGCCCTGACCGTATAGCTGGCGCCATCGGACAGGTCGTGCATGAAGGCTTCTTCTGCGGTGGGGAAATATTGCCTGTAAGTCGCTATCAGACGGTCGGCTTCTTCAGCCAGGGTGG
>LFSY01000067.1:11722-13633 GCA_001512865.1 Rikenellaceae bacterium DTU002 | reverse complement strand
GTGCGGCAATGGCGTTGTTGCTCATCCTCTTGAAGTAGAATGTGCCCAGTTCCATCAGGTAATCCCCTTTTGTCTGGTCATCAATGGAATCTGAATCAATCGCCAGTTGCAGGAACGATACGGCTTTTTCATTGTTTTCCCTGGCAGAGTAAAGCCGGTACAAATAATACGCAGAATTGTAGGACGGTTCCATTTCATAAAGTCGTTCAACGGCTTTCAGGAAAAGGTCCGAAGTCTCACAACCGGCATTGGAGAGCAATTGCACGACACGTTTGACATAGGATATCTCTGTTGCGTTCTCGTCAAACCGTGGTCCGAAAAGGGCCAGAAGATTGTCACAATCGGCAACGCCGCTAATGGCAAACAGCGTTTCAAAATTGTTCTTGGCTTCTTCGACCGCTTCATCTTTGCCGTTCTGTGTTTTCTGATCGAATATGGAACTTATCTGCTGATACACCTCTATCACTTTGTCCGCATCCATTTTTTCTTCCTTGAACAGGCTGGTGGCGTATTGCATGTTCAGGACAAGTATCCCGTGGTCTGTATTTTCCGCTCCGAATCGCACCACATCCTGTAAGGCGTCAAAGATCTTCATATCATCTTCCTTGTAAAAGGTGACCATATCGTATGCCTTGAATGTGTAAGCGCTCAGGAGTGCCTTGCTGGTGGGGAATTTATCAATACGGATGTTATACATCAGGATAAGCGAATCTACAAGTTCTTTTCTGAGTTCGGCGTCTTTTGTCTGATGGATCAGGAATTTGATTATGTTCTGTCCGTCCTGGTATAAAGACTGCGTAACACCCACGGGGCATTTCCTCAGGGCGCCCCTCCATGAGGGAAGGGCTTCCCGGATGTTCCCGTTCTTGTAATAATCCTTATAGAAAGACAAATATCTCACGCATTCCACGCTGTCTTCCGGTGTCGCTCCAAATTTTCCGGACTGGGCGTAACCTTGTGTTATGAAAGCTGACATAACCAATGTGATGAGGATTCCAAGCTTTTTCATTTTCTCTGTTTTTAATTGTATCTGTGTTTAATGAACCAAATATCGTGCAAATTGAAATTCAAAATTAACATAATATACCGTTCCCTGATAAGATTATTTTCAATACTTCCGCGCTGACCGGCATCAATCGATACTCCCACGGAGTTATACCAGCGGTATATGGGAACCGAAAACCCCAGCGTTACACCCGTGGCTGTCACCTGTTGCCCGTTGAGCATCATGTACGACTGATCGTAATAGGCACCCATCCGGTATGTCCACCTGCGCATAAAATACCGTATGCTGTAACGGTCGGGGGTAAATTCGAATCCAGCCTTGAACGTGCGGCTGAGTGCAGGTTGAAAATTGATGCCCGGGGTTTCGGCAAAATTTGATTTACGCCAGTCTGCCTGCGTAAAATCAATTCCAAAAGCCCATTTATCTCTTTTTCTGACAGAGAATCCGACCGTCCATTCCATAGGGATGGACATGCGGGACCCTTCGTTCAATACGGAATAAACGGTATCAATGACAGACCCTTTTTCCATTTTGGCAAAACGGGTCACATCTCCCCTCAGGGTGGCAGACGGCTGGAATGTTGCTCCCACCGTAAAAGAAGTGGATGAATTGAAATTTCCAAAGGCCTGCATTCCGAATTGTGCTCCAAATGAACCTATGACAATGTCATAGCCGGTTTTGAGCGTTCCGTAAGATTCCGGAGAAGAGATGGATATGGCTTGCGCATTCTTTTCAATATTCCCGAAGAAATACATGCCCTGGACACCTACGGCAAGGTGTTTGAAAAATGTGGCAGAAAAAGCGGCAAAAGCCTGGTTTATGCTTCCCTGACCATAATGATAATACCGGAAAGCCCCTACGTTGGCCAGAATATCCTCACGGCTCTCGTCTTCCACAAAACGATA
>LFSY01000067.1:5015-11648 GCA_001512865.1 Rikenellaceae bacterium DTU002 | reverse complement strand
GCGTTGTAAGCAGAGGAGCGGATTCCGTCCGTATTCATGAAATTGTTTTGCATGAGCCCGAAATCGAGCATGAACGAAAGAGAGTCGCGGGCCGAGGCCGAAGCGGGGTTCAGGTAATTGATGTAGCGGTTGTCCCTCAGTCCGGCACCGATGCCTCCCATGGACCTGTTCAGCGAGGTTCCCGGACGCACAACTTCTCCCACGCCAAACATGGAATACGGGGTAAATGTACCTAATGCGTCCATGGTTTGCGCAGGGGATTGAGCCGTTCCCGCGAGCATAAAAAACAAAACGAGAGCGGAAAGCCGGATTCCAGTTTTTTGCATAGCTTGCAAATGTCGCACTTTTTCAGGGTTTTGCAAAAATTTTTAAAAAATTATAAGCCGCTTCAACACGCTTCACATGAGGTATTTTTACAAACAATTTGTTTTTGTGTTCTTTGACCTGAAAATCCTTCGGGTGTGCCGAAATGTAATTCAGAATATTTGCAAAAAGTTCTGTCTTGTAATAGCCTGATTGCGGATCTGATATGAAATATGCAAGCATTATGCCGTTTTTCAGCACAATACGCTCAAAGCCCGCCGTTACGGCCAATTGCCTCAGGCGTACCACGTATCCCAGTTGCTTCAACGGTTCGGGAACAGGACCGAAACGGTCTTCCAGGGATGTGAAAAAACGTTGCAACCGCTCTTCTTCCTTTATACTGTCCAATTCCTTGTAAAGGCGCATTTTTTCCGAAACCTGCGATATGTAGTCATCGGGGATCATCACCTCGAGATCGGTTTCTATGGTGCAGTCAGAGACAAAAGAAGCACTGAACGACGGTTTTTTGAACATCTCCGAAGGTTCTTCCACCCCCTGGTTCAGCTCGGCAAAAGCCTCTTCCAGGATGCGCTGATACGTTTCAAATCCCATCTCGGCAATGAATCCGCTTTGTTCGCCTCCCAAAAGATTCCCTGCACCGCGGATGTCGAGGTCCTGCATGGCAATATTGAATCCGCTTCCCAATTCGGTAAACGATTCCAGCGCTTTTAACCTTCTCCTGGCGTCCTCTGAAAGAGCGTCGTGAGGAGGAACGATCAGGTAACAATACGCTTTCCTGTTAGAACGCCCTACCCGGCCTCTCATCTGGTGCAGATCGCTCAGACCGAAAAGATGGGCCCTGTTTATGATAATGGTGTTTGCATTGGGGATGTCTATTCCGTTTTCAATAATTGAAGTCGACAACAACAGATCGTAATCTCCGCAAATGAAATCGAGGAGTATTTTTTCCATGGCCTTAGGGGGCATCTGGCCGTGTCCGATGGCAATTCTCAAGCCCGGGCGGATTTGCTGCAGAGTCCTTGCAACATGTTCAATATCCATGACACGGTTGTGTACGAAAAACACCTGTCCTCCC
Source organism: Rikenellaceae bacterium DTU002 (assembly GCA_001512865.1). Classification (GTDB taxonomy): domain Bacteria; phylum Bacteroidota; class Bacteroidia; order Bacteroidales; family UBA932; genus DMER64. Next base: position 10,249 of record LFSY01000067.1, on the reverse strand, counting down.
CGCTCCAATTCTCTGTCTATTGCTTCCCGGATAATCTGATCGTCAAGCAATTGCACTTCCGTATGTATGGGAAGCCGGTTTGCCGGCGGTGTCTGAATGATGGAAAGGTCCCTGGCCCCCATCAATGAAAACTGCAATGTACGCGGGATTGGCGTAGCCGTCATTGTAAGGGTGTCTACGTTTGTTTTCAGCAATTTGAGCTTTTCCTTGGCTGCCACTCCGAATTTCTGTTCTTCATCGACAACAAGCAAACCCAGGTCCCTGAACAAGACATCCCTGTTCAGCAGTCTGTGTGTTCCAATAATGATGTCTATGGTGCCGGCCTGAAGTTTTTCCAGGATCTCTTTTGTCTGGGAGGGTGTTTTGAGACGGGAAATGAATTCAGTCTTTACGGGAAAACCGGACAATCTTTCCGAGATCGTATGGTAGTGCTGCAGGGCAAGTATGGTGGTAGGAACAAGGAATGCGACCTGTTTTCCGTCCGTTACCGCCTTGAAGGCCGCCCTGATGGCAATTTCTGTTTTTCCAAAACCTACGTCTCCACAGATCAGCCTGTCCATGGGATACTGTTTTTCCATATCGCTTTTCACCTGCTGGGTGGCAAGCAGCTGATCGGGGGTGTCCTCAAAAAGAAAAGAAGCTTCCAGTTGGTTCTGAAGGTATGTGTCCGGCGAAAAAGCAAAACCTTTTGCGGAAACCCTTTCAGAATAAAGTTTTATGAGATCTCGTGCAATGTCCTTTACTTTTTTCTTGGTCTGCTGCCTGATCCGGTTCCATGCCCCGGATCCCAGCTTGTAGATCCTGGGCGGTTCGCTTTCCTTGCTTTTGTATCTGGCTATTCTGTGGAGCCCGTGAATGTTCACATACAATACATCATTGTCCCGGTATATGAGTTTTACCGCTTCCTGCACCTTTCCGTTAAGATTGGTTTTTACCAATCCACCGAAAACGCCCACTCCGTGGTCGATGTGAACAACGTAATCACCTGTTTTAAAGCCTGTCAGATCATTCAGGGTGATCTGTTCGCTTTTTTGAACCGAACGCTTCAGATAAACCCTGTGGATACGCTGGAATAACTGGTGGTCGGTATAATAGCAGACTTTGTTCTGGTGATCTGTAAATCCTTCGTGTAAAGAAACTTCCTTGTATTTAACAAAAGGAACGGGACAGTCAAGACTTTGGAATATCTCTTCAAGGCGCCTGATTTGTGCCTTGTTTTCACTAAGTATGTACACCTGGTAGCCGGCCTCTTTTCTTTTCCTGATGTCATTGACCAGCAGTACAAAGTTCTTGTTGAAAACAGGCTGTGGAGCCGTGTCGTAACGGACAACGGGGCCTTCCTGCATCAAATCATAAAAAGCCATTACCGGTATGTTTGCGGGAATTTCGCTGAATTCTTCCCTAAACGACCAGACCAGTGCATGATCCGCCACCTCGTTCAGCAGATATTGCGCTCCCCTGAGCTGCGGGGTAAGCATAACGGAAGTGCGTTCTTCTATGGAAAGTTGAGAATTTTGATCGAAAACCCGTATGTTTTCAATGTGGTCCCCGAAAAAATTGATCCTGTAAGGTCTGTTGTCCGAAAAGGAAAACACATCCACTATGCTTCCCCTGACGGCAAATTGTCCCGGTTCGCTTACAAAATCCGTTTTTTCAAAACCCGCCTGAAAAAGATGTTCTTTTATTGATTGGTGGGATAATGTAGTACCCGCACTTATCTGAAGGGATCCCGTATCGAGGGATTCCTTTTCCGGAATCCCTTCTTTCAGGGCCTTGGGATACGAAACCAGAATGATATCGCGGGGTTGCCGGAAATATTCCGAAACTGCTCTCAGGGCCGTAGTTCTCTGTACCTGGAAAGACTCATCCTGCCTTGCGGTTTTTCCCGTTCCCCTGTATGAAGCCGGAAACAGATATACGTGTTCGTATCCGAGCAAGACGGACAGGTCTCCCGCGGCATAGGATGCCTGGGTTGAATTTTCCAGGATGAGAATGTGAATTTTCTGCAGACCTTTTTTAACAAGCGATGCAACGGGAAAATAGACGGCAGAGCCGGTAAGTCCCTGTAACGTTATGCTGCCAGGAATATTATCCTTTGATCTGCTCGTTAAAAAATCCCGGATCTTTTGTACATCAAAGTCTGTCATAAGCCTCTGTGATCTGCGGGGAGATGTGGTCATACATCTGGTGAATACGTTTTTTGGGAAGGCTTTTTCCCGACAGACCTTCTTTTTCCAGTTCTTCAATCAATACCCGGTATGTTTCGAACAATCGTGATTCCAGGGGAGCCAGTTGCTGCATAAAACCAGTACCCTGCCGGTTGTAAATGCGAGAAAAATACATATAACGCGACCCGTTTCCTCTTGTTACCGGAAACGCCTGATGTTTGAGGGAAACGGCCATTTCACACAACGGGGACCTGTTTTGATCTCCCTGGCCCAAAAGCAAGTACGGCTGCCGGTCTCCCATGTTCACCCAAAGGGGGATACACACTCCGGCAGGAGGATACCCCATAACGGTCCACATAATTGTTTTGAGCGGATCATCTCCTTTTTGGACCCCTTCTATCACAACGGAACAGGTACTTGAACGCCTTGGAATAAAATCCTGATCTATGAACCATCCGTTTGCCCTGTCAGGTGAAAATGCCGGATCACAAAGGTCCATACCCAAAAAAGCATGATAAAAAGACCGGGATACGTGGGTAAATATCCATTGCGGAGTAAAATCGGAAACGGCCGCTTTTTCAAGAAAAAGGGCACTGGCGGTCTGATACCGCATATACCCCATACCTTCGTCTTTCCTTCCCGTATAGGAGAAATTCGTATAGATCAGGTATCCGTGCGGGGCAATTGCCGGATCATTGGCGTCTATCCTGACCCAGGAGTGGTTGTTTACCTCGTAATAGGCGGCACCTCCAAAAGCATCTATGACACCAAAATTGGCTTCAACACGCAGGGGCCTGGACAATGTATCCAGAAAACGTTCAAAATCTTCCGTACCTGCACAGATTTCCAATGCCCTGTACATAAGTTTCCCTTCCTGATCCATTTCTTTGACCTGGTCATCTTTCAAATTGTAAGAAGCCGTATTCATAATGGAAAACCCGGCACTGTTGGTCCCTGTCCAGGCCGTACCTCCCTGGTCGGGAGCATCTACGAGCGCAAGAAAAGCGTATTTCCCGGTTGTAAAATAAGCTATCCTGTTCTGCTCCTGGCCCGTATCCCTGTGTTTCCACAATAATGGTCTTCCATTGGCTGTAACCTTACCCGTTATTATAGCTGAAGTACAGGCATACGCACCGGCCGAAATCAACAGGAAATTTATGGTAATGAATAAAAATGATATTCCTTTTTTCATGATGCTGCTTTATGAAAATAATTTACTCTGATCATCTTTTATGATGCCCAGGTGCTGATAGGCAAGCTGGGTTGCCTCCCTGCCCCTGGGAGTCCTCTGCAACAAACCTTCCTTGATTAAAAACGGTTCATATACTTCTTCAAGAGTTCCAATCTCTTCACTTACGGCAGTAGCTATGGTGCCTATACCCACGGGACCTCCCCTGAATTTATGAATGATGGTGGATAGAATTTTATTATCCATCTGATCCAGACCTCTCTTGTCAATATTCAAAGCATCCAGGGCATATTGGGTTATTGCATTGTCAATGATTCCGGAACCCTTTACCTGTGCAAAATCCCTCACCCTTCTGAGCAAGGCATTGGCTATTCTTGGGGTACCGCGGCTTCTGGACGCTATCTCATGGGCAGCCTGGTTGTCGATTTCTACCTGCAGGATGGATGCTGAACGATGTACTATCTGCAACAATACAGGTGTGTCATAATATTCAAGGTGACACTGTATCCCAAACCGTGCCCTCAGAGGAGCAGTAAGCAGACCGCTGCGCGTGGTGGCCCCTACCAATGTGAAAGGCTGCAAAGCAATTTGAACGGAGCGTGCTCCCGGACCTTTGTCCAGCATTATGTCAATGGTAAAATCTTCCATGGCCGAATACAGGTATTCTTCAACCACAGGAGACAAACGATGGATCTCATCTATAAAAAGAACGTCTCCGGTCTCCAATCCCGTAAGCAGCCCGGCCAGATCGCCGGGTTTGTCCAGTACGGGACCCGATGTTATGCGCAATCCCACTCCCAGTTCGTGAGCAATGATATGGGCAAGGGTGGTCTTGCCCAATCCCGGAGGGCCATGCAACAATACGTGGTCCAGCGAATCTCCCCGCAACAGGGCCGCCTTCACGAATACCTTAAGATTGTCGGTGATCTTGTCCTGACCGGAAAACTGTGTAAACTCGCGGGGTCTTATCTGCTCTTCAAAATCCCTGTCAATGGTCTCTTTATTTTTATGTGGGTCGAAATCAGCCATAGAAGCAATCAATAATATTATATTTTTTTCTTTTAAAGGTCTTGTTTCTGATAATAGCTTGTTGAATTGTTGATAAAGATATATAAAATAATGTAAATCAGATTTTTATAATAGAAATAAGCTTATAGGGGATGTTCATATTGTTGTTGGAAAATAAGGAAAAAAAGAGGTTTTTCCACAATAATTTATTTATACACAAAAGTTACTTTTTTATCTTCAGTTTAGTGAACAGGTTTTGCACAGGTTGCCGTGTGGTTATGAACAAAAGACCCGAAGTTGCAAAACCTTCGGATAGTATTGCCAATACAGGGAAATACACCCTGTAATGATATATTGGCGGAGTAAAAGCCAGGTTGCTCAGTTTTAAAATTGCGGCAAGAAGCGTAACCGCTACGGGAACGATTATATTGTTTCCGCTTTTCCAAAAAGCCCTGATCAGGCAGAACGCTCCAAAAGGATACAATAAGATTCCCGCGGAATTTTCAACAAAATGGAGAACGTATCCTATGGAAGCTTCTGCCAGTCCCCAGCAAACTGCCCAAAACAGGATGGTCCTTATATTATTTTTCATGATATGATGGTTTGATAAGATCTTCTCTGGTAGCCGGGATCGGAAGCGGAGTTCCCCTGGCGTCGCGCAGGGCGAACCAGACCGACAGTGCATAGATAAGGGGGGGTTCGCCAATGGCCCTTGAGTTATGAATGTTCAAAGGCTCGGGATTTCCCTGGAACAATTCAACATGAAAACGTTCCGGAAGTTCGTAAATGCCGGGTATTTTATAATTCTCCAGGGAATCTGTCAGCAGTTTTCCAGACGGATCCGTAACCAGCTTTTCAAGGGTACACCA
>LFSY01000067.1:4275-4883 GCA_001512865.1 Rikenellaceae bacterium DTU002 | reverse complement strand
TCCACGTGCGCAACAGACGATCCCATGACATAATACCAGTAAGGCCGTCCTTCCATGGTATCCAGGCTGAATCCTATGTTTTCCCTTTTGTAAAAACCTTTTTCACTCAGGGATTCCAGTACCATATAGGAATGGAATGCGAGCTGAGGGAAAGGGATGCTTTTTCCATATTCTTTACAGGTTACCGAATCATGTTCCCAAACAAGCAAACCCTTTTCCAGTCCCATCATTTTCAAAGCAATCGGGTGGAGGCGTTTCTTAAGCTTGTCGCAGGCATCCTTAAGAGCCGCCCCTGAAAAGTCGCTTCCCGTGGAAGCTGCCGTAGAGGTGGTGTTAGGGATTACAGAGGTAGAGGTGTCCGAAACTTTTATGTATTGGGAAGAGATCCCCAATTCCCGGTGAACCACTGTTCTCATTTTGTCGTGCAGGCCCTGTCCCATTTCAGTTCCGGGATGATGGATCAGCACCGATCCGTCCCGGTATATGTTGACCAGGGCTCCGGCCTGGTTGAAGAAGCTCTCGTTAAAGGAAATCCCGAATTTACCCGTAACCATGGCGAGTCCCTGTTTTACACAGGCGTGTTTTTTGTTGAAGGCGTTGACCTGCTT
>LFSY01000067.1:3646-4215 GCA_001512865.1 Rikenellaceae bacterium DTU002 | reverse complement strand
GTAATGACCGATTCAATGACCGCTATTGCCTGCGGAACGCCGAAACCCCTGAAAGCCGTGTTGCTGGGTTTGTTGGTTCTGCAACCGTACAGTACGGCATTCAGATGGGGTATGTAATAAGCCCCGTCCATATGGAAAAGACAATGATGCAGTACGGCAATGGAAACGTCGTTGCACCATCCGCAATCGTAAGCCATGGAAATGTCAACTGCCTGGATCTCTCCCCGGCTGTCAAATCCAACTTCCCAGTTCACAGTGAAAGGATGACGTTTTCCGGTGATCCTGAAATCCTGATCTCTTTCCAGCACAAAAAGCACAGGTTTTTTTGTTTTCCATGCCAGCAGCGAAGACCATGCAACAGTCCAGTTTGCCTGTGCCTGCTTGCCTCCGAATCCTCCTCCCAGGCAACCGGCCTGCACCTCGATATCCGAAACTTTAAGGTTCAGTAAAGAGGCTGCAAAACGCTGGTTGTCCGTTGGATTTTGTGTAGATGACCTGACAAGCAGACCGCCCTGGTGCAGCGGAACCGCATAAGCGGCCTGAGGTTCAAAGTAATAATGTTCCTGGCC
>LFSY01000067.1:2766-3448 GCA_001512865.1 Rikenellaceae bacterium DTU002 | reverse complement strand
AATGACGGCGGCCACACCTTCAAAGGCAGCTGCAGCGGAAGTATCCAGATGAACAAGACGTGCATGTGCATGAGGAGAGGAAACCGCATATCCGGTAAGGGTTCCCCGGTAAAGTTCCATGTCCGGGATGTACCGGGTTTTTCCCGATACGTGCGCGGCTTCCCTGTATTGTATGCATTTTGGATCAGTCATGATTCCCGTTATAAGATTCATAAAGAAAGACCAACATATTTTTTGCCACATCCATACGATAAGCGGCACTGCCCCTGATATCCGAAAGGGGTGTGAAATCTTTTTCCAGAAATGCTGTTGCCTTACGGCAGTTGCCCTCAGAAAAGACCTTCCCTTTCAGAAAACGTTCAGTTTGCAAGGCCCTCGCGGGAGTGGCCGCCATACCTCCGTATGCCAGGCGGATAGCGGCGCATTTCTTTCCCTCCAGCGTTACCGCAGCCGCAAAGGATACCGAGCTGATGTCCATATTTCTGCGTCTGGACTGTTTATGTGCGAAGTAGAGGGTTTTCCTGTCAGGCAGCGGGAATTCCACGGCCATCAGTATTTCTGAAGGTTTCAGGGCCGTTTCCCGGTAACCGGTAGTAAAACGGGCTGCTTCGATACGCCGCACCCTGCGCGGTCCCGAAACAATACAAACCGCATCATGTACCAGGCAAAGCGGCATGGTGTC
>LFSY01000067.1:0-2651 GCA_001512865.1 Rikenellaceae bacterium DTU002 | reverse complement strand
CGTACTTCAAGCATTTCCCGGACAGAGGACACGTCTATCACGGATCCCGCGCAGTTCATGGCCGATCCGGTAAATCCCGAAGCTACGACGGCACGGGGGTATGCTTTCCGTACACGATGAAATTCTTCCATGTTGCGTGGTCTGACATAAACAACCCCGTCTTTTCGAAATGTGATCATATGATCATCAGTGGGAAGAAAATCCAGTGGCTTTTCAGAAGTTCCCCTTGCACGCGGATTTTTGTCCAGGGACAAAGCAGCGTCCACAATAGCCTGATAACCGGTGCACCGGCAAAGGTTTCCGGATAATGAACGCTGTATTTCCTCTCTGTTCAGGGGAAGGCCGTTTTTCAAATGTATGTAGGTGGAAAGGACCATACCCGGGGAGCATACGCCGCACTGGCTCGCCCGTTGTTCCAGAAAAGCATCCCGGACGGGTTCGGTATCCAGGATTTCTCCCGGGGCTTCAATGGTAAGCAAATGTTTTCCGTGAAGACGGGGCAGGGGCATCAGGCAGGAATCTACCGAGATCCTGCTTTCTTTACCCGAGGCCGGATCTTTATGAGCGACAATTACCGTGCAGGCACCGCAATCGCCCCTGCCGCACACTTCCTTGGTCCCGGTCATTTTTTCGTATCCTCGCAGGTAATGCAGTACGGAACAGGAAAGAGACGGACTGTCCTTCTTTGAAAAGTCAATTTCCCGCAATGTCCCGTTCAAATAAAACCGAAGAATATCCATACGCGGTTATTTTTCAATGAGAAGGTCCTGCAGGTAGTAGGTCAGCGGCTGATTCCCGTTCTCAAAAACAAGTTTAACGGACCGTACGGGACCGTCGGGCACGAACCGGCACCCTCCGTTGACCCATAAGCAATCGGCCCTTTTGTACAGTATCCCGTCAGGAGAATATTCTACACGGGCATAATCCACCAGATCTATGATCACATGGGGCAAACCCGTCTGAACCCTGATCCCGGGGGTGTTCAGCGGTTCTTCAAAAGTAAACTGCAGAAATTTTCCTTCTTCCAGGGGAGCAAAACAACGAACATAAGTCGCAGGATCGTTATCGCCCAGAAGTGAAAGCGGTGTGCGGGGATGGATCTCGATATTGCCGGTTACCTCTGTTACCGGTTTCTGGTAGCGGTCGTAAGGCAGTTTTGCTTCAACTGCCTGGCTGCTGATATCATCCCGGTAAAAAGCTGCAAAACGGTACGGCTCAGGAGTCTGTGTCTTAATGGGTCCCGAGTAGAGAGGGGAACGCGGTCCCGGAACGGTCCCGTCGCAGGTATAGCGAATGACCATCCAGGGATACTCATTCCGGGCGCATATATAGCCGTTTACATAATCTGCGGCTGGCGGGGGAATGCGGAAACGGATCCCCATGTAATACAACCGGTCGAAATGGGTCTGACCCAGGCGGGTTCTGAAATCTTCCCAATTCCTGTTTTCCCGGGGGCTCCAGGCTACCTCGGCAAGGGCGCAAAGCCTGGGGTACACCTGGTACTCGGCAATACGGGGAGGCATGTTCAGTAATTCTGACCACAATCCCCCCTGAACACCCAGGACCTTTGCGGCTTCATCGGGTGTCAGCCCCGGCGTTTCCACCGGATCGAAGGAATAGACTTTGTCTGTATCAAAGATCGCGGCCCACATCATGCCTCTTTCTGCCAGGGTATGTTTCATGTCCAGGTAGCAATATTGTGCAGGCTGGGCTATGACCATGTATCCGGCGCGGGTAGCCTCCTTTATGTTGGCGGCACGCTGCCAGGCAAGGATAACGGTCTTTTCCCGGTCCAGCTCCCCGCCTTCCATGATCTCGTCCCACCCCACCATCGTTTTGCCGAATTTATTGAGGATCTGCTGCATACGCTGTACAAAGTAGGATTGCATCTCTATGGGGTCTTCCATGTGGTGCTCATGCATATAGGCTTTGCAACGGGTACAGCTGGCCCACTGGCTGGTGACCACTTCATCACCCCCTATGTGGAAATATTGTGACGGGAACAGCTGCACCATTTCCCGGACAATGTCTTCCAGCATTTTGTAGTTTTTTTCGTACGAGGCACACCAGACGTTGTTGCTGACTCCCTGAATGCTAAGTTCCACTTCATCTGTCAGATCGCACAGGATGTCGGGATAACTGGCAATAGCGGCCCTGGAGTGGCCGGGAAGGTCAATTTCAGGAATAATCTCAATCTGACGCGCCGAGGCATACGCCACGATCTGGCGTATATCATCCTGCGTGTAGAAACCTCCGTATCTTTGACCGGGATGACCGTAGGTGGTGGGGAGGACTTCGCCCGGACCCCGCCAGGCGCCTTTTTCGGTAAGCAGGGGATATTTTTTGATCTCTATGCGCCAGCCGGTGTCATCTGCCAGGTGCCAGTGAAAGCGGTTCAGTTTGTGTTTTGCCATCCAGTCTATGAAACGTTTCACATATTCTACGGTATAGAACTGCCTGCTGACGTCGAGCATCATTCCCCGGTGAGAAAACCTGGGGTAATCTCTGATCTGCACACAAGGTACCTGGATTTCATGTTCAGGAAGGTACTGATCCGGTTGATAAACGGGTTGATATACATAGGGAGGCAACAATTGCAAAAGGGTCTGCACACCGTAGAAAAAACCGGCCGGATCGTTCGAGGCAATCTC
>LFSY01000035.1:14244-14421 GCA_001512865.1 Rikenellaceae bacterium DTU002 | reverse complement strand
CCGGGACGTCAAGGCGCCCCTGCTGCAGGAACACCTTCCTTCCATCGTGGAACAGACACTGACAAAAAAGACGGAAAGGGTTGAACCCCGGACCTACACCATCACCTACACCCTTACCGTTCCGGCCAACACCGTCCCGGAAGGGGAAACCATCCGGGCATGGATGCCTCTTCCCAG
>LFSY01000035.1:12516-14034 GCA_001512865.1 Rikenellaceae bacterium DTU002 | reverse complement strand
GTTGCGGAACTGGCAAAAAGCGTAGTGGGAGAAGAGACCAACCCGTTCCTGCAACTCCAGAAGATCTTCACCTACATTAGCCGGACGTATCCCTGGGCAGGTGCCAGGGAATACTCGACCATAGAAAGCATTCCCCTGTACGTGCTGGAAAACGGTCACGGCGATTGCGGTCAGGTCAGCCTGCTTTTCATCTCGATGTGCAGAAGCCTGGGGATCCCGGCCAGGTGGGAAAGCGGGTGGATGCTCCACCCCGGAGAGGTGAACCTGCATGACTGGGCCGAGGCTTACATGGAAGGTATAGGATGGATTCCGGTTGACCAGTCATTTGGTCTTCAGGAAGAACCGGTGCGCCTGTTTTATTCCCGTGGCATGGATGCATACCGAATGGCGGTAAACACAGGCATCGGCGGAGCTTTTTTCCCTGCCAAGATACATCCCCGTTCAGAAACGGTGGATTTTCAACGGGGAGAAGTGGAATGGCGCGGAGGAAACCTGTATTTCAACCGCTGGTTTTACAAACTGACGGTGCATGCTTCCGACAAATAGAAACACCGTCGCCAAAAGGAAGCAATACGGCTGAAACCTCATCATCCTGCATGACAAGACGGTTGTATGCCCGGATCCCTTCGGTCTGGGCATCCCTGTTACGCTGATCCCAGACTTTTCCATCCCAGAGCACATTGTCGGCTACGATATATCCCCCCGGATCCAGCAGTGCTTTCACATCCCGGTAATACGTACAATATTCTCTTTTGTTGCCATCAATGTATGCCAGCTGAAACCTGCGTCCCTCCCTGTGCATCTGCGGAACTACCTGTAATGCATCACCCGTATGCAGGACAATGCGCTCCTCCAGTCCGCTGCGTCGGAACGCCTCCCGGATCAGGTCGTTGTGTTCGTCGAAAATTTCTATCGTATCTATCCGGGCCCCCGGCTCCAGTCCCCTGGCCATGCAGATGGCAGAATAACCGGTAAAAGTACCTATTTCCAAAACGTTTCGGGGACGGATCATTTGTACCAGCAACGTAAGAAAAGACCCCATAGGCTCATTCCCCAGCATCCTGGGATGTACAGTCCTGTACCGGGTTTCCCTTTCCAGCCATTCCAGGACGGGTCCGGTTCCTTTTGAATGATCTTCCAGATACCTTTGAAGCGCATCCATGGTTAAAAATACACTAGCGTACACCTTCCGGAGGGATCCCAGACATGACGGGCCGCTTCCAGTACCTGAGCAGCCGTAATTTCTGATATCATGGAAAGCATCTCACCGTGGGTGATGACTTTCCCGAAAGAAAGAATGCTTTTGCCCATGGACAGACATTGCACTTCATGGTTGTCTTCTGTCACGGACATCTGTCCTGTGAGTTGTTTTTTTGCCCTTTCCAGCTGGAGGGTGGTCATGGAAACGGTGGCATACTCTTTCAACACCTTTTCCGTCAATTCCCTGCAACGGTCCAGGTTGGGCCTGTCGGTCCCAAAATATATCCCTGCAAAACCCGTATCCAGGTATGGAGAATA
>LFSY01000035.1:10264-12417 GCA_001512865.1 Rikenellaceae bacterium DTU002 | reverse complement strand
GAAAATGCATGCAGTCCGTAGTATCTTTCTGCCAGCATCCCGGCTCTCCGGGGAGCAATGTTCCCTACAATAGTCAGCGCCATTCTTTCCGGAACAAACCTTTCCCGAACATACTGTTTCATATGCCCGGAAGTAATTTTACGTAATTCGCGCGGCACTCCCAGGATGGGTGTGGCCATGGGCGTCCCGGCAAACAGTTTTTCCTCAAAACGGTCGTATATCAGGTCCATCGGGGAATCCTTGTAGGAACGTATCTCGTCCAGGATCACTTCCCTTTCCTTGATGATCTCGGCGTCAGGGAATACTGAATGAAAAACCAGGTCAGACATAAGTTCCAATGCCTTATCGGTATCTTCCTTCAGGACTGTGGTATGTAAAACAAGTTCTTCCTTGGTGGTAAAAGCGTTGACCTCCCCTCCCAGTCTTTCCAGGCGGTTGTTGATGTGATAGGACTTTCTGCGAACGGTCCCCTTGAAAAGCATATGTTCGCAGAAATGAGCCAGTCCCGACAAACCCGGCGGTTCGAATCTTGTCCCTGCCAGGGTGGTCAAAGCACAGTAACTCACCGGTGAGGATGTGTTAAAAACGGCACATTTCATTCCGGAAGAAAGGGTTGTCAGACTGACCGGTTTCGTCATTTTTTCCATAATGGGCACAGGTCGCAAAAATAGGGATTATTTCTTATCTTTGCACCTTATGGATCAATTTGTAGTTTCAGCCCGGAAATATCGTCCACAACAATTCAATGACGTTGTTGATCAGGACAATATCGTTACAACACTGAAAAATGCCATCCAGAGAAAACAACTGGCACACGCTTATCTTTTTTGCGGCCCCAGGGGCGTGGGCAAGACAACCTGTGCAAGGATATTCGCGAAAGCCATCAATTGTCTGGATCCCACTCCGGACATGGAAGCATGCGGAACATGTGAGTCATGTATTTCTTTTGCGGAAGGCCGTTCCTATTCCATTCATGAACTCGATGCGGCTTCCAACAATTCTGTGGATGACATCCGCGAACTTATTGACAAGGTCAGGATCCCTCCCCAGATTGGCAAATACAGCGTCTATATCATAGACGAGGTACACATGTTGTCCCAGTCTGCCTTCAATGCATTCCTCAAAACCCTTGAAGAGCCTCCTTCCTATGCACTTTTTATTCTGGCTACTACAGAAAAGCACAAGGTCCTGCCTACGATTCTGTCCCGCTGCCAGGTATTCGATTTTAACCGGATCACCATAAAGGCTATGACCCGCCATCTGGCCGGGGTCGCCGTGAAGGAAGGTGTTACCGTAGGACAGGATTCCCTTCAGGTCATAGCCCAGAAAGCCGACGGAGCCATGCGGGATGCCCTGACCCTCCTGGATCAGTGCATAGCTGTCAGCGGAAAGGACGTAACCTACCAGCAGGTCATTTCCAACCTGAACGTACTCGACAGGGAATATTATTTCCGCCTGACAGAAATGGCGTTGAAAAATCAGTTTGACAAAATGCTGCTGCTTTTTGACGAAGTGCTGGGCCGCGGATTCAACGCCCTCCATTTTATTGGCGGACTGAGTGCCCATTTCAGGGATCTTCTGGTATGCAAACAGCCTGAGAGCCTCCCCCTGATCGAATACGGTGAAGAAACAGCCGGCAAATTCCGCGAACTTGCCTCGCGTTGCTCCCTGCCCTTTCTTTTCAAGGCATTACACATCTGCACCCAGGCCGAGGCAGGATACAAACAAAGTAATTATCCCAGGCTCCATGTAGAAATGGCCCTGATCCGGCTGAGCCAGGCTGACAACACGCCGGCTGCAAAGCGGCCTTCCGATTCAGAACCGGAACAACGCCCGCCGACCGGCAACAGCGTTGCGGCTGCCATTGGACCGGAGACACCCCGGCCAGCTCCCGCACCCTCAGAAACACCCCGGACACCTGTTTCCGGCGGATCTTCCACCGTCTCGATCAAAAAACTGATGCATAAAAACCAGCTGGCAAAGGAACAGGCGATGGAACCGCAGGATCCACAGGAAGAATCCCTCGTAAAGGACCTGGACACGGAGTCCCTGGAAAAAGTCCTCCCGGGGCTTTTCGACCTGTTCAGGGACAAACCCAACCTGTCGGCAACCCTGTCACGCCGTCCGCCGCAGATCGTGGACGGGTTCAGGGT
>LFSY01000035.1:8232-10168 GCA_001512865.1 Rikenellaceae bacterium DTU002 | reverse complement strand
TTCGCAGCGCTCAGGAACGACCTGAACCTGGATATAAGTTAATCTTTGAAACGTATGCGCTTACATTGCCACAACCTGGTAAAAAAATACGGTTTGAGAACCGTAGTGAAAAACGTATCCATCCACGTAGACCAGGGAGAGATTGTAGGTCTTCTGGGTCCGAACGGAGCCGGAAAAACGACCAGTTTCTACATGATCACAGGCCTGATCAAGCCCAATGCGGGAAAGATATACCTGGATGACGAGGAGGTCACCTCCTACCCCATGTACCAGCGTGCTCAGAAAGGCATAGGGTACCTGGCACAGGAAGCTTCCGTTTTCAGAAAACTGAGCGTCGAGGACAACATTATGTCCGTGATGGAATTATCTCCTTTTACAAAGGCTGAAAGAAAGGACAGAATGGAACGGCTTATTGCTGAATTCGGTCTGCAGACCGTACGCAAAAGTTACGGGATACAGCTTTCGGGAGGAGAAAGGCGTCGCTGCGAAATTGCCCGGGCACTGGCTCTGGACCCCAAATTTATTTTGCTGGACGAACCCTTTGCCGGCGTCGATCCCATTGCGGTGGAAGACATTCAGCAGATCGTGGCACAGTTGAAAACAAAAGAAATCGGTGTGATCATAACCGACCACAACGTTCACGAAACACTCGCCATAACTGACAGGGCGTACCTGTTGTATGAAGGAAGCATTCTTGAAAGCGGCACCGCAGATGAGCTGGCCTCCAATCCCGAGGTCAGACGAAAATACCTGGGACAGAATTTCGAATTGCGTAAGATCGTTCCTTTGGACCAGATTGATCATCGGAGGGAAGAGGACACGCACTGGGAGGAGTATTCCGAAGATGACCTGACCAGGGAAAAAGACGTCATTTGAAAGAAATGCCGGTCAGTCCTATGATCCGGAGTGCCAGTTTCTCATAATACTCCGGCTGAAGGTAACTGCGGTATGACGCAATATGGGTTCTGAAACGATCCATGTTTTCTTGGTGTACCGGGTCGGCCGGGGGAGACTCCATGGTCAGGGGATTGATAGGTTTCCCGTTTTTCCAGACACGGAAATCCAGGTGGGGGCCGGTGGACAGACCCGTACTTCCCACATACCCTATGACCTCTCCCTGGGCAACGCGTTTGCCCACCGTCAGTCCTTTGGCAAAACGGGACAAATGCAGATAGGCTGTGGCATACACGCTGTTGTGCTTTATTTTCACGGTATTGCCACCGCCCCTGGTATACGTCCTTTCAACCACCACTCCCTCCCCGATGCTCATTACCGGAGTTCCCGAAGGTGCAGCGTAATCAATCCCGGTATGGGGACGCACTACCCGTGTTATGGGATGTCTTCTGGCATAACTGAACCCGGAGCTGATCCTGGAATATTTTAAGGGGGCTTTCAAAAAAGCCCTTTGCAGGTTCACCCCGTCCGGATCCCAATACCCAGGAAGGCTGTCCTGTACAAAACGGTAAGCCATAAGACTGCGTCCCGAACGGATAAAGGCCGAGGCCAGGATGGGACCCGCCTCTACTTCTTTCCCGT
Organism: Rikenellaceae bacterium DTU002; assembly: GCA_001512865.1. Lineage (GTDB taxonomy): Bacteria > Bacteroidota > Bacteroidia > Bacteroidales > UBA932 > DMER64. Next base: position 8,632 of record LFSY01000035.1, on the reverse strand, counting down.
TGAGCATGTAGGCCTGGTAACAAGCCCGGAACGAATCTCCCTTCTGAAGTCCGAAGAAATCAACGGTCCATGCGTACACCTCTGACAACCCGTTTGCCACAAGAGGATTGTATCCTGCATCCTCAAGGTCCTGCCACAGAGAACTGTTGATGGTAACTTCTATACTTTTTTCTTCAATTTCGAGCGGAAACTCGGACCGGGTAACCAAAAGACTGTCGGTCAGTGAAAAACAAACATGCGTTCTGAAATTCTCTTCGTAGATCATATAGGAGGGCAAGGAAGAACCGGGCTCGTAGAGAAGCGTGTAGGCATTTCCGGCTTTCAGTTTTCTCAGATCAAATACGCCCCCGGCTTTTTGGGTCAGATTCATTATGAGCCGATAATCCACCCCCCTTCGCTG
>LFSY01000035.1:2673-8188 GCA_001512865.1 Rikenellaceae bacterium DTU002 | reverse complement strand
AGATGGCAAAAATCTGCCACTATTCCTTCCGGGACTGTTTCGCTGATCTGTCCGGGGATGCTTTCAGAGCCCTCTTGATTCCGGTTGCAGCCCGAGCACAACGCACAGAATATCAATAATATAAAAACGGTTTTTCTCATAACGGATCATTTCTTCCAATACAAAACTAAAAAATTTTGAGCCAAAGTGGAAAAATTTGTAATAAAATGGAATATAGTGGAAAAGTTTTTATATTTTTGCACTTAACATTTAACCATACCTACGTGGCCAAATTTATCGGAGAATACAATGCGAAGCTTGATGACAAAGGTCGTCTGGTGTTTCCTTCTGCCCTGAAGGCACTGGCGGACACCGATATTCCGCTTCGTTTTGTCGTGAAGAAGGATCTGTTCAGTCCCTGCCTCGAGATGTATTCCTATGATGAATGGGAAAAACAGTCCGAAGCGGTGAAAGCCCGTTTGAATCCTTCTTTCAACCGGGAACATGCTGTACTCTGGCGTGCTTATATGAGCAACAGGGCCGTCGTCGAACCTGACGAAAAAACAGGAAGGATTTTGATTCCCAAATATTTACTCAACATGATAGGCGTTAACAAGGAAGTGATTTTTGCCGGGGCCGATTTTAAAATTGAATTGTGGCCCAAAGAATCCTATCACGCGAGTCTGATCAGTGAAGATGACTATGTATCACTTGCAGAAAAGCTCCTGTCATAATATTGCCTCCTATGGGTTTGTATCATATACCGGTTCTTTTGAAAGAAAGTATCGCATCCCTGGCCATAAAGCCCGGGGGAATATACATAGATGCCACATTCGGCGGAGGAGGCCATTCCCGTGCCATTCTGGAGCAACTGGGACCTGAGGGCCGCCTGCTGGTTTTTGACCAGGACCCCGATTCTCACAACAACCTGCCCGATGACAGACGGATAACCTGGATACAATCCAATTTCAGATTCATACACAATTTTTGTAAACATCACGGCGTAATGAAAGCAGACGGCATCCTTGCAGATCTGGGTGTTTCCTGGCATCAGTTCGATACCATGGAACGAGGCTTTTCATTTCGGTTTGACGCGCCGCTGGATATGCGGATGAACAGGGTATCGGAAAAAACCGCGGCCCGGGTCGTGAACGAATACCCCCGGGAAGATCTGGCAAATCTGCTGTTCAGGTACGGGGAACTGAAAAATTCCGGGGCGCTGGCTTCCGCAATCGTGAACGCCCGCACAAACAGTCCCGTAAACACCACGGGGGAACTGAACCGTGCCGTTGAAAGACTGATCCCCCGTTATGCGGAACATAAATTCCTGGCCAAAATATACCAGGCGCTCCGTATGGAAGTAAACGACGAAATGCGGGCACTGGAAGGCATGTTGCACCAAAGCATCCCCCTGATGCACAAAGGCGGAAGGCTTGTGGTGATCACTTACCACTCTCTGGAAGACAGGATGGTGAAGCATTTCATAAGGGATGCCTCGGCAAAGGGATCGCTCAGGGCGATTAACAAAAAACCGGTGCTCCCCGCAGAAGAAGAGATCCGTGAGAACACCAGGGCCAGGAGTGCCAAACTCCGGGTTGCCGAAAAAACGGAGGACCTTGCTTATGCGTAAAGGGGAACAGATCATCTCGACTTTGCTCGGAGGAAGGATCTTGCTGGAAGGGATCCTCTCCAAACACCTGAAATTCATACTGTATATTTTTTTACTGCTGATCCTGTACATAAGCATGTACAACGCAGTAGAGAGGACATTGCTGGCCAATTACAGACTGGAAAAGGAACTCCAGCTGCTCCATGCCGAGTATACAAGAAAATCCGCTGACTTGATGAGACTTAGCCAGCAACAGGAAATTGAAAAACAACTGAAGGCAAAAGGATCGGAGTTGCAAGCTCCGCAAAATCCTCCGGCCTGGATAAAAAGCAACCCATGACCACATCAAATAAAATGATGATAGTCTATATTTTTTTTCTGCTGATCGCATTGATTGCCGTTGGCCGGATCATTCGTCTGCAGTTCTTTTCCGACTACAAAAACCAGTTGGATGCAATCGTTTACAGGTCCATTGATATCCCGGCTTACCGCGGCAGCATTCTGAGTTATGACGGACGGGTACTGGCCAATACGGTTCCCTTTTATGAGATCAGGATGGACTGTTCCGTTCCCGACGATATCATGCTGAACCGACACCTGGGAGGGCTTTCCCTGGCTCTTTCACGCTTTTTTGGTGACAGATCTGCCGCCCAATACGAAAATGAGATCATGCGTGCCCGTGTTGAAAAACGTCCGGGATATCGCAACCTCGCCCTGGGAAACCGACTGGTGTCACACGAAGAACTTGAAAAGATCAGGCAATTCCCCATCTTCAACGAGGGCCAGTACCGGGGAGGTCTTATTGTCAATGAAAGGGAAAAAAGAATTTATCCTTACGGACGCATGGCTTACAGAACCATCGGTTATATAAGCCAGGACGAACAGACGGGTGTAGGTATAGAATACGCCTACAACTCTTATCTGAAGGGAATTCCCGGCAAACAAAGGGTCCGCAGGCGTTCGGGGGATGACAAATGGGTACCTGTTTCCAGTACCCCTGAAATCGTTCCCAAAGACGGCCTGGACATCGTTACCACCATAGACATTGACATTCAGGGGGCGGCAGAAAGGGCCCTGAGAGAACAGCTCTCCATAGATGCGACGTTCGAGGGGGCAACGGCCGTGGTCATGGAAGTCGAAACGGGAGCCGTAAGGGCCATTGTGAATATGAAAAGGATGCATGACGGTTCTTACGACGAGACCTTCAACTACGCGATCAGCGAATCTACCAATCCCGGCTCCACCTTTAAACTGGCCACATTGACGGCCCTGCTCGAAGACGGATACGTAAAACTTACGGACAGCGTGGAAACAGGAAGGGGCGGATGGCGTTATTACGGCAATACTTTCTCGGAGGCCAGCGGGTCTTACGGAACCATAACGGTTCAACAGGCCTTTGAAAAATCGTCCAATGTGGCTTTTGCAAAACTGGCCGTAGAAAAATACGGAAGCAAAGAGAAACAGTTCATCAACAGGATCTATAATATGAAACTCAATGAAAGGCTGAATATTGAGCTGATCGGAGAGGGACGCGCCCGCATCCCGTTCCCCGGAGAAGCCGGCTGGTCGCGTCTCTCTCTGCCTATGATTGCCATGGGGTACGAAATGCAGCTGACGCCGCTTCATGTACTTACGTTTTACAATGCCATAGCCAATAACGGGAAAATGGTCACCCCCTATTTCATAGAATCATTTTCACAACACGGACGGATAATGGAACAATTCAGCCATTCACCCCTGAGCGGGACATTGTGTACCCCCTCCACACTCAGGGCTGTCCACAAGGCTTTGCGGGGTGTGGTGGAAAACGGGACCGCTTCCAGGATCAATGATCCCCGTTACAGCATATCGGGAAAGACCGGTACTGCCCAAATAGCCTTTGACGGAGCTTTCGTTCACGACGGGTACCGCAAGCATCAGGCTTCCTTCGTAGGGTACTTCCCTTCTGAGGAACCGAAATACAGCATGATTGTGATCTTGTATTCAGGTGCCACAAGAAGTAATTTTTACGGGGCTTCCTGGGCCGCTCCGGTATTCAAGAAAATCGCAGACCATATATACATCACCAACCCTTTCTGGAACGCCCCCCTGGAGGCTCCTGAAAAAGCAGCATAAACAAATGTACCGGTATGCAACTGTCTAAACTAACTGAAATTCTGAAAGAAACCGTGATCACGGGATCGCTCAACGCGGATGTGACAGGCATCAGCCAGGATTCACGACAAGTGACCAAAGGCTGTTTGTTTGTTGCCCTTCCCGGGACCCTGACTGACGGACACCTGTTCATAAGGCAGGCTGCAGAAAACGGGGCGGTTGGGGTGGTTTTCCAGCGTGACTGCCTTGAGGACAGGTCTGTTATTGATTCCTTATCCGGCCGAACCGCATTCATAGAAGTACCCGACACCCATCAGGCACTGGGGTGGCTGGCTGATGCCTTTTACGACCACCCTTCCGCCAAAATGGTGCTTACAGGAGTGACGGGAACAAACGGGAAAACCACTACGGCTACCCTGCTCTACAGGATGTTCGGACAAATGGGGTATCAATGCGGATTGATATCCACCATAGCCAATTACGTCGGCACAGAGCAGTTGCCTGCCACCCATACAACACCCGATGCCTTGACCATCAACAGCTTGTTGGACAGAATGTGCCGCTGCGGATGTACCCACTGTTTCATGGAGGTCAGTTCTCACGCGGCAGCACAGAACAGGATCTCAGGATTGCATTTTTCCGGCGCGATTTTCACCAACCTTACACACGACCACCTGGATTACCACAAAACGTTTGCCGCCTACCGTGATGCCAAGAAGCATTTCTTTGACCTGCTTCCCCGGCAGGCATTCGCCCTGGTGAACGACGACGACAAGAACGGAAAGGTTATGATACAGAACTGTCATGCCGGGACCTATACGTACGCGTGTAAAAAAATGGCCGATTTCAAGGGGCGTGTGCTGGAACATTCGGTGGACGGAATGCTGTTGAACATCAACGGCACAGAAGTATGGAGTTCATTCATTGGAATGCACAATGCCTATAACCTGCTGGCCGTTTACGCCTGTGCAGTCCTGTTAAAAATACCGGCAGAAGACGCCCTGAGGAATCTCAGCTCCCTGACCACCGTCAGCGGCAGGATGGAATACGTAAGGGGCATAAACGACCTGACTGCGGTCGTAGACTACTCCCATACGCCGGATGCCCTGAAGAATGCATTGCTGACACTCAGGGATCTTCTGAAACCGGGACAGGAACTGGTTTGCATAGTGGGATGCGGGGGAAACAGGGATAAAACAAAACGGCCTCTTATGGCGCAGATAGCAGACCAGTATGCGGATCTGTGCATTTTCACTTCGGACAATCCCAGATTTGAAGATCCCGAATCCATTCTGGACGATATGATGGCAGGGCTGAGCAGGGAGCAGCAAAACCGCCACCTGCGTATTACGGATCGTTTTCAGGCCATAAAGACAGCACTCAGAACGGCCCGGCACGGAGCCATCATCCTGGTGGCCGGAAAAGGCCACGAAACATACCAGGAAGTGAAAGGCGTGAGACATCATTTTGACGACAAAGAGATCCTGACAGAACTTTTAAAGACCGGATGATATGTTATACCATTTATTTGAATACCTGAAACAAAACGTGGATTTTCCCGGGGTGGGCCTGTTCCGCTACATTTCTGTACGGTCCATCTTTTCAGTGATCATAGCATTGCTCATTTCTCTGACGGCCGGAAAATACATCATTGCCCGTCTGAAAAGGAGCCAGATCACCGACACGGGAATCAAAACGGGAGAAAACGGAAAATCCGGGACACCTACCATGGGCGGGCTTGTGATCATCGTCTCACTGCTCGTATCGGTATTGCTGTTGTGCGATCTTACCAACCTCTACGTGCAATTGCTTCTCGTATCTACGGTATGGCTT
>LFSY01000035.1:0-2652 GCA_001512865.1 Rikenellaceae bacterium DTU002 | reverse complement strand
CTGCAACGCAGGGACAAAGACGGAATGAAGGGGAAACTTAAGATCTACGGACAAATTGGACTTGGTCTGATCGTCGGACTCTCCCTGTACATGAGCGATAAGGCGGTGATAGTCGAGATCGCCCACGTTCCTTCGGAAATCGAGACTACGGAACAGATCGAGGATATGAGGTATATCCGTCATGTGAAGAGTACCAAGACTACCATTCCTTTCCTGAAAGACAATCTTTTCGATTATTCCTGGCTTACGCCCTTCAAAGGTAAGGCGGGCCAGAAAGCCGGATGGCTTGTTTACATTCTGGTCGCCATTTTCGTCGTTACGGCCGTATCCAACGGGACCAACCTGACCGATGGCAGGGATGGTCTGGCCACCGGCACGGTGGCCATCGCAGGGATCACCCTGGGGGTGCTTGCCTACCTGTCGGGACACATAGTCTATGCAAGGTATCTGAATATTATGTACATCCCCAATTCAGGGGAAATGGTGGTGTTTATGGCAGGGCTTACCGGGGCCCTGATAGGATTCCTCTGGTATAACGCCTACCCTGCCCAGGTATTTATGGGGGACGTGGGGAGCCTGACCCTCGGTGGCATTGTGGCAGTATTTGCCTTGATGATCAGGGTGGAATTGCTGCTGGTCATTCTTTGCGGAGTGTTTTTAGCCGAAAGTGTATCGGTGATCGTCCAGAGGTTATGGTACAAGTATACCCGTATCCGTGCCACCCGACAACTCATGGCCCGGGGACAGTACAAGCCGGGGGAAAAGGTGCCGGGAGAAAGGATTTTCATACGGGCACCCTTACACGACCATTATATATTCAACAAAAGGGATGTGGAAGGTACGGTACGTTTGAAGGGCCCCGTCGAACCCATAGCAGAACCCAAGGTGGTGGTGCGTTTCTGGATCATTAGCATACTGCTTGCCGTTTTGACGATCGTTACATTGAAAATCAGATAATCATAACTTTATATGAACAAAAGACTGGTCATACTGGGAGGTGGAGAAAGCGGCGTAGGAGCTGCCGTTCTGGCAAAAAAACAAGGGTACGATGTGTTTCTTTCCGATTCAGGGGTCATTCAGCCACGGGCCAAGGAATTGCTGGAGGAACACCATGTGACTTTTGAAGAAGGCATGCATTCCCTTCCCCTGATCCTGACCGCCCATGAAGTTGTCAAGAGCCCCGGAATACCCGATTCGGTCCCCGTCGTGGAAGATATTCTTCATGCGGGAATACCTGTCATTTCGGAAATTGAGTTTGCGGGAAGATATACCGGAGCCAGGAAGATCTGTATCACGGGAAGCAACGGCAAAACCACCACTTCCTCACTGATATACTATCTTTTAAGGAACGCTGGACTGAATGTGGGTCTGGCAGGGAATGTCGGACAGAGTTTCGCATACCAGGTCGCCACACAGGACCATGACATATATGTTCTGGAACTCAGCAGTTTCCAGCTCGACGGCATGTACGATTTCAAGGCCGATATTGCCATTCTCCTGAATATTACCCCCGACCACCTGGACAGGTATGACCATGACCTTAGGGAATATGTACGGGCCAAGTTTCGCATCACACAAAACATGCATGAAGATGATTGTTTTATTTTCTGTCGTGACGATGAAATTTCAGTGGAACACCTGAACCGGATCGTGCTGAAAGCCAAAATGCTGCCTATCTCACAAAAAGCAAGCGTTCCCCAGGGGGCCTTTACAGACGGAGAACGGATGTTGGTCAAATACGGTGATGCTGAATTTGAAATGTTCCTGAATGAGCTTGCCCTCCAGGGAAAACACAACGTATACAATTCGATGGCCGCAGCGCTTTCTGCCAAGATCATGAACATTGGCAATCCGGTGATCCGGGAGAGCCTGATGTCTTTTAAGAGCATCCCCCACAGGATGGAGCAAGTGGCCAGGGTGAGGGGCGTTCTGTATATCAACGATTCCAAGGCAACCAATGTCAACTCCGTGTGGTATGCGCTGGAAAGCATGAAAACTCCCGTTGTGTGGATCGCGGGAGGCCAGGACAAGGGAAACGATTACACCCCGTTGTACGACCTGGTAGCGGAAAAGGTCAGGGTCCTGATCTGTCTTGGCCTGGACAATGAAAAACTCCACGGGTCTTTCGGGGACAAAGTCCCCTGTATCATTGACACGGCAACTATGGAAGATGCCGTTGCACGGGCTTATGAAAACACAACCCCGGGAGACACCGTGTTACTGTCTCCGGCCTGTGCCAGTTTTGACCTGTTCCGAAATTACGAGGATCGTGGGGACCGGTTCCGCGAAGCTGTAAGACACTTATAAAATCAGATCATGGGCAGGAAAACAAACAAATGGGTAAAAGGGGACACCTCCCTGTGGGCATTGATCATCATGTTTTCTTTGCTTTCACTCGTATTTGTATATTCCTCTTCCAGCCGGGCTGCCGTGATGGAACACACCTCGACTTTCAGCATCATGCTCAAACAAATGGGACACATATTGTTTGGGATAGTTTTCATATATCTGCTCCATATTGTTCCATTGAAATACTACCGGATTTTCTCTTACTTTTTATTTATCGGTGCCTTTTTGTTGGTTTTACTGACATTGTTCATGGGCGAAAGCCGGAATGAGAGCACACGCTGGATCTCGATCTTCGGGTTCAGC
>LFSY01000057.1 GCA_001512865.1 Rikenellaceae bacterium DTU002 | reverse complement strand
ATATATTCGGTATAGCCGTATCTGCGCTTGTTTACCTGCTTATCTGTATCTTTACAGAAAAATCAACTCATACAATCAAAACAACATGAAAAAAACACTTTACTTGCTGATCCTGCTGACCGCCTGTACTCCCGGGGACACTGTACTTGTAAACCAGTCAGGCTATTATCCGGGCCAGGAAAAAGTCGCCGTTGTGGATGCTTCTTTTACCGGTTCATTCCGGATCACAGACGTTATTACAGGCACTTCTGTATTTGAAGCAAAATCCGGGGACATAATCCCTTCCCCATTTTCGTCAAAAGTCCGTACCATCCTTGATTTTACATCTTTTAATCAGCCCGGTGAGTACCGGATTGAGACAGAAAACGGGTCCGCATCTCATGTGTTCACGATCGGGGAGAACGTGTTGGCCCCGCTGGCATTGACGGCTCTGGAAGCTTTTTATTTGCAGCGATCCACTCCCGGTCACCCGGACACACTGGTGCTGGTCCATGCATCGGCCGCTTCGGAAGACAGACCGGAAGGGACCGTCATCTCTTCACCGGGGGGATGGTATGATGCAGGTGACTACAACAAATACATAGTAAATGCATCCTACACCACCGGGCTTATCCTGGCCGGATACGAAAAATATCCCGGGTACTCACAAAATGACCGGTTACTTGACGAGATGATGTACAACCTGGAGTGGAGCCTGACCATGCAGGATCCCGCCGACGGCGGCGTATATCACAAGCTGACCACCCCGGAGTTCGAAGGATTCATCAGGCCGGAGGAATGTAAAAAGCCACGTTATGTGGTGCAAAAGAGCGTTACAGCCACTTTGGATTTTGCAGCATCCATGGCACAGGCTGCCCGTATCTATAAAAACGTAGAAAAGTATGCCGGACCGGCTATCCGGATGGAACAGGCTGCAGAAGCCGCTTTTCTATGGGCACTGGACAATCCCGATTCCTTATACAATCAGTTCAGGATGAACGAAAATTTTTCTCCTGCCATTCAGACAGGAGCTTATGGCGACCGTTCTGCCAGGGATGAATTTTTTTGGGCATCCTGTGAATTGTACCTGACAACCGGGAAGGACGCTTATCTGAAAAAAGCCATGGAATATGCCCCGGGAAAATTTTCTGCACCCACCTGGGGGAATGTGGACGGCCTGGGTTATTTTGCCCTGCTGACCCACGACAAGGCTCCCCATGCCATGAAAGAGCAGGTGATTGCCTTCTGTGACAGTATCATTTCTTTAGCAACAGAGGCATCATTTGCCTCTTCTTACGGCAATTCCGCCAGGGATTTCTTTTGGGGATGCCTCTCTGAAAGCTGCAGCAGCAATGCCATATCGCTTTTGTACGGTTACCGGTTGAACGGGAACAGGGATTACCTCCTCCAGGCGTATCACAATATGGATTACCTGTTGGGAATAAATCCCCTGGGTTATTGTTATGTGACGGGAACGGGCAGCAAGAGCCCTGTCAATCCGCACCACCGTCTGGCAGCAACCGACGACATCCCCGGGCCGCTCCCGGGATTCCTTGTGGGAGGTCCCAACCCCGCTAAACAGGACGGATGCTTTTATCCTTCAGAATTACCTGATGAAAGTTACGTTGATGTGGTTGAATCTTACGCTTCCAATGAAATTGCCATCAACTGGAATGCTACACTGCTGCATCTTGCGATCGCCCTGCAGGAGTGTTCCCCTTCCCTTTGATACGCCACAATTGCCAGCTGTTCCATATGTTCTGCCATAAGACGTATGATGCAGGAACGACTGAGGCCATGGGATAAAGATACATCTGCGTCATCCATACGGCAAGCAATGCGTTTTTCTGTCCCAGCGCCTGACCGCCTCCCACCTGATCTCCGTAACGTTTGCCCAGCCATCTGCCGAAAGAGAATTGGAGGATACACTGCACCAGGGAGATCAATGACATGAGAAGGATCAGCGGAATGCCCGACCGGTCCTGGTGGTATATGAAATCGATCGTTTGTCCTATCACAAGGATCAGGGCAACGGCCCACAGATAAAATGGGATAGTCCGGTAACGGATGATCCCTTTTTTCATTCTGGGCATAAACCGCTGGCATATCACGGCAGCTGCCAAAGGGAACACGATAATCGGTGCTACCCTGCGAATGATCATCCAGGCCGATGCCCAGAAAGTCATGTCTGCAGGATGTCCGACGAATGAAAAGATAAGGGGGGCGGTCAATGCCAGAACCATGTTGTAAAGAATGGTGTAAGTGATCATGTTTTCCATGCGCGCACCCAGCATGACGGCAATCACAGTGGAAGAAACGGCAACCGGCGCGAGCATCCCCATCATGGCGCCCTGTGCAAGCACTTTATTGGCAGGCAGCAGCATGAAGTAAAACCCAAGGGCCGTTGCCAGCTGAAACAGCATCAGCCAGACATGCATAGGACGTATGCGCACTTTTCTGATATCGATATCACACAAAGTCATGAAAAGGATCAGGAAGATCAGATAAGGGGTGATGAATTGCAGGCGTGTACAGGTTTCATGAAAAAAAAATCCCAGTATGAGTGCAACCGGAAGGGCAAAAGGCCTGATCTTTTCGAACTGAAAAGCCTTGACGATCATCTTGCCCCCTTTTTGTCCCTTTGCCGGAATTGTATGGTAAGCTTCCTGACAATTTTGAAGTTATACAGAAATTCACCCGCGAAAACGCGGAGTACCGTGTAGGCGGGAATGGCAATGAGCATTCCTGTGATACCGCCTATGCCCGCCCCGGCCAGGATCACAAGAAAGATCTCAAGCGGATGTGCTTTTACGCTTTTTGCGTAAATATAGGGGTGAAAAGCGAGCAAGTCTATGATATAGGTAAGCAGAAATACAAGGAAAACCAGGACAAGAAACCATACGATGCCAAACGCGGAGGAGCCCGCATAATAATAATGCAGGAATCCGGTAAACAAAACTCCAAGGATGCCGGTCAGAGGTCCAATGTATGGAATTACAAAAAGCACTCCTGAAAGAAATGCCATCACAACCGCCATTCTCAAAGGGATGCCGCAAAGAAAAGTCCACCCGAGTGTGTTCAGTATGGTGACAGCGGCAATCTCGGCAAAGATACCGATAAAATACCGCGTCAGGAGGGCGTAGGAATTTTTCAGGGCCCTTCTCGCCCCGGGCTCATTCTTGTCACTGAAAAGACTTGCAACCATATTGGTGAAGATGTGCTGTTCTTTCAGGAAAAAGAATGTAATGAACATTACCACAAAGAAATTTATGAAAAAATTCACAGTGCGGCCAGCCAGGCTGGCAAAGAAAAACTCCAGGCGGTCCAGGTCAATGACAGGGGAAAGGACAGCCTGTATAAGACTGCCCACGGTAACGTGTTCGAGTGAATTATGGAACAATTCATCCAGAAAAGCGTTGAGTCTGTCCAGGGGAACGCTCAGCCGGGATTCCAGAACGGTGAGGTCAATATTCCCTATGGTGGCTGCAAAATCAGCCAGCACAGGCACGAAAAAGACAATAAATGCAATAAATACCCCAACCAGACAGAGTAATGCCAGAAAAGCACTCAGCCAGTCAGGCAGCTTGTGTTTCCCTACCTGAAGGTTTCTGAAAAATGAAACGACCGGTTTCCCTATCAGGGAGAGTGCGGCAGCGATCAGTATGTAGGTCAGGATGTTGCTGAAGTACCATAAAAGAAACCCTGCCACAGCAACGGCTGCGCCTAAGATCACATACCGGGAAAGGTTTTTCATTTATACATTGAAACGTCTTTCGATCACTTTCCAGTCAACGACTTCCCAGAACGCTTTGATGTAATCAGGTCTTTTGTTCTGGTAGTCCAGATAGTATGCATGTTCCCATACATCACAGGTAAGAATGGGGGTTTGTTTTTTAGCCAGCGGACACCCGGCGTTGGATTCCTGTGTTATCGCCAGATTTCCGTCATGTTCCCTGATCAGCCAGGCCCATCCGGAGCCGAAAACCGTGGCAGCTGCTTTCGAGAAATCGTCTATAAATTTGTCAAAGGTACCGAAACTTTTCTCGATGGCCCTGAGCAGTTCATTTTCAGGGCGTTTTTTTGCCTCATGCTGGGATTTGAATTGCTGAAAATAAAAAGTGTGGTTGAAGACCTGCGCCGCATTGTTGAAAATGGGACCGGCAGGCGCTTTGGCAATTATGGTCTCAAGCGGGGTATTCTCGTACGGTGTGCCCCCAATGAGATTGTTCAGGTTATTCACGTATGCCTGATGGTGTTTTCCGTAATGATACCCTACGGTTACTGAACTTATGGCCGGAGCCAGGTCATTGGCAGAAAAGGGTAGTGGAGGTAATTGATGTGTCATAATAATAGTGTTTTGTTTGAGACAAATATACTCAAAATTGCTTACATTTGCTATATGGAAATTATCCGATTGGGCAAAAAGAACGAAGCGCAATATACCCAGCTGGTGCAGGAGCAGCGTGACATTTTCCTCGAGAATGCAGCCCGCAACAGATTGCCGGAAGACCTGGAAAGAATAAGGCAGGCGTATGAATATGCCTACCAGGCCCACGCAAAACAGACCAGAAAGGCGGGAGAACCTTATATCCTTCATCCCATTGCCGTGGCACGGATCGTCAATGAAGAGATAGGCCTGGGGACCAATCCCATCATTGCGTCCTTACTTCATGATGTGGTGGAGGATACTCCGCACACCATCGAAGAGATAAGGGAGCTGTTCGGGGAAGATATTGCCTTCCTGGTAGAAGGTCTGACAAAAGAAAAGAAGGAACAATACGAACTTTCCATGCAGGTGGACAACATCCGGAAGATGTTGATGACCATTCAGTACGACATTCGCGCATTATTGATCAAGCTGGCAGACAGGCTGCACAACATGCGTACCCTGGCTGACATGCCCCTGAACAAACAAATGAAAATTACGGGGGAGACCGACTTCTTTTTTGCCCCTCTTGCCAACCGACTGGGACTTTATAAGGTCAAAACCGAGCTGGAGAACCTGAGTTTCAGGTTCCGGTCTCCGGAAGAATATGCGGGAATCCAGAAGATTCTGGAAGATTATGCCGTAGAGACCCAAAGTATCAGGAACCGTTTTGTGGCGCCCATAGAGCAGATACTGAAGGAGAACGGGATAGATGCAGTCATGACCCAGGATATAAGGAGCATTTATTCCATCTGGCGCCACATGAAGCAAAAACAGGTCCCTTTCCGGCGTCTTGAAAGTGTCTACGTATTCAATATTGTGTTCAGGCCCACGTTAGGCGGCACGTGCGACGTTTCTGAAAAGAACCAGTGTCTGCGGATCTATTCGCTGCTTACGGACCTTTATATGGAACGTGTAGGCAGTTTTCACAATTATGTGGACAATCCCAAAGCCAACGGGTACGAGGCGCTTCACTGCATGTTCATGACAGAACACGGGACATGGGCGGAAGTGCATATAAAAAGCGAACGGATGGAAGAAGCTTCCGTTCACGGATGCATAGTCAAACGTCATAAAAATGTGGGTATCGGAGGCGTGGATGCCTGGGTTGAAGAATTCAGGGGAACGCTCAAGGACATGGTATATCATGACGGATTCAACAACAAGGACGGGTTCTTTCTGGAGGGGGTAAAAGCCAATCTCTACAACGACGATATCCGTGTGTTTACCCCCCGGGGGGAACAGATCCTTCTGCCAAGCAACGCCACAGCGCTTGATTTTGCTTATGTTATTCATTCCGAGATAGGGGATCATGCTCTGTTCGCGCGGGTGAACGGTATGCTTTGCTCCATAAAGACTGTGCTCAAAAGGGGTGACAGGGTAGAGATCGGGACCGATTCCAATATCATGCCCCAGAAAGACTGGCTGGATGCCGTTGTTACTTACAAAGCCAAATCCTGTATCAGGAGCGCACTCAGGAAGCAGAATATTTCCATTAAGCCGTCCCGGTATATTTTTGCTAAATGCTGTTCACCGCTGCCCGGTGATGAGTTGCTGGGGTTTGAGGCACAGGATGGCAGTGCGAAGGTTTATGTCCATACCAGGAATTGCGAAAGGGCTATCAAATTATCTACGGAACATGGGGAGACCATTGTCAATGTAGATCTGGAAGCCGATGAAACCACCTATTACCCGGCTCATATTCACGCATTCGGTGTCGACCGTAAAGGAATCACGTTCGAGATATCACAGGTCGTTTCGGAGGAATGGGGACTGAACATCAACAATATGTCCGTAACCACCCAGGATTCCCTGTTTGATTGCGACATCCATCTGGAAGTCAGATCTGCCAAAGAGATCAACAATATGATCAAGCGTCTGGAATCTGTACTGGGAGTAGAAGAAGTACGCCGTGTGACCATCAACAGGCGCTGATCCTTTTGCGCGCTTCCTTAAGATCTTCCGGAACATCTATCCCTTTTGCAAATCCGGGAACTTCGATCATTTTTACTTTCATGCCGTATTCCAGAAATCTTAAATTCTCCAGTTTTTCCGATAATTCGAGTGGGCCCGGGGTAAGCGCGGCAAAACGTAACAGAGCCTGCCTGCGGAAAGCATATATCCCTATGTGCCTGTAACATGGGGTATGAAAGGACCCCGGTTCGCGGGAGAAAGGGATCGGGGCCCTGGAGAAAAGGAGTGCGTACCCGTTCCGGTCGGTAACCACCTTGACCACATTGGGGTTTGTGAAGTCCGGTTCATGCTCTATGGGACACATCAGGGTAACGACATCCAGGGCAGAAGCTTCGGCAGCATTGAAAGCATTCAGCAGGGCTTCCAGGGGACCGGCAGGGGTAAAAGGTTCATCACCCTGGACGTTAACGATCACATCTGCCTCCGGAAAAAGGGCGGCAGCCTCGGCAATCCGGTCACTGCCGCAAAGATGCTCTTGCAGGCTCATCAGGGCTTCCCCGCCGTGGCCGGTGATCTCACGATAGATGTCACCGCTGTCTGTGACCACGGCCACTTTCTTAAAGAGGCCTGTGCCCACGGTCGCTCTGTAAGTTTGGAGGATCACCGTTCCATCCCCCAGTTTCTGCATGAGTTTTCCGGGAAAGCGTTCTGATCCGTAACGGGCNNNNTTTCTTTAAGATTCACCCGAATGCTGTCAATCCTGTAGGACAGTGCGGGGATCCCCTGGTCGGAAAAACGCATACGGCCCAGGTCTATTTCAAAATCTTCAGGAGTTCCGTGAACATCCAGACCAAAGCGGAAGGGTACCGGTGAGCGGAGGATGGAAATGTGGTAATGGAAACTTTTGTCCATGTGGTGTGATCCCGCTATGGCTGCCCTGTAACGGTCCATCTCCATGATAAAGGGGAAAACGTCGACCCTGTTATTGGCAACGGTAGCTTCAACCCTTATGCTGTCGATCAGGTTGAGGGCTTTTTTTCTGAACATCAGTTTGCGGGATATTTCGGAAAATGTTTCCCCGTCGAGAAGCACCAGACCGTCACCTTTGATCCGGCAGGCACCGGTCAGGGAGGAAAGTACCAGGTTCATACCGGTATCGAGCTGTGAAGTGGCAGATATCTGGATGTCGGCAAGACCTCTGAAAGAGCTGATCATGGGGAACAACGTATCCATGGAAGGCAGAAGGCGCGTTACCTCTTCCAGGAGGATATCGTGCATTTCCATGTCCAGGCCCACGGACAGGTCGTTTACGGAGGGAGTGGCATACAACGCGTTGATGCGAATATCTCCGGCGTTGGAACTGGCCTGCAATTCGTCCAGTTGCAGATACCTGTCAGCCGCACGTAACATGCCGTGCAATCCCTGCATTTCCAGATGGCGGTAATAGGCGTTGGATACGGCCAGCACCACCTGAAGATCTACATTTCCCGGAACAATCAGCAGGTTGTCATAGGCTTCTCCCTGTCCGACCTTCTCGCTGATCATGGTTTCCAGCTGTTCCTCGGACCCGGCATGAAGTATTTCTTCTTTAAGCAGTTCCATTTCCGTACTGTCAAGCCTGTTCAGAAACGACGCTCCGGCATGTATGGCCTGGATCAGTTCGTTGCTGTCCAGGGTATCGCTCTGAAGATCGAAATTCAGGCCGAGACGGCCCCGCCCCATAAGGACCCTTCGGATGTTTGTCACATATCCGTTAAGTAACAGATCTGACCGGCCGGCCCTTATCTGCGTGTCGGTTATTTCCAGCCGGTCATCACGGAGACCCATATGCAGGGAGAGGATCCTTGTACGGAGAGGAAATACGGGTGTGACCACCTGCATCCCGGAAGCCTGCAGGGAGCCATTCACATCCCACTTTCGCAGTAAGCCCCTTGTCTCACGGTCAATGTCAAAGTCCAGATCGGCATATGAAAACTCATGCTGTGTATGTGTTCTGTCACGTCGTAAGGAAGTAGTGTCTCTGCGCCGGGTTCTGAGGTTGTGCGTCAGATCTGCCCTGAAATGCAGGTTGTTTATTCTTGCGCGGTGCACCCCGTAGGTTCCTCCTGCCGATCGGGCCTGGAGCGTTGCCTCGATCAGGGGAATTGCAGGATCCTGCGGATCGGGCATGATCGAGAAGTTCATATCTGCCCGTTGGATCCTTATCCGGGTGGTGTCGTTGAGAAACAGACGCAAAGATTTGCTTTTTAACGTGCCATGCAATGGATTTACCCGGGTTGTGTCCCGTGTGAACATGCCGGGAGTGCTCCCCGCTTTCAGCATGGTTTCTGAGAGTGTTGCCAGTTCCCGGCCTTTGAACCGGATGTTCAGACTGTCTGAAACCAGGTCCAGGTCCAGGGCTGTTCCCGGAGTAATCCCCAGTTGTATCCTGGTGGTGTCTGCCCTGCAGAAAATACTGTCAGCAGGCAGATCAAGGGTAAAACCGTTTGTTTGTAAATGTGCCGAGAGCATCACATTTCCCAATCCCGCCGGATCCAGGTCTTTAAGTCTGAAATCGGCTTCCAGGTCAACGGCGACATGTCCTTCCGCATTATGTGATTCCATGCCGCCTACCAGGGTAGACAGCCTGTCCAGACGGACATTCATATCTGCAGACACCCTGACTTCAGGGTCTTTAAAAAACGAAGACAACACTCCCTGAAGGGACAATTCCAGCGCAGGCCCTTCTGCTTCCAGACGGTTCACCGATAGGGTCCCGAAATCCCCTTTCCCCGGATCGTAGGAGGAGGACAGGACCGCCTTGAATTCCGGGAGGGTAATATCCGCGGGGAGGTAAGTAACCAGACCGGGACCCGCTGTTATCCTGGCAGAATAAACAGGGAATTGGCCGCTATCGTAATAGTAGGCCCCGTTCAGGATCACTTCCAGGTCTTTTACAGCCATGAACGACTCAACAGGTGTTTCTGCAGGCAACAGGTTACGGGGAATGGCAGCATACAACTGGTCAAACCGGGTTGAATCAATACGGCATATCCCTCTCAGTTCCAGGCTGTCTTCCCTCAGACCCATGAAACCGTTTATGTACAGGGGAACATCCCCCAAAACGGTTTCACAATCCTGAAAATAATAATCATCGAAATTGTTTTCCAGGGTGATACCTCCCTTAACCATGAAGGGTATTTTGTCAAACAAGGTCTTTTCCCCTACAATAAGCGTATTGGAAAAGGAGTGAATGTCTGCTTTGTATCCTGTTCCTCTGAAAGGTATAGCGGCAGTCATTTTCTCTATGCTTACGCTGTAGTAGACTGTGTCCCTGTAGTCGTGATAGGTGAAATGAAGCGTGTCGGTTGCGCTCAATTTTCCAAAAGAAAAACCATACCCGGGAGAGCGTGTATCACCCGTGTTCCTGAATATGTCCCAGTTGGAACGGTCTTTGCGGTCTGTAAACAAATGAATTGATGCGTGTTCCATCGAAATGCCGGGTATGTTGATCATGCGGTGCAACAGGGCGGCTGGGCGAAGTGTAACTTCCATTTTTCTGAAGACCAGGAGCGAGTCGGCCCATTTGTCCGTTCCTTCGGGAGCGGGTACGACAATACTCCCGTCGTTCAGGATAACAGATATATCGGGGAAGTTTTTCAGAACATGGACCGAGGCTGCCGATACCGATACGGAAGCGTCCAGGTACCGGTCCGCATAGCGATTGACCAGGTCCGTAAGACGGGCGGGAGAGAGAATAATGGCAACAGCACCCAGGACTGCAGCGATCACTCCCAGCAATGACACAAAAATCACCAGAATAACACGCCCCCCCTTTTTCATGTGTGCGAAATTACATTTTTTTATCCGTATTGCGCAACATTTAAGAGCTTTTACGCATCTTTGCAATATGAACAAGCGACTATCGGTCCCCCTGGTTTTTGTCTTGCTGATACTGCTGGCTGCAGGCTGTAAAAAGCAGGACATTGTGTATTATATCAAAGCACATCCCACGGAATTGCATTTTACTTCCGAAGGCGGACAGGATACAGTGGCAGTCACTTCCAATTCCGGATGGACCGTTACCATACCGCAGAACTGGTGCAAGACCAATTTGTCTTCCGTGGAAACTTCCGTTAAAACCGTCTTGTTGGGTTTTACCGTCGAGAAGAACCTTACCACGCAACCCAGAAGCCAGCAGGTGGTCATACGATCCAAATCAAACAGCAGTATTCACTCAGTCATCAATGTATCGCAGGAGGCGGGGAAAGACCCCGATGATCCGGATGATCCCGACGATCCGGATCCCGATACTGCCGACTCCTTGCAGATTGGCCCGGCTGCTATCGGGATTCCTTGTACAGGAGGTGATTACGACTTTTTACTGACAGCCGATACAGCATGGACTTATGTGGGCAGCAGTGCATCCTGGTGTGAGGTTGTGCCTGCGCTGGCATCAGGGGACAGAGGAGAATACCCGATGAAATTCCGTGCCGATACCTCTAAAAGTTCCCAGACAAGGACAGCCATGCTGACTTTTAAAACGGTTAACGATACGCTTGCCACCCTGCAGGTAACGCAACGTCCTTTGGGAAT
>LFSY01000128.1:16565-19986 GCA_001512865.1 Rikenellaceae bacterium DTU002 | reverse complement strand
TTCCACGTCCGCCTGTCCCTGTGTTTCCGGTGCCTCCTGTTCCGGAGCCTGGTCCTGCACCTGATCTGCCTGTGTATTTAAATGATCAACATCAGGCCCGCTTTGGGCCTGATGTTTCTTATTCTCTGCAGTCATACTACCTGACCTCCTCAAAATCTACATCCTTAACTTCTCCTTCCTCTGCCGTCTGACTGCCTTCATTAGCGGAAGCTCCTCCCTGGAAAGGAGGTTGCTGTTCCCCTCCCGAAGCCTGAGAAGCCTTGTACATTTCTTCCGATGCGGCATGCCATGCCTTGTTGAGAGCTTCCAGGGCAGTGTCAATGGCTGCCAGATCCTGAGACTTATGGGCATTCCTCAGATTTTCAAGAGCTTCCTCAATGGGAGCTTTCTTATCTGCCGGCAATTTGTCGCCATATTCCTTCAACTGCTTTTCCGTCTGGAAGATCATACTGTCCGCCTCATTGATCTTGTCAATGCGCTCTTTTTCTTTTTTGTCGGTATCTTCGTTGGCCTTAGCCTCGTCCCTCATACGTTTGATCTCGTCCTCGGTAAGTCCCGAAGAGGCTTCAATGCGTATCTTCTGCTCCTTCCCGGTGCCCTTATCCTTTGCCGATACGTTCAGTATTCCGTTGGCATCGATATCGAAAGAAACTTCTATCTGAGGTACGCCGCGGGGGGCAGGTGCAATCCCGTCCAGGTGGAAACGTCCGATGGTCTTGTTATCCCTGGCCAGTGGCCTTTCACCTTGCAGTACATGGATCTCTACAGAGGGCTGGTTGTCGCTTGCAGTAGAAAATACCTGTGACTTTTTGGTAGGGATCGTCGTATTGGCTTCGATCAGTTTTGTCATAACACCTCCAAGGGTTTCGATCCCGAGGCTTAACGGTGTAACATCCAACAGAAGCACATCTTTTACGTCTCCCGAGAGCACGCCTCCCTGAATGGCAGCTCCTACAGCCACCACTTCGTCAGGATTCACACTCTTGTTGGGAACCTTGCCAAAGAATTTCTGGACCAGTTGCTGAATAGCCGGAATACGTGTGGAACCTCCCACCAGAATCACGTCATCAATATCTGAAGGCTGCAGTCCGGCATCGGACAACGCTTTTTTACAGGGGTCCATAGTCCTTTGAACGAGGCTGTCTACCAATTGCTCAAATTTTGACCTGGTGAGTGTCTTGACCAGGTGTTTGGGAACTCCGTCCACAGGCATGATGTAAGGCAGGTTGATCTCGCTGGAATTCTGGCTTGAAAGTTCGATTTTGGCCTTTTCGGCAGCTTCTTTCAGCCGTTGCAAAGCCATGGGATCCTTGCGCAGGTCGAGGCCGCTGTTGTCCGAAGCAAATTCCTGAGCCAGCCAGTCAATGACTGCCTGGTCAAAGTCATCACCGCCCAGGTGGGTATCTCCGTTCGTGGATTTGACTTCAAACACCCCGTCTCCCAGCTCCAGAATTGAGATATCAAATGTCCCTCCTCCCAGGTCGTATACGGCCACCTTCATGTCTTTGTGCATTTTGTCAAGACCGTAGGCCAAGGCAGCCGCTGTGGGTTCGTTTATGATACGACGTACCTTCAGGCCGGCGATCTCACCTGCCTCTTTGGTAGCCTGGCGTTGTGAATCACTAAAATAAGCGGGTACGGTGATCACGGCTTCGGTCACTTCCTGTCCCAGGAAATCTTCTGCCGTTTTCTTCATTTTTTGCAACACCATGGCAGATATTTCCTGCGGGGTGTAAAGCCGTTCGTCAATTTTCACCCTGGGTGTATTGTTGTCTCCCTTTTCCACAACATAGGAAACCCTGTTGCGTTCCAACGCCACTTTATCGAAAGATTCCCCCATAAAACGCTTGATCGAATAGATGGTTCTTTGGGGGTTTGTAATAGCCTGACGTTTTGCCGGATCACCTATCTTGCGTTCGCCGTTGTCTGCAAAAGCCACAACCGAAGGGGTCGTACGTTTTCCTTCCGAGTTGATGATCACTACCGGTTCGTTACCTTCCATTACGGCAACACATGAGTTGGTGGTTCCCAAGTCTATACCAATAATTTTTCCCATAATACTATATAATTTTTTAAATAATTTACGAATGCTGTCCTCTGTTGCTCAATAGTTATGCCAAAAGACTTTTACTGACAGGTTGGCAGTTTTGGGGAATGACTATCTTTGTCACTATGTCATATCATACAGCAAAGCCTCTGGCAGAACGAATTTTGTACGAAGACAACCACCTGATCGCAATCAACAAACTGCCGGGTGAGATCGTACAGGGAGATAAGACGGGGGATGAACCCCTGAGCGAAGCCCTGAAGTGCTATCTGAAAGAAAGAGACAGGAAGCCGGGAAACGTTTTCGTGGGAGTGCCCCACCGGCTGGACCGCCCGGTTAGCGGAATATGCCTGTTTGCCAAAACATCCAAAGGGCTGGGTCGTATGAACGGCCTGTTCCATGACGGAGCCATGCATAAAACATACCTTGCCCTGGTCATTGAAAAACCGTCTGTTCCTGTGGCCACGCTGACCCATTACCTTACCCGAAACGAAAAGCAGAACAAATCCTTTGCCTGGGACACGCCCCGTGAAGGAGCCAAGGAGGCAAAGCTACGCTACACATACCTGAGAAGCACCCTGAAATACCATCTTTTGGAAATTGAACTCTTGACCGGCAGGCACCACCAGATCCGTTGTCAGTTGGCCGCCATTGGGCTGCACATAAAAGGAGACCTGAAATACGGAGCGCCCCGTTCCAATCCCGACGGAGGCATATCCCTTCATGCGTACCGCCTGGAATTTGTCCATCCCATCCGACAGGAACCTGTTGTCATCACAGCTCCCTGGGATCCGTGGATCACAGATGAGAAATGATATCCCCGGCAAGAACCGCATGCTCCGATGATGCGGCAACCGCGCTGTCTCCCGCCTTCCCGTGCAGATACACTCCAAGTACGGCTGCTTCTGCAGGATCGTAACCCTGCGCCAGCAATCCCAGAATGATCCCGGTAAGGACGTCTCCGCTCCCGGCCGTTGCCATACCCGGATTCCCTGTGGAATTGAACCAGTGTGGACCTTTGGGTGTGGCTATCAGGGTATACCTTCCTTTAAGAACCACTACAAGATCCTGTTCTGCAGCTATTTGAATTGCCTGCATGACCCTGTGGCAACCGCCGGCCGGCTTATTCAGTCCACAAGCAGCAGCCAGACGGTCAAATTCACCCGGATGCGGCGTGAGCACGGACCGGGCAGGGATCAGCGAAAGCAGCCGGGGATTTTCGGAAACAATGTTCAGCGCATCGGCATCAAGCACCAGCCGGGGAATCTGAACGTATGCTGCCAACCTTGTGAGCAACCGTTCCATCAGGCAGACCGTCTCAGGGGACTTGCCGAGTCCGGGGCCCGCTCCGACTGCCGTAAAAACCTGCTGCCC
>LFSY01000128.1:4911-16448 GCA_001512865.1 Rikenellaceae bacterium DTU002 | reverse complement strand
ACTTTTCCACGGCTGCCGGCAAGCAATAAGGCATGTCCGTATTGATTCTTATAGGAAAAGGGGTGTCGTTTTCGGGGAAAAAGTCTGTTGACCCACACTGGTTCGATCATCCTGTAAGGTGTACTGACCCCGGGATAATCCCTCGCTCCCATGCCAATGTCCAGCACTTCCCATTCACCGGTATACCTGAAATTTTCAGCAAAGAAAAAAGCCAGTTTTGGGAACTGGAACGTTAATGTGACCGTGGCCCGGACAACGGGTCCTGCCACTTCGGTATTTCCGTCCCCCTGCAGACCTGAAGGAATATCTACCGCATAGACCTTTGCCCCGAGATTGTTGATATCCTCAATGATACGTGCAAAGGGGCCTGTTACGGGTCGTGAAAGACCCGAACCGAACAACCCGTCAACAACCCTGAGTCCGGCAGGCAGCTGCTTAAGGCACATGTCCCACGCCTCCCGGACCGGGTCAACGGATGATGCATCCGGGAAATTCCACAGGCAGGTTTCCCATCCCCGTGCTTCCAGAAGGCGGGCGACAGAACGGGCATCTGCCCCGTTATTACCAGGTCCGGCTACCACCAGAACCTTTCCGGGGACTGTCTCCCGGCAGGTAAATGCGTGTACAAAAGCACCGGCAGCACGTTCAATAAGCGCTTCTTCACTGACCCCCGTACTGTCCGTGTAGCATTTGTCAATGTGCCTGATGTCTTTGGTTCTGTAGATATGCATGGAAAAAATTTTACACCAGAAAACCGTTCATATTCTTTCCCTGTGCCAGGCCTTCCCTGATAAACGTGGACGATACGGTGATCAGGGGGGCAGGCAGGAGAATGATCTCCCTGGCCAGGGAAGCATATTTGCTTACAAAAGCTGAAGCTTCAACGCCTTCTCTCGGGTACACGTAAATCACGTATTCTTTGAGCATGGTTTTCCAATCATGCCATTCCTCGATCAAAGCCAGGTTATCCGCCCCTATCACAGGTATGAAACAGGTGTCCGGTTCACGGGCCTGCAGGTGGCGCAGCGTATTGACCGTATAGAGGG
This sequence comes from Rikenellaceae bacterium DTU002, assembly GCA_001512865.1. GTDB lineage: Bacteria > Bacteroidota > Bacteroidia > Bacteroidales > UBA932 > DMER64. Next base: position 15,402 of record LFSY01000128.1, on the reverse strand, counting down.
GTTCGGGGAGCTGGAATTCCACATCGGAAACCAGGACGGGAAGTTTTTTAGTTTCCATCACCAGTCGTATGTGCCACAACCTCTCCCTGGCCGCATCTTCGGGTGACCTCCCGTTGTTTTTTAAAGGATTGTGTGGTGAAACCACAAGACGTACGCTATCCAGGGATGTGAAGGATACCAGGTAATTGGCTATGGCCAGATGCCCTATGTGAAAAGGGTTGAAGGATCCAAAATATAATCCGCAGGTCTTCATGTCAGAAAATAAAGGCGGCCACGATCTCCGTTGCCTTGTCCAGGGTGTCTTCCAGACGGTCGTTTACCAATACAACATCAAAGTGCGGGGCATCCTGCATTTCGAGGGACGCCTTTGCCAACCGTTCTTCTATAGCCCCGGCACTGTCTGTTCCCCTCCGGGTAAGCCTTTCCCGTAACACTTCAAGCGACGGGGGGGCAATGAAAACAGAGAGGGCCGATCTTCCGAATTTTTTTTTCAGGTTGATACCTCCTTTGACATCTACGTCAAAAACAGCCACTTTGTTCCCGTTCCAGATTCGTTCCAGTTCCAGTTTTAGGGTTCCGTAATAACGGTCTTTGTATACTTCCTCCCATTCCACGAAGGCATCCTTTTCAATAAGATCCAGGAATTCCTCCCTGCTGATGAAATAATACTCCTTTCCGTTCTCTTCGTTCCCCCTTCTGGGCCTGGTGGTTGCCGTTATGGAAAAATCAAGACGGGGAAACGTTTCCATCAGGTGGTTCACCACAGTCGATTTTCCCGCACCGGAAGGGGCTGAAAAAATAAGGGCTTTCTTAGCGTTCATAAAGATCCTCCATCCGTTGAATACCACCCAGACCTGTTAAAAAATCTGCCACCTCGGCAATGCAGTCATCCAAAAAACGCCTGCCTTTTTCCGGTGTGGACAGGGAAGGATCTCCCACACCCGTATCTTTTGTGGTGTAGATCCACCTTCTTGGGATCCATGCCCATTTTTCCCTGAGGCCCTTGATGGTGAAACGGTGCTCCCTCCCGTCCCCGGCATATTCCAGGGGAAGGACCAGTTCGGGATGAACGGCCATCATGGCCGAAGTTTCCATCTCATCGGCATGGTCTCCGGGATGGTCAAAATACTCCCTTACCGGACGGACCCGCCACCAGTTGACCATACAAACAATCATTTGGGGGAACCGCAGCTCCAGCTCTCTTATCGCATTCTGAAAGGCGTTGCCTCCGTGCCCGTTCAAAATGACCAGTTTATATACTTCGTGGTGATGGAGGACCGTGACAATGTCTTCCAGGATACGTTGCTGTGTCGAGGGATTCATGTGCATGCAGAAGGGAATGTCCATCTGTCCTGAATTGACTCCATAGGCAATTTCGGGCAGGACCACCGTATTTATCCCGCGCTCCCAGGCTATGGCGGCACTGCGGCGGGCAACCTCTGTTGCCATATACGTATCGGTCCCGTAAGGCAGATGAAAATTGTGCGCCTCGGTAGCGCCCCACGGCAACACCGCCAGGGTATATTTCGTCTCCTTGACCTTGTGCCAGTTTGTTTGCTGAAGTATGTAAGGTTTCATAATGATAATGGCGTAATCAGAGCCAAATATACGGCAAAAGTCTTATCTTTGTAAACCCAAACAAGGAAAACATCAAATATTTAATTTATCAACATGGTATCATACAAAGATTTAGGCTTGGTAAACTCCCGTGAGCTTTTTGCCAAAGCAGTTAAAGGCGGTTATGCCATACCCGCTTTCAATTTCAACAATATGGAACAGATGCAGGCCATCATAAGTGCCTGCGTGGAAACAAAATCACCTGTGATCCTGCAGGTATCGAGCGGTGCCCGCAAATATGCCAACCAGACCCTCTTACGCTACATGGCTCAGGGTGCGGTTGCCTATGCGGCAGAACTGGGCTGTAACATCCCCATTGTGCTTCACCTGGATCACGGAGATTCCTTTGAATTGTGCAGGAACTGTATTGAATACGGTTTTTCATCTGTGATGATAGACGGATCGCATCTTCCCTACGAAGAAAACGTGGCCCTTACGCGCCGTGTTGTGGAATACGCCCACCAGTACGACGTCACCGTAGAAGGGGAACTGGGTGTGCTGGCCGGTGTGGAAGATGATGTGAAAGCCGAACACCACACCTACACCCAACCGGAAGAAGTGGAAGATTTTGTAAAACGTACAGGAGTAGATTCCCTGGCCATCTCCATCGGGACTTCGCACGGCGCCTTCAAATTCAAACCGGGACAAAAACCCGAGATCCGCCTGGACATCCTGACCGAGATCGAAAAACGCATCCCCGGATTTCCGATCGTGCTGCACGGCTCTTCGAGTGTGCCCCAGGATATCGTGGCCCAAATCAACGCGTATGGCGGTAAATTGAAAGATTCCATCGGTATCCCCGAAGATCAGCTCAGGAAAGCTGCCCGCTCGGCAGTCTGCAAGATCAACATTGATTCCGACGGAAGGCTGGCCATGACAGCTGCGATCCGTAAAGTATTCGTAGAAAAGCCCGAGGAGTTCGATCCCCGCAAATACCTGGGCCCTGCCCGCGACCAGTTGAAGGAATTATACAAGCACAAAATCGTGCACGTACTGGGGTCCGACAATAAAGTGTAATGAAAACGGATATTCCCTGATCATGGCCGCTGTTTTCTACTCCGAAAACGTGTTTATGACCTCCAGGGCACGCCCTGTATGGATATCAAACACACCCCTGTGCAGTGTCAGCACATTCCTGCCCGGTGTGTAAGTCTCTTCGGGATACCAGTACATGAATCCGTTCACATTGGGAAACTCCCTGAGGGTGTCAATAAAATCTTTCATAAAGGCTGCCTGCCCCTGCGGGGTGGCCGGGTAATCGGGAATATAGGAGGCATTGTCGGGAATACCCCAGGAATTGTTGGGATAAGCTACTTCCACCAGGTTGATCTTTTTTCCGGGAAAATTCATTTGCAGGCCGCTCAGACAAGCACGCAGGCCGGACAAGGGACCGTGCCAGAAGGGATAGTAACTCAATCCAATGACATCGTAATCCACCCGGTACTGCTCCATTCTGTTAAAAAAACGCAAGGCAGTTTCCCTGTCTCCCCCGCGGTCAATATGTACCATAACCCACGCATTGGGACACACTTCACGACAGGCCCTGGATGCCTGTGAAAGCACCCGGCAGAAATACGTCCACCTTCCCGGAGTGTCCCATTCCTGTGACCATACATCGGCGCGGGCCGAATCCCAGAGCATGCCGTTGGTGATCTCGTTCCCTATCTGAATCATTTGGGGCGCAGCTCCGTTCTTCGCCAGTGTGGCAAGTGTTTCCTTTGTATAGCCGTACACCTTTTCTGCCAGGGCCTCGGCCCCCAGATGTCCCCACACAACCGGTTTGTATTGTTTACCAGGATCAGCCCAGGTGTCTGAATAATGGAAATTCAACAGAACGTAATATCCCTTTTCTTTAGCTTTCAGTATCAAATCCTGTACATAAGGCAGGTCCTGGCAGGCGGACGACTGCAGATCGGGGTTCACGAACAGGCGGACCCTTACATAATTGAATCCCTTTTCCCTGAAATAGGGCAATACATCCACATCCATCCCGTCACTGTTCTTATAAACGGCCCCGGCGGCACGCAGTCTTGAAAGCAGGGAAATATCGGCCCCCACGATCCAGCCGGGCTGCTCCACAGGTTCTGTACCGGGAACCGGCGGATCATCCTTGCTACAACCCGTTATCAGGAAGAATGAGATCATTAGTATAGGCAGCAGATACCTTTTCATAAAGATCAGTTGAACAAAAGGGAAACATTGGAAGCGAAGAGTTTCACCGAAATGGCCAGTAAAATGATCCCGAAAAATTTTCTCAGAATATAAATGCCTCCTTTTCCAAGCAATTTTTCTGCCCAGTCCACATGGCGCAAGACAACAAAGACAATGATCATATTCAGCAGTATAGCAATGGAAACGTTCATCAGGCTGTATTCGGCCCGCAGCGAAAGCACGGTGGTCAGGGTTCCCGTCCCGGCGATCAGCGGGAATACCAGAGGGACAATGGTCGCGGCATCGGGGGGACCGTCGTTCTTGAATATCTGTATTCCGAATATCATTTCAACAGCCAGAACAAAAATGACAAGTGAACCGGCCACGGCAAAGGAAGAAATGTCGACACTGAAAAGACCCAGGATCGCTTCTCCGACGAATAAGAACAGAAAAATCAGGACGGTAGAGATAATGGCGGCCATGAAAGGTTTGAACCTTCGTCCTTTTTGTTTCATATCAAGGATTATGGGAATGGACCCCGTAATATCGATCACGGCAAAGAGTACCATAAAGGCACTTACAATTTCTCTGAATTTTATCATGTTGCAAAGATATAAAACACTACATTTGTAACACTTTTTTCCAAATTATATTTAAAAAAATGAAATACAGATCCATTACTTTCGGCTTGCTCCTGGCAGTAAGTCTTGTTTCTATTTCCTCACAGGTACTGGCACAGGATGCCGTAGTTAAGAAAATCATAGAGGAAGGTACCGTCAACAACCGGACACAACATCACCTGGACGTCCTGTCCAACCGTATCGGGGGCCGTCCCGTGGGATCGGACGCATACAACGCCGCTGTGCGCTGGACAGCATCCCAGTTTGAATCCTGGGGTCTCGAAGTTACCCTTGAAGAAGCAGGGGAAACCCGCGTGGGATTCAGCCGCGGCCCGTGGTCAGGAAAGCTTTATGGGGGGGTACTCCCCGGGGGTGACGGCATGCACCTGCATTTTGCTACTCCCTCTTACACATCGGGAACAAAGGGATTACAACGCGGACATGTGGTTATCGAGCCCAAAACTCAGGCCGAATTTGAAAGGATGAAAGGCACACTCAAAGGAGCATGGGTACTGGTTACAGGCACCAATTCAGGATGGCCTGTAGACCGGTCAGCGATTGCAGATAAGCGCAGGGACTCCCTGATCCTGTCGAACGAAGAGGTGGCACGTCACAACAACGAAGTCATACGGCGTTACCGCACACGCTCGGGAGACAGAAGAATGAACGTGGACGAAATGCAGGAAGCCCTGAAAGACAGTTTGCGCAAAACCTCAGACGAACCGGCCCTGTTTTACAGACAGATGGCAGAAGCCGGGATCCTGGGCCTGATCCAGTCCGCTCCTGTTCCCATCACGGCATTGTGGGATAAGGAAACCGTTTTTGGTGAAACGTCCTCCTTTGAGAACCTTCCCGCGATACCCGACATCAAGCTGGATGAACACCAGTACGCATATATTTACCAACTGGTGAAAGAAAGACGGCCCATTGAACTGGAATTCGACATCAGGAATCATTTCCGTCCCGGTCCCGTGAAATTTCACAATGTGGTTGCAAAAATGACCGGAACGCGCTATCCCGACCAATATGTGATGGTCAGCGGACACCTGGATGCTTTTGACGTGGCCACCGGGGGGGTCGATTGCGGTGTGGGCGTGACCCCCGCCATGGAAACGGCCCGGCTGTTATCCGTAGCGGGAGCCAAACCCAAACGTTCTATCCTGTTTGTTTTATTTGCAGGTGAAGAATTCGGACTTTTAGGCGCAACTGCCTGGGTTGAACAGCATAAAGATAAACTTGACAACATCTCCAATCTTTTCAACAGGGACGGCGGGCCCCTGGCTGCAAGCGGAGTGGCGGTTCCCCGTGCTATGTATGAGGATTTTGTAAAGGCCTCCAGACACATATCATCCATCAATCCTGAACTGCCATTTTCCGTAGATACGATCCCGTCCAGGCCCAGACCTACACGTACCGGAGGCACCGATGCCTCGGTATTCGCCCTCCACGGGGTCCCCACCATTTCGTTGCGAGAACGCGACGTAAAAGGTTACGACTTCAATTACAGGGAGATATGGCACACAGAACGTGACCTTTACACAAAAAGCATCGCAGAATACCAGGAACACACCTCGGTAGTACAAGCTGTCATCGTTTACAACCTGGCCAACCTGGACCATCTGCTTTCTCGCGAAGGCATGTACTACTTACCTGAAGAGAAGTAATTCATGCAACGTTTTGAACAGGAATTGTATCTTTGTATTGATGCGATACAGGATATTTAGTTATCTGTTATCCGGCATTGTTCTGATCGGACTTTGTCCCGGATGTGACTGGTTGCCGCAACAGACCAACCAGCGCCGGGACATCATTCTGACAAAGACGGAACAGGCCTTGTCGGCAGAAGCCAACAGGTTTGCTTTTGACCTGTTCCAACAGGTCAACTCTGAGGACAGGAATTATTTTATATCCCCCCTGAGCGCCTCTCTGGCCTTATCCATGACGGCCAACGGTACTGGCGGAGAAACGGCGGCACAAATGAAAGATGTGCTGGGTTTCGAAGCGTTTTCCTACGAACAAATGAACGGTTTCTTCAAAAAGATATCGGGAGAGCTCAAACAGGCCGATCAGCTGACCGAATTGGGGATTGCAAATTCTGTCTGGATCCTGGAGGGTTTTCCCGTTTACGAAAAATTCAAAGATATTGTAAGGCTCTGGTACGGTGCACAAATTGAGGAACTGAATTTCTTTTCCCCCACTGCTGTACAGACCATAAACAACTGGTGCTCATCCAAAACCAACGGCAAAATTGAGGAAATTATTGACGAGATTCCTCCGTCGATGGTTATGTATCTGATCAATGCCCTGTACTTCAAAGGGATATGGACATATTCCTTTGACAAATCAGCCTCGTACAGGGACGTCTTCTACGGAGATGACGGATCTTCCCCTTTATCCGATTACATGATCCAGACTGAAACCTATCCGTATCTGGAGCACGAACTTTGTCAGGTAGCCGAACTCCCTTACGGGAATGAAGCTTTTTCCATGGTGGTGATGCTTCCCAAACCTGGGGTTCATGTGGACCGTATGATCAAGGAATTCATGAACACGGAACAATGGAATTTCCTGGTCAGCAGCCTGGAAAACTTTGAACGCAAGCTGACACTCTCCATGCCAAAATTCAGGTTTGAATACGAGAAAGACCTGATACCCACCCTGCAGACAATGGGGATGACCATCCCATTTATGGAAGGAATGGCCGATTTCAGCAACATGTCCCCTTCGGGAGGTCTGTATATCGGTCTTGTCAAACAAAAAACGTATGTGGAAGTCAATGAAGAAGGAACCGAAGCTGCGGCGGTAACCGTAGTAGGCGTAGAAAAGAGTTCCATAGAACCCGACGATCCCCTTCCTTTTTACGTGAACCGTTCTTTCGTTTATATAATCAAGGAAAAGAGTACCGGAATTATCCTGTTCATGGGCAAGATGTCTAGTCTTAACCAGGATCCTGCCTGATGAAAAGAAAAGGTTTCTGGTATCCCCTGGACAATGCTGCCAAAATATTCCCTGCAGTAATCAACGATGAACTGACATCTGTATTTCGTTTTTCAGTGGTACTGAAACACAAAATACACATTACCAGCCTGTTTGCAGCTGTCCGGGACATCGACAAACGCTTTCCCTATTACAAAGTCCTGTTGAAGAGGGGATTTTTCTGGTATTATCTGGAATCGGCATGTTTCCTGACACCCGTAACAGTGGACGACAAGATTCCATGCAGAAGGTTCGAAAAAGAAGGACCGCTGCTGCGGATCCTGGTCACCGACAACCGTATCAGCGCCGAGTTTTCACATATGCTCACTGACGGAGGAGGTGCCCACGAGTATTTCAAGACCTTATTGACCCAATATTTTATAAACAGGAAGATTGACGTCCCGCCTGATTTTAAATACATGAAACCTTCAGAGGAACCCGATCCGGAAGAGTTTGAAGATGCATACAACCGGTTCTTTAAAGAGCGTATCCCGGTGAACACAAGACGACCCGAAGCATTTCACCTTCCCTTTCCTTTGAACGGGAAGCCCCGTCTGGGGATCATCTCGGCTACCCTTCCTGTAGCCGTCCTGAAAGAAAAGGCGAAAGAAAAGCAGGTGAATCTGACTGTCTACCTGGCTGCCGTTTATTTTTATGCGATCCAGCAAATATTCGAAGATCCGGCATTGCCCCGCAGAAAGAAAAGAACGGGGAAGATAAGCGTGCAGATCCCCATGAATACACGCAACCTTTACCCCAGCAAAACCATGCGCAACTTCTCCCTCTTTGTGATGCCAGAGATCGACAGAAGACTGGGTCATTATACCTTTGACGAGATCCTGAAATCAGTCTTTCATCAAATGCAGCTGGAAACTGATATCAAACTGGTGAACAAGATTCTTTCACGCAATGTGGGCAGTGAACGCAACCTCATCGTCCGTGCCATCCCGCTTGTAATCAAAAATCCAATCCTGCGGATGAACTTTAAGAAAATGGGCTGCAGTCAGTATACCGGTGTATTGTCAAACCTGGGGGGAGTGACTTTCCCTCCCTCCATGATGGAACATATCGAATCCATGATGGTGGTTCCGCCTCCCCCCAACAAGCTCACAAAAGTGAGTTGCGGGATCATAGGATTCAATGACAGGCTGGCCATTACTTTCTCCAACATTACGCGCAGCAGGGAGCTGGAACGGCATTTCTTTCGCTTCCTGACTTCGCAAAACATCCCGGTTACCATAACATATAACAGAAAAGGCCATGATGAATGTCTGTAAAAAGTGCGGCGTAGAGCTTGACATTAACATGAATTATTGCCCCCTTTGCGGGCACAAAACAAATGCAACCTGTGAAGAACCTCTTTTCCCCAAGGAGGAAACTTACGATTTTCAGGTTCTTTCCGATGTCCAGAAAAGAAAAGTATTCTGGGATCTGTCGCTTATCGTGTTGCTTGCGGGCATCCTGACTTCTGCTGTCATTGACCTGATCATCAACAAGAACATAACCTGGTCCAAGTACACTATTGCGGTTGGTCTGGCTGTGGCAATACATATCTCCCTTATTGTATTCCTGCATACCAGGATAGTTCCCCTTTTAATCTTCGGATTCACCACCTCCTCCCTGTTGATAGTTCTTCTGGACTGGATCAATAAAAGTCTGGACTGGTCAGTTACCATGGGCATTCCCCTTTTGTTCTGTATATATCTGATCATATTGATCGTTGCCCAGCTCATCATTAAGTCCCGGCAAAAAGGGATTAACCTGATCGCTTATATCCTTCTTGCTATCGCCGTCACCGGCATCTGTACCGAAGGAATCCTCTCACTCAGTATGGACGGGAAACTGATCCTTCACTGGAGTCTGATCCTGCTTGTATGTATGGCAGCCGTATCTGCCATTTTACTTTTTATTCACTTTCGGCTGAGAAAAGCCACCGATCTCAGGAAGTTTTTCCATTTGTAAACAATTAATGTCTAAGCATGATGAACCTCCCGGATATTTTTGAAAAACAACGTGCCTTTTTCCTTTCAGGCAAAACAAGAGAACTGGATTTCAGGGTACGATCCCTGAAAAAATTATCTGAATGCATAACCCGCAGCAAAGACCAGATCCTGCAAGCGCTGCATACAGATCTGAATAAATCGGATATCGAGGGAGAAATGACCGAGATCAGCGTATTGCAGGAAGAGATCCGTTACGTGTCACAACGATTGCACAAATGGACCAGGCACATCCCTGCCCGGACTTCCCTGGCACTTTTGCCGGCAAGGTGTTACCGAGTCAGTGAACCTTACGGAGTTGTCCTGATCATGTCTCCCTGGAATTACCCGTTCCTCCTGTCTCTGGACCCCCTGGTGGGCGCACTGGCGGCGGGCAATTGTGCCATCGTGAAACCTTCTGCCTATGCCCCGGCCACTTCGTCTGTAATCGCAAAGATCGTTGGGGAATGCTTCGCTCAGGAACATTGCGCGGTTGTAGAGGGGGGGCGGGCCGAGAATACCGGGCTGCTTGCCTTGCCATTCGATTACATTTTTTTCACGGGGAGCACCTCGGTCGGGAAAAAAGTGATGGAGGCTGCCTCGGCAAATCTGACGCCGGTAAGCCTGGAACTGGGCGGTAAAAGTCCCGTGATCGTAGATAAAAGCGCCAATGTGGACCTGGCTGCCAAAAGAATCGTTTTTGGAAAATTCATAAATGCCGGACAAACGTGTGTGGCACCTGATTATATTCTTGTCCCCGAAAGTTTGAAGGATCATCTCCAGGAAAGGCTGGTTCACTGGACTGATGTATGCTATCCGGCCGGAGAACAGGGATACATCCCCGATTATCCCCGGATCGTGAATGAGAAACATTTTGACCGCCTGCTTGGATTGCTGGAAGATCAAAAGATCATAAAAGGGGGAGAAAGTTTCAGACAGACCCTTACCATCAATCCCACGATCCTGACTGATGTGTTTCCTGACAGTCCTGTGATGCAGGAAGAGATCTTCGGGCCGGTTCTCCCGATTCTTACATGTAACAGCATTACCGAAGCTGTTGAGTTTATCAGGGAACGTCCCAAACCGCTCGCACTCTATCTGTTTACAGAGGACAAAAAGATCAGGGACCGTATTTTCAGGGAAGTATC
>LFSY01000128.1:0-4777 GCA_001512865.1 Rikenellaceae bacterium DTU002 | reverse complement strand
CGTTACCGGCCCTATACCGCCAAAAAGATTCGTTGGCTTAAAAAGATGCTTTAGCGTTTCCACCCATTTTTTTTATTTTTATTATCTTTGCTGATCGCTGTATGAGGTGAACGGATCTTCTTCCCATGATTTTCACCAATTCAGTTATTCATTAACGAACAAAATGAATCTGACCATGAAGAAACAGACCGATATTCTTGTCTTTACAGGGGAACAACTTAAAAGATTGTTTCTGAGACGATTTCCGGAGCTGGCTGCCATGGCCGTGGAAAGCGGTGATGCCGGATCTTTCAGGAATAATCTCGAACGCTACATTTCGGAACATCCGAATCACAGATCCAAGGCGGCTGACAGCCTTAAACGGTTGATAAGGAATGACCGTAAGACTGTGTTTGAATTGTCAACCGAACAGCATATTGAAATACAGACCATATCCTTTTTTTGGGAATGGCTCAGGCAGGAGGAAAAGAAAACCGTCAACACCGATTTCATCCTGGAACTTTACCACCAGTTTGAATTGCTGGACCATCAGGGCATAACCAAACCGTCTGCCAAAAAGACGGCAAACTGGATGAAAAAGTGGAATTCCGGGCTTAGCCCCAGGATCGTGCAGATACGGGAAGACAACAAGGAAAGGATCATACGCCTGCTGATGGCCAGGATAGAAAACCGCCACAGCGGCAAGTACGTGTTCCCGGCCGAGAGTTCCTATATGGCTAAATACAATATGGTTGAAAAGTGGTGGGACGATTATCATTTTCACCTGGCAATGGCTGCACGCAAACCTTCGGAAGTGAACATGATGCTGAACAATTCGTTGTCCGAGGAAACAATGGCATTACTGAAAGAAGCCCGCAGAAAGGGTATCCCCACTTTTGCCACCCCCTACTACCTGTCTCTGCTGGACACTACACAGACCAAATATAACGACCTGGCGATCAGAAGTTACGTGATTTATTCCAGGGAACTGGTAGATACTTTCGGAGATATTGTGGCCTGGGAACGTGAAGACCAGGTACAGCCCGGCACCCCCAATGCCGCGGGGTGGTTATTGCCCAACAGTCATAATATTCATCGCAGGTATCCCGACGTGGCCATTCTTATTCCCGATTCTGTCGGAAGGGCTTGCGGAGGATTGTGTGCTTCCTGCCAACGGATGTATGATTTTCAGAACAAACGCCTGAATTTTGAACTCGAGGAACTGAAGCCGCAAGAAACCTGGGATAAAAAACTTCGTTCCCTGATGAAGTATTATGAAGAGGACACGCAGTTAAGGGATATCCTGATCACCGGGGGAGATGCGCTCATGAGCCAGAATAAAACGCTGAGCGGATTGCTTGATGCTGTGTATAAAATGGCCCTGAGGAAGCAGAAAGCGAATAAAGACCGTCCCGACGGAGAAAAATTCGCAGAAATGCAACGGATCCGCCTGGGTTCCAGATTGCTGGCCTACCTTCCCATGCGTGTGGACGATGAATTGGTTGAGGTGTTGAAGGCCTTTAAGAAAAAAGCTTCTAAGATCGGATTCAAACAATTCATTATCCAGACACATTTCCAGAGTCCCCTGGAAATTACCCTTGAGGCAAAACGTGCGATCAAAAAAATCCTTTCTTCGGGATGGTCTGTCACCAATCAGCTTGTTTTTACCGTTGCCGCTTCCAGAAGAGGGCATACCGCACAACTCAGAAGAAAACTTAATAAGCTGGGTGTCATCTGTTACTATACATTCTCTGTCAAGGGTTTCAATGAGAACTATGCTGTCTTTGCTCCCAACTGCCGTTCCATCCAGGAACAGGAAGAAGAAAAGATCATGGGACAGCTTGGTCCTGAACTGGAAGAGGGTTTATGTGAAATCTTCGAAAAAGGAGACAACATATATAAAGGTGTCAAGGCTTTTATGAAAGAGAACAACCTCCCGTTCCTGGCCACAGACCGGAATGTTTTAAATCTTCCGGGCATTGGAAAAAGCATGACGTATGAAATGATAGGCCTTACACCCGACGGCAGACGCATCCTGAGCTTTGATCATGACCGTAACCGTATGCACAGTCCGGTCATAGACAATATGGATAACGTTTATATAGTGGAGAACAAGTCGGTCGCTGCCTACTTAAGGCAATTGAAGGATATCGGTGAAAACCCGAACGATTACGCCACTATATGGCAATATACCACAGGAAAAACAGAACCTCGTTTCAGGATGTTCGAGTATCCCGGTTATGATTTTGACATCACCTCTGAACTTACCAATTTCAGGATGTAGGAGACAGCTTTTTTACCAGGTATCTAACAACAAATCCGGTTAACAGTAATAGAATTCCCGAGACGATCACATTCAGGGGCAGGGAGACCGACATCGCCAGGCAGCCGGCCAGACCTGCTACAGGTATGATCCTGCCGTAAAGCTGTTCTTCACGGGGTTGCCTTATGGCAGCAAGGTTGGTGATGCCGTAATAGAGTAAAATGGTAAATGTAGCGGCCCTGACAACAAACTCAAAAGAACCCAGGAGCGTTATCAGCAGCATGACAACTGCAGTAAAGAGGATCCCATAGTGGGGAATGGATGTTCGCGGATGGATCTTTTCAAAAAAAGCAGGCAGGTCTCTGCGACGGCCCATGGCCAGTAGCATACGGCTGATGCCCAGAATCTGGCTGAGCAATACCCCCAGCATGGCGGTAGATGCTCCCAGGGTGGTTACCAGGTTGATGCCGGGAGCCCGCATGGCATTTGAAGCCAGCTGCAGAGGTGACTGACTGTGTGCCATGGCCCCGGCACCGATTGTCCCGACTGCTATGAACGATACGGCAGCGTACAAAATGATGGCTGTCAGGATGGTGATGATCACGGCCCGGGGAATGGTCTTTTTGGGTTCGACCACCTCCTCGGCCAATGTTGCAATCCGCGCATACCCGGTAAAGGCGAAGAAAAGAATAGCGGCCGACTCGGCAATTCCCCTGATCCCGAACGGGGCAAACGGGGTAAAGTTCCGGGATTCCACCGATCCGATCCCGCCAAAGACAAAATAAATCAGTGAAAGAAGCGTAACGAGCACGATCAGAGTATTAACCAGTCCGGCCTTGCGTATCCCCGCCAGGTTGGCCAGGGTTAGCAGGATGATGGCCGCTACCGAATAGACCATGGGTGGAAAATACGGGACAAGCTGATGAAAGTAGCTTCCAAAACCTATGGCTACAATACCCGCGGCAGAAAGTTTGCTCAGCAGGAACATCCATCCGGCAGAAAAACCAAGCGCCGGGTTGAGCAACCGGTACCCGTATTCGTAAGTCCCGCCGGATTGCGGATATACAGCCGCGAGTTGCGCCGAACTGAGGGCATTGAACGAGGCCACCAGTCCGGCAATAAGCAGTCCTACCAGGAACGCGGGACCGGCGACCCCGGCAGCGACCCCGGTCACCACAAAAATTCCGGCACCTATGATGGCTCCCAGACCTACGGCAATGGCATCTTTCAGATGCAGGACCTTTTTTAGTGTTGCTTCCATAGACAGAATTTTCTTTTATAAAGATAGGATTTTTTTAGTTTTTCGTTGTTCGTTTTTTTGCGAACAATATAATTATTCGTATTTTTGCGAACAATAAAAACTTTTTGCGCACAATAAAAACGGTGCCAGTCCGGCTGTTTAAAGACTAGTTTTAACGATGAAAGAAATGGATGACAATAAGATCAGGAACATGGTTCGCAGTAAATACGGACAAATAATAAAAAGTTCTTCCTGTTGCGGAGCAGGATGCTGTTCCTCAGCGGATATGGGGTTTACGATGAAAGAAGATTACAGTCAACTGAAAGGATATGAAAGCAATGCAGATTTTGGCCTGGGTTGCGGGCTGCCTACACAGTTTGCAAATATCCACCAGGGGGATACTGTAATAGATCTGGGTTCCGGTGCGGGAAATGATTGTTTTGTTGCCCGGGCTCATACGGGCGATACCGGCCGGGTGATAGGTATCGATTTTACCCCGGAAATGATAGAGAAGGCCAAACAGAATGTTTCCTTACTGGGATACTCCAATGTAGAATTTCACCTGGGCGATATCGAAAATATGCCTGTCCCGGATCATGTGGCCCATGTAGTGATCAGCAACTGTGTCCTCAACCTGTTGCCATCCAAAGAAAAGATCTTTCACGAAATATACCGGGTTTTGAAACCGGGAGGACATTTCTGTATTTCTGACGTCGTCCTGACAGGTGAATTACCAGCTGATCTGAAGGAAAACGTTGATCTTTACACAGGCTGTGTTGCCGGAGCAATACAAAAGGAACAATATCTGGAACTTATCACCGGGGCAGGATTTTCTGAAATTGCTGTCCGGAAAGAAAATGAAATTGTGTTACCAGAGAATGTGGCTGAAGCACACAACGGATCATTTTCAATTCTGTCGATAACAGTAACCGGTAAAAAACCTGTATCCGGGAAATAAGATGAAAGTTCTGACCGCAGTAATGATTTAACGTCGGAGGGTCACATTTACCACAGCCGGAACAGATGAATTCGTCAGTAATGATTTAACGTTGGAGGGACCGGGTCAGTTGATATACCAGGTCTTGTCTGCCGGGGCAGTATGTGTTGACGCTCCTGAAAAAATCAGAGGAAAGGTCCCATCGGAATCTGAAGTCCTTAAAAAGACCTCAGAATCTTACTTAGTAGCCTGGCTGTTTTATGATCGTTCTAGTTGCTTTTTCGAAAGTACTTCCCACCCTTCCGGGAATGGCCGGTTTGATGTAAAGGTAGGAAGTGGAGCTTATGTGTAAGAACCA
>LFSY01000014.1:5904-16971 GCA_001512865.1 Rikenellaceae bacterium DTU002 | reverse complement strand
TGCGATCCTATGGATACGGTACGCATTGCCTTTATTGGACTGGGAATGCGCGGATCGGGAGCGGTGCACCGCTACACTTTCCTTGAGGGTGTGCAAGTTGTGGCCCTTTGCGATGTGGTGCCGGAACATGTTGACAAGGCCAACGGGATACTGGAGGCAAGGGGATTTCCAAAAGCCGAGACTTATACCGGTCCTGAAGACTGGAAACGGGTTTGCGAAAGGGAAGATGTGGACCTGGTCTATGTCTGCACCCATTGGGATTTGCATACGCCAATAGGTGTCTATGCCATGGATCAGGGAAAGCATGTGGCCCTGGAAGTGCCTGCCGCGTTGACTGTTGACGAGTGCTGGCAATTGGTCAATACGGCAGAGAAGACGCGCCGCCATTGTATCCAGCTGGAGAACTGCAATTATGATTTCTTCGAGATGGCGACGCTGAACATGGCACAACAGGGTGTGTTTGGAGAGATTGTACATGCCGAGGGGGCGTACATCCACGATCTGAGGTATTTGAATTTCAACGACACCACCGGGTACTGGAACATGTGGCGCCTGGAGCACAACCGGCAGGAGAACGGGAATCTCTATCCCACCCACGGACTCGGCCCGATAGCCCACATCCTGAATATTCACCGCGGGGACCGGATGGACTACCTGGTTTCGGTTTCCTCGGCCCAGATCGGAATGACCGCCTACGCAAAGGAAACCTTCGGGGAAGACTCGGAATATGCAAAAGCCACGTACCTGAACGGAGATATGAACACCTCGGTCATCAAAACCTTAAAAGGAAAAACCATCATGTTGCAGCACGACGTGACCAGTCCGCGGCCTTACAGCCGCCTCCATACGATCAGCGGCACCAAAGGGTTTGCGCAGAAATACCCAAATCCGGGGATCGCGCTGGAACCCGATGCGCACCGCTTTCTGAAGGACAAAGCGTTAGACTCGGTCCTTGCGCTTTATGAACATCCCATTGTTCGGGAAGTGGGGCAAAAAGCCAAAGAGGTTGGCGGGCACGGAGGCATGGACTTTATTATGGATTACCGGCTGGTGTATTGCCTGCGCAACGGGCTCCCGCTGGACATGGATGTCTACGATGCCGCCGAATGGAGCGCCATAATTGAACTTTCCAGAACATCGGTCGCCAATAACAGCCGGCCGGTACGAGTCCCGGATTTCACCAGGGGGGCCTGGGAGAAATTATCGCAAACAAAGTACGCGGTACACATTGTTCATTAGGCTGACAGACAGAAAGTTACAAAAATCAACCCCCCGGGGGTGTAAATTAATAAGTTATTGATAATGAGTAAAAAGAACAAAGTGTGCAACGCACTATTCGTCTTTGCTTTTATTAGCATAGTCGCATCCTGCACTTCTTCAAGTCAGGCAGAAATGCCCAAGCTGATTGAAAACAATGGTCGTTATGCCTTGTTGGTTGATGGTGAACCTTTCTTCATGTTTGGCGGTCAATCGGCCAATTCATCCACCTGGCCCAAAATGCTGCCGGGCGTATGGAAGACTATTGAATCCATGCATGCCAATACACTGGAAATCCCCGTTTACTGGGAACAATTTGAGCCGGAACCAGGAAATTATGATTTTTCCATGATACAGATGCTTTTGGACCAGGCCAGGGAAAGGGATGTCCGCCTGGTATTGCTGTGGTTTGCCACCTGGAAAAACGGCAGCAACCATTACATGCCGGAATGGATGAAAATGGATTCCCGGAAGTATCCCAATATTGTCGGAAAGGATGGTCAGCCGGTGGATTCTCCCTCGCCACATGCCACGGAGGCGATGGAAGCTGATGCCAGGGCCTTCACCGAATTCATGAAGTATCTGAAAAAAGCCGATCCGCAGCATACCGTCATTTTGGTGCAGGTGCAGAACGAGCCCGGCACCTGGGGCAGCGTGCGCGATTTTTCCCCTGTCGCTCAACAGTTGTTTGAACAACCGGTGCCCGATGCATTACTTAAAGCCGAGGTGCTGGCACAGCTGAACATCCCCTCCGGAGCCAAAGGAACCTGGGAAGAGGTGTTTGGGACCGATGCCGATGAGTATTTCCATGCCTGGTCGGTAGCCCGTTACATAGAGTATGTGGCTGCAGCCGGGAAAGCAGTAAATCCCCTGCCCATGTTTGTGAATGTGGCCATACGTGACCCGTTGACCAATCCGCCCGCTACCCATTATGAGAGCGGCGGTGCTACGGACAACGTAATTCCTATTTGGAAAGCGGCTGCACCATCCATAGATTTTGTAGCACCGGACATTTATTTGCGCGGCGACGAAACGGTTCTTAAAGTGATTGATCTGTACAGCCGTCCGGACAACGCATTGATGGTACCGGAAACAGGAGGTGATGTGAAATACCTCTACAAAGTAATAGAAAAAGGGATCGGGTACGCTCCTTTTGGTGTGGACAGCCGTTGGCCCGGAAACGGCGATAGCCGGACGAATCCTTTTGCAGAAGAGTATAAATTGCTCGCCCCTATGTCCGGGCAACTGGCACAATGGGGCTATGAAGGCCGTATCCGGTCCGTGGTAGAACCGGAAGAAGGAGGGCAGGTCCGGCGCATTGACCTGGGTGCATGGGAAGCCGTGATTATTTTCGGAAAAGGACACAGGCTGGATCTGCGACAGGATCCGGAGCCTCAAAACCGTACCGGAAAAGCCATGATCATCAAAATGGATGAAAATGAATTCTTTGCCATAGGAACAGGATGCCGTTTCACATTCAATCCCATCCGCAAAAACCAGGGGAAAGCCTGGCAATACCTGAAAGTCACGGAAGGTTACTACGAAAACGGAGCATTCCGGACGATCCGCGTACTGAACGGAGATGAGACCGACTGGGGCGGACCCTATGTGGGAGAAAAACCGGCATTGCTTCACATAACCCTGGTAGCAAGGGACTAAACACGAATTTTTCCCATACCGGATAAAACATTATCTTAGTACCTATGAAAAAGACAATCGCTTTAATAATGCTGCTTGGAACCATGGTTGCCTGGCAGTGTGGCGGACCTGCTAAGGATAAACTGCCACAGGAATTTAACCTTACCCCGGATATGAATCTGCTGGGAATTGATCCGGTAATGATAGATGGTGTGGATTCGCTTTTACAGTCTTTTGTGGACCAAAACAAGCTCAGTTGTGTGACGGCTTTTGTGGCCAAAGGCGGGAACGTGATCTACAATAAGGCTTTTGGCTGGAAGGACGTTGAGAACAGGATCCAGGCCACGACGGAGGATTACTACGTACTCTTCTCGCAGACTAAAGCCATTACCACCGCGGCTTTTATGACACTGGTCGAGAAGGGACTGGTGGCGGTCGATGACCCGGTTTCCGATTATTTTCCCGGAATCCCCGACCGGGTGGTGACAAAAGTCAATTCCGACGGTACGTACGAAACCCGCCCGGTCGCCTCGGCAATGACGTTTGCACACCTGATGTCGCACAGCACGGGGCTCGGCTCGGGACTGGTGGCTGAAATCCGCCGGGCCGAGGCGGCAAAGGCCGCAGCAGAGAAAACGGCAAAGGCCGCAGCAGAGAAAACCGCAGCAAGCTCAGCAACCGATGGTGGAGCAGCTGATAGTGGAGCAGCTCCCTGCGGGCAGCACAGCTATTATGTGGGGGAAAGCAGTTTTGCGACCCTGGAAGAGGCCATGCTGGATCTGGCCCGGTACCCGCTCGGGTTTGATCCTGGCACCGAATGGGATTACCACGTGAGCACCAACATGCTGGCCTATATGATCGAGCGCATATCGGGCAAAACGTTGCGCGAGTATGTCAAAGAAACCATTTTGGAGCCTCTGGGCATGGAACATACCGACTGGTATTACGCACCCGATATGCTGGAACATTTTGTTAAACCGTACAACGCTGTTGACGGAAAGCTGGAGCCTGCCACAATGATGAACATGTTTGCCCGGGGAACCATTTGCTCCGATCAGACTTACTGCGAAGGGGCCATTGGCCTGAACGGCCCGATAGGGGATTACGCGCGGTTTTGCCAGATGATGCTCAACAAAGGCACTTTCAACGGGCGACAGATTTTGAAAGCCGAGACGGTAGAGGCGATGACTATGATCAACCGCCTGCCCGATGAGAACTCGGGCGGGGAGGGATTCCAATTCGGCCTCGGCTTTGAGCTGTATAATGAACTGAAGAAACCCGTTCCTGCGGTCTCCAATACGGCCTATGCATGGGGAGGCATGTTGGGTACTCAATACATTATAGATCCCGAAAATGATATGATAGTTCTTTATTATATCAATATGTTAAGGTCTGAGCCCACTTATCCGTCGTTTTTATGCAAAGTCTACGAAATGTTGCCCCGATGAAGAAGGCGATCACCAAGAATTTGCTTTCATACGTTATTTCTGCCATATTGTTCTTCCTGTTTTGCGGCCGCGTAGATGTGTTCAGGGGATGGATCTATTTTACACTGGTGTTTTCCGGTGCCATAATCAATAATTTCATACTGGTACTGGGTAATCCCGATGTTCTGATGTCCCGCTCCGAAGAAGGAAAGAATACCCAACCCTGGGACAGGGCCGTCCTGGGTGGGTACTTTTTGTTGCAGATCCTGATCATTCCATGCCTGTCCGGCCTGGATGTGAGGTATGGATGGACCTTCCTGCCAAATTATTGCATGATCGCCGGGTTCTTGATCTATCTGTTCTCATTAATTATCATTACCAGGGCCATGCTGGTGAACAGGCATTTTGAAGGAACGGTCCGGATTCAGGAAGACCGGAACCACAGGGTGATCGACAGGGGACCGTACCGGTATATCAGGCATCCGGGAAACCTGGGAATGGTTCTGTCTGTTTTTGCCCTTCCCCTGATTGTCGGAACGGCCTGGGCGTTGATTCCTGCGTTTCTGGCCGCATTTCTGACCATTGTAAGGACTGTGAAGGAAGATGACTTTTTGAAGTCGTCACTGGAAGGGTACCGCGAATATGCGACCCGGGTACCATTCCGGGTGGTGCCTTTTGTGTGGTAGTTTCCTCAGAATGTGGTGATTAAGAATCGGGAGAAACAGATTGGCGGAAAGTGTTCCTGTATTTGCGGGATACTTCGATGGTATGGTTCCTGACGGTTACTTCGTTGGCCGTAGAGTGGCTGATGTGATTCCTGTTGACCAGGAAGGAACGGTGTACACGTAAGAAGCGGTCGTCGAGTACCGATTCCCATTGAGAGATTTTCTTTTTGGTACGGTACGTTGTATTGTCAACCGTTTGGATCAGGACCTCCGAGTTCCTTGATTCCACCAAAAGAATGGAGTCCACCCTTAGAGAGATCTTTTTCCTTTCAGATGTAAATGTGATGTGTTCTTCGGGAGGGACAGCTTTTATCAAGTAATGCTCCAGCATGCGCTCCATAGCAATAAATGCAGCCAGCAGGATCCATATAAGTACCGGATTGAAGATCAGGTCCGGCAGGTTCCCGGGGGTCAGTTTGAATAGATACCAGCTGGTGAATACAATGCACAGGTACTCTGTCAGAAGGGTTGCCAGGGCCAGGCAGCAACTGTGCATCACACCCTTAAGCTTGTTTTCAAAGGACA
Organism: Rikenellaceae bacterium DTU002; assembly: GCA_001512865.1. Classification (GTDB taxonomy): domain Bacteria; phylum Bacteroidota; class Bacteroidia; order Bacteroidales; family UBA932; genus DMER64. Next base: position 11,399 of record LFSY01000014.1, on the reverse strand, counting down.
GGTCTTTCATAAAGAACTTGGCGAGCAAAGCGCCCGGCAGGAACATGATGGCCAGCAAGAGGGCTTGTGAGTATCCGTCCACCACACTGGCAAACACCAGGCTCATCAACAACACAACTGCCAACCAGTACAAAATACCGAAATACCTTTTCATACCCAAAAGTAGTCATTTAGGGTAATATTCTTGGGTAGATTACCTTTCCAATAGCAGAACAGTAGGATTTGACACCTTCAGGAATGGTTTTGACCTTTGACTTGATGACAGACAGAGGTAATTTTGCAATAACCAATTAAAATAAATCAATATGCTACATTTATTCATTGAAGGAGGTCCCCTTTTTATGGGAATCCTGACCATTGAACTGGTCTTTTTGTTAATTGCTGCCTGGAAAGCCCCTGCCTGGGTGAAGGAAATCGGGCTGATGGCCCTGATCACCGGGATCCTGGGCACACTCATTGGCATGCAACAGGCATGTGATGCCATTCAAAGGGCAGGTGATATCTCGTTGGGAATCATGGCCGGCGGGATGAAGGTAGCCCTGATCACCGTCGTTTACGGCGGTCTGATTTATTTTGCCTCTCTTATCATCCGCATTATCCACAAACCCAGGATCTGAATGTTGTTGTCAGGACAAATCGCAGGAGATATTCAGAGGTGAAATTTGACCGGGGAAAAGGTTTCCAAAACCGAATTTCCCGGTTTTTTCTTAGTTTTGGGGTAAATATAGTTTAACCGGATGAAAAACATCATATTGACCGGGTTGCTTGTGTTGACCGGCATAGCCCTGAGTGCACAGGAGAGGACCATCCTGACCTCGGATGGTGTCAGTTTGTATGTCAATGTCAAAGGGAGCGGTATCCCTTGTCTGTATTTGCACGGCGGACCCGGATCGGGCAGTTACTGGCTGGAGAAGTTCTTTGGGGAATACCTGGAACAGCACTTTCAGATGATATACCTGGACCAGAGGGGAGTGGGCCGTTCCACCAGTCCCGGGGACGGCAATTTCTCAATGGACAGAATGGTCTGTGATTTTGAAGAGATACGGCAAGCCCTGGGGATAGACCAATGGCTGACGTTAGGGCATTCGTTCGGAGGCATCTTGCAGATGGGTTACTGGGAAAAGTACCCGCAGAATGTCAAAGGCATGATCATGATCAATTGTACTGTCAGTATGGAAGACAGTTTTGGCAAAAGCTGGCTCCAAAAAGCCGCGGAATTTACAGGCACAGCTTATAAACCTGTACAGACTTTTACACCCGATTCGTTGATGGACAGACTGATGGAAGTGTCCAAAGCCCTCGATGAGCAGGGGGTCAGATGGAAAATGACCTTTGTCTCTCCGGAAGATGAGCAGCAGATCAACGATACTTATAGCGGCTTTCCGTCCTGGAACAGCGATTTTGGGAACCAGGCGATGTTTATCGGGGATTACTGGAAAGACTACAGGGATCTGACCTCAAAGGTAGAAGTTCCGGTGTTGTTTTATTACGGGACCCATGACTGGCCGATTGGCCCGGAACATTACAAGGGAATAAAGTTTCCTGAAATGATTCTCTATGGCAGCGATGTGATGCACTTCCCCTTCCTGGAAAATCCGAAAGACCTGGAAAAAGCCATTGATACATTCAGACAACAATACGGTTTCTGAAAAAAAAGAAAAATTAATATGTCTAAACACGGAGAGATCAGGAGGTACTCACTTATCATAGAAAAGATAATCAGGGGACATTACCCCGGCTTCCGCGAGATCGGGGATTATTTGCACGAACACGGATTCCAGGTGGGTGACAGGACACTCCAGCGTGACATTGAGCAGATCCGATATGACTTTTGTATAGAGATCAAGTACGACAGAAGTAAAAAAGGTTATTGTATTGACTATGAGAACAGCCTGAACTTAGAATCATTTTTTCACTTCCTCGAGATCGTCAATACAGCCGAGTTGCTTACCGAAAGCCTCATGGAAAGCAAAGATACCCTCAAATACATATCTTTTGACACGGGAGGCGGACTGAAAGGCATCGAAAACCTGAAGCCGCTGTTACGTGCGATTAAGGAAAACCTCAAGATCTTTTTCCGTCACTACAATTTTCAGACGGACAAAACCACCGAATATACCTTAAAACCCTATCTTTTAAGGGAATATCAGAACAGATGGTATGTAGTGGGGATTGTCGCCGGGACAAAGGATCTGAGGATTTTTGGCATTGACAGGATCCTTGACCTGGAAGTCAGGACCGAAACATTCTGTCCCGACACTGGTCTGGACCCTGCCCGCCTGTTTGACCAGACCATTGGCCTGATCTTTTCACAGAATACAGTGCAGGATGTCATCCTGTCTTTTACCCCGACACAGGGTAAATACGTGAAGACATTGCCTTTGCACAAATCACAGCAGGTCCTGGTTGACAACGCGCGGGAATGCAGGATCAGGCTGCATGTGATTCCCAACTATGAACTTACACAGGAGGTCCTGCGTCACGGCGATACGGTCAAGGTCCTGGAACCTGCCTGGCTGGCCGCGGAGATCCGGCAGATATTGAACAATACACTGGAGAAGTATTCTACTGACAACGACCGCTAACCAGACAAAACATGGATTCACCAATTGCCGGCAGGTACAGGCATATACATATCAGGGGCGTGCTTGTTCTGTTGTGTATGATATTTTTCTTGAACAGGGCATATGGCCAAAGAATATACACCACCCTGCGCACAGAGGATCCGCCCGTGATTGACGGGAAACTGGATGATGCCTGCTGGGAGTCGGGGGAGTGGCAAAGCGATTACAAACAATTTGTCCCGGTATATAATGGAGAAGTCTCGTACAGGACCGAGATCAAAGTGTTGTACAACAACAGAAGTCTGTTTGTGGGCGTTCGGTCGTTCGACGATATGGACAAGATCACAAAACGGCTCGGGCGCCGGGACAACTACCTGGGAGATATGGTGGGGATCCAGCTGGACAGTTACCACGACCGCCGTACGGCCTTTGAGTTTGTTGTCACGGCGGCCGGTCAAAAGATGGATATGTGGATATCCAACGACGACATGGATATAAACTGGAATGCTGTCTGGTATGTGAAAGTGGCCTTTCAGGAGGATGCGTGGACGGCTGAATTTGAAATTCCCTTTACCCAGTTGCGTTACAGCCCTGCCAATGAGCAGGTCTGGGGCTTCAATTCGTGGCGCTACGTGAACCGTTTACAGGAAGAGAATCACTGGGAACTCCTGGCCAACGACGGCACGGGAGGCGTGTATACTTTTGGTGAATTACACGGTCTGAAGGATCTGCCCGGGAACCGGCGCCTGGAATTGTCTCCTTACCTTTCAGGCAGTATAACAACTAATAAGAAGATCCCGGGAAGTCCCTACGCCAGGGGGATCCGTTTTGGTGCCCGGGGCGGATTGGATGCCAAGATAGGGCTTACCAACAACTTTACACTGGATGCTACCATAAATCCGGATTTTGGCCAGGTCGAGGCCGATCCTTCACAGATGAACCTAACGGCTTTCGAAACGTATTTTGAAGAAAAACGGCCGTTCTTCATTGAAGGAAACAATATTTTTGCTTTCGATTTTGACGGGGATGATTTGTTTTATTCACGCAGGATTGGGCATGCTCCTTCTTACCATCCGGGGGCCGGGATGATGAAAATGCCCGAGTTTACCACGATCGGCGGGGCTGCGAAAGTGTCGGGAAGGACCGCAAACGGACTTTCAGTGGGGATCCTCGAGGCGGTCTCTTTGAAGGCCAATGCCCACATATTCGAGAACGGCGTTGACTCGGAAAAGGCGGTGGAGCCGCTGGCCAATTACCTGGTGGGGCGTTTTCAAAAAGATTTTGACCGGGGAAATACCATCCTTGGGGGTATTGTTACCCATACCCACCGGGCGATCCGGGATGAGCACCTGCATTTTTTAGGAAGAGATGCACTGAGCGTTGGAATTGATTTTACAAAATTCTGGAAGGACCGTAAGTATTTCCTGGAATTCAAAACCATCGGCACACATATTGGCGGAGATCAGGAGGCCATCCGGAGGCTGCAGACCGCCTCGGCGAGGTATTACCAAAGGCCCGGAAGCGGCCTGCCCCTGGATACCACAAGCACCCGTATGAGCGGACTGGGAGGGTATTTCAGGATCGGGCGGTGGAGCAAGGGCCACTGGCGTTACAGCGAAGAAGTGGTCATACGTACGCCCGGACTTGAGTTCAATGACCTGGGTTTTATGAAGCTGTCCAACACTGTCAAGAACAGTACACGCGTATCTTATGTGGAAAAAGACAATCAGTGGATCTTTAAGAACTACGATATATCCCTTTCGCAGGACAATGCCTGGAACTTCCAGGGAAGAGGTCTTTATTCTGACCTTCAGCTGGATGCAGATTTTGAACTGCGCAGTCACTGGTCAGTTTTTTTGGAAGCGCAATACAAATTCAGGATAGTGGATGAGCAGTTGCTTCGCGGAGGCATGGCCATGAAGGTGCCCGATCAGTTACAATATGAAGGGGGTATCTTTTCCGATCATTCAAAAAAATTGACCGTTGGAGTATATGCTGCCTACAATCATTCACTTACGGGAAATTCCAGATTTCTTTATATTTCACCACAAATGAGCTACCGGCCTTTTTCGAACCTGCTGCTGTCGGTGAATGCCGTTTATGAAAGGAACCTGAACGATCTGCAGTACATAGGTCAGTTAAATCAATTAAACACATCACCGGTATGGCTTTTGGGAATGGTAGATAACCGGAACCTTTCGCTGACCTTTCGTGTTGACTGGGCCATAACACCGGAACTGACGATCCAGTATTATGGTAGTCCGTTTGTTTCCATAGGTGATTATTCGGATCTGAAAGAGGTGACCCATCCTATGGATGCCCTGTATGAAAACCGTTTCAGGAAAATACCTTTTGAGCGTAACGGAAAGGATTATATGCTTGATGGTAACCGAGATGGTGTTTTTGATCTGAGAATTGACAATCCGTCATTCAATTATCAGCAATTCCGCAGCAACCTGGTATTGCGCTGGGAATACAGGCCGGGTTCGACCTTGTATTTTGTGTGGTCCCAGGACAGGACCGGGTACGATGCAGGGGGACCGTTCTCTTTCCGTGACGGTTACAAATTGATGGGAGAAGTCTTTCCGGGCAACGTGTTTATGATCAAGCTCAATTACTGGTTTTCGAATTGAGGACCCCTGATCCGGCGTTCCCGGAACCTTCGGGTTTGGTATTTTCAGGAGGGGTACTTGTGATAACCCCGTTTTCATCTACGTACGCCATCATATCATCAAAGGAGCTTTTGGGGTTGTTTTTCCTTTCTTCCCTCTTTTTTTGCTTTTCTTTTCGCTTTGCTCTTTTTTGTTTTTCTACCTGTCTTTTGTTGAATGAATCTGAATTTGCCATTTATATTATTTAATACCTGTTAATTGCCATCGGATACAATGCCGGGATACGGCAGCTCAATGCTATAGCGGTAACGTAGTTTTA
>LFSY01000014.1:5342-5870 GCA_001512865.1 Rikenellaceae bacterium DTU002 | reverse complement strand
TTAAAATATGTGATTTCTTTTCAGGAAAAATTTTTAGTGGGAAATCGATTATTGGTTTCCGAACAGAGATTTCCCGTATCTTTACAAAGTAATCACTATCAGATGAAAAACAATAGAAAAGATTCATACACATTTACAGGAGCCGACATTGGAACGCTGATCCTGGACACCGATCTGAAGATCATTCGTTTTACAGAAGAAGCCAAGAGAATACTCAACCTTAAGGACTCCGATCCGGGACAACCGTTGCGCGATTATGATACAATCATCTCGGGTGCATACAAAGCGCTTGAAACCCTGACGACCTACGAAAAAGAGATCCAGGACAACGACGGGAACTGGTACCTGTTGGGGATAAGTCCGCTGATCTCACAAGAGGGAAAGGCTGAGGGCGTCATTGTGATATTGGTCAATAACAACATTTTGAAAAATGCCGAGTCTGAGCTGGATGCCACGGAGGAACGGCTTACCCGGGCCATGGTGGCCGGGAACATGGCGTGGTGGGAAATGGAGCTGCCCTCTGGAAAG
>LFSY01000014.1:4590-5135 GCA_001512865.1 Rikenellaceae bacterium DTU002 | reverse complement strand
TCACTGCTGCGCAAGGAAGACCTGGACGTTGAAACTAAAAAACTGTATATAGACATCATTGAAAGCAGCTCAAAGCAATTATTGAATTTGGTAAACGACATTATTGACATATCCAGGATCGAGGCCGGCGAGTTGAAGATGAGCAAAGCCCCCTGTGAGTTACACAAAATCCTGAAAGAAACGGAAACCCTGTTTGAACAGTTGAAACATGCCCGCGGGAAGCAAAACCTTAAGATCAGGTTGAACCTTTCGGGAAAGGATGAAGCACTTTTCATTGTTACCGATCCGGACAGGTTAAAGCAGATATTGATCAACCTGATTGGGAACGCATTAAAATTTACGGAAACAGGAGGGGTTGATTTTGGGTACGAACTTGAAAATGACCGATTAAAATTCTATGTTTCAGATACCGGGATTGGCATGAGTGAAGACGATCTGAAGTTGGTTTTTGAACGTTTCAAACGCACGGAACAGGCACATAAGAAATACGAAGGCACCGGATTGGGCCTGGCCATTACAAAAGGGCTTCTGGATCTGCTTGGTGG
>LFSY01000014.1:1068-4507 GCA_001512865.1 Rikenellaceae bacterium DTU002 | reverse complement strand
ATCCTGATAGCCGAGGATGAAAAGATCAACAGGATGTACCTGGAGATCATTCTAAAAGATCTGCCCATACAGATATTCTGGGCCCGGAACGGACTGGAAGCCGTTGAAATATTCAGTGAAAACAGAGATATCAACCTGGTACTGATGGACATTAAGATGCCGTTGATGGACGGGGAGGAAGCCATGCAAAAGATTTTGGCATGGAAGCCGGGAACCCGCATAGTGGCTCAGACAGCCAACGCCTTGTCCAGTGACCGGGAAAAATACCTGGAAAGCGGGTTTGTGGACCATATTTCTAAACCCATCGATAAGAAACAGTTAATCAGGATCATGGAAAAGTGGGTGTTGTAATGGATCGTGATACTGTCATTCAAAAAACCGTTGATTTTGTAAAAGACGAATTGCTCAATGCCGAAGGAGGGCACGACTGGTGGCATGTGTACCGGGTATGGAAGCTGGCCCGGCAGATCGCCCGAACGGAAGAAGCTGACCTTTTTGTGGTTGAACTCGGCGCTTTGCTTCACGATATTGCCGATTCAAAGTTTCACAACGGCGATGAAACCATAGGTCCACGTAAAGCCCGGGAATTCCTTGGTTCCATTGGGGTAGAGGAGAACGTAATCGCTCACGTGGAACAGATCATAGCCCATATTTCTTTCAAAGGAGCTGCCTACAGGCAGGCATTCAGATCGGCAGAACTGGATGTGGTACAGGATGCCGACCGGCTGGACGCCCTGGGTGCCATAGGTGTAGCACGGGCTTTCAATTACGGAGGGCACAAGGGAAGGGCCATCTATGATCCGGGGATCCCGCCCGTTCAGGAAATGACCAAAGACGCATACAAGATAAACACATCCCCTACCATCAACCATTTCTATGAGAAACTCTTGTTGCTTAAAGACAGGATGAATACACAAACCGGGAAAAAACTGGCCGGGGAAAGGCACCGGTACATGGAGCAGTTTCTTTCACGTTTTTATGCTGAATGGGAAGGGACGGAAACTTTTTGAATATGTTGATGCAGTAAATCGCTCTAAGGGTCATTTAATGAATGACCAACCTTCACTATCCATGTCAGCAATAGCATTTATCAAAAAAGTTACGGTAATAGCATCATCACTCGTCCTGGTCTTCAGCTTGCAGGGCTGTCCCTGGGTAGAACCCCATTACCATTTTGATTACGAAATCATTGTAACGGAGACCCCGGCCAATCTTGAGGGTCTCAATTCCGTATACAACGATTACAATTCCAATTTGCCTTTCCCCGGAGCCCGAAGTGATATATATTTCTCTACGGACAGGAACAGTAGCGGAAACGATTTCGATATCATCGCCCGTTGTTTTGATATTTCCTATCACGAAAGGGACGATGTGCTGAACATCACCATTCCTGACAATGCCGGTGAATCCATGCTTGACAGGAAATTGCTCCCGTTCATAACTACAAATTTTGACGAACTGGGTCCTTACACATATTCTGAAGGGGGCGGGCTGAATTATTTCTTTTACGCCCACAACGGATCGGAGGATAACGAATTCAGTGATTTTGACATACAATTTGTTTATACACCCCGGCTGGACTGGGGGACTTACAACGGCCAACAACGGCTTTACGGTCCGTTTAAGGCAGATCCGGCAAATTCGGAGTTTGATGACATGTACCCCGTAATATCGGATGAACTCGGCAAATTCCTGTTTTGCAGCAACCGGCAGAACGATTCTTTTGATATTTACAGCTTTGACCTGGGCCAGGGACCGCTGTTTCATGACTTCCTTTCAGGCACAAGTCCTTATGAGATCACAAAAGAATCCATTTTGTCCTCTGCGGGCAATGACAAATGCCCTTCCCTCTATGGTGATTACCTGGTTTTTGCATCCGACAGGGAAGGAGGCTACGGCGGTTTCGATCTGTACTATTCAAGATACGAAAACAACGCCTGGACCGACCCCGTCAATTTCGGGAGCAAGGTCAACTCGGCCAACGATGAATACCGGCCGGTGATCTTTTCTTTCTTATACTATACGCTCATGATCTTTTCTTCGGACAGACCCGGCGGCAAAGGCGGTTTTGATCTTTATTGCGTGGATATCAGTGATGTTATCCGGGATTGATGCGTATATTTGAATATGCAAACAATCTCGGTATTCTGGTTCAGAAGGGACCTGCGCCTGGAAGACAACCGCGGTCTGCAGGAAGCCTTGCGCGGACCTTTCCCCGTTTTGCCCATTTTCATTTTTGATGAAAACATCCTTTCCGAGTTGGAGGCCGACGATCCCAGGATCACCTTCATCCACCAAACGCTCCTGAGCCTCTCCCGTGCCATTCAGGAAAGCTCCGGCAAGGCAATGGCGGCAGCCCCGGCAAGTCCGGCAGTCTCGGCAAAAAATCCCTCCGGCGGCCTGCTTTGCCAGAAAGGCATTCCGCTCGAAGTCTGGAAAACGCTTCCGGAGCAATTCAGCATCGGGGCGGTGTATGCCAACGAAGACTACGAACCTTACGCCATGGAGCGTGACCGGGAAATAGAAAGCCTGCTGGCATCCCGCGGTATCCCGTTTCACCTTTTCAAGGACCAGGTGATTTTTGCCACAAACGATGTCCTGAAAAACGACAACACGCCCTATACCGTTTTTACTCCCTATAAAAACAAGTGGATCGGCAAATTCCACGAAGAACCTGTCAGGTTCCTGCAGGCTCCGGTGCCGGACCATTTTACAGGACTGTCATTCCCGTTTCCCTCCCTGGAGGAACTGGGGTTTAAGCGTTCAGTTATCAAAGTCCCCGAATACAATCTTGACAACCTGGACAATTACCAAAAAGTCCGGGATTATCCGGCACTGGACGGGACCAGCCATTTGTCCGTTCACCTGAGGTTCGGAACGGTGAGCATTCGCCGGATAGTCAGTCAGGTAGCCGGGAATGAGCCTTTTTTGAACGAATTGATCTGGCGGGAATTTTTTATGCAGGTCCTGTATCATTATCCCGATGTGGTAGGCTCCAATTTCCGGAAAAAATTCGATGCCCTGGACTGGATCAACGACCCGCAGGATTTTGAAAAATGGCAACAGGGTCAAACCGGATTCCCCCTGGTGGATGCCGGCATGCGGGAACTCAATGCCACCGGATACATGCACAACCGCGTACGCATGATCGTCGCCGGCTTTTTATGCAAAGACCTGCTTGTTGACTGGCGCTGGGGAGAAGCTTATTTTGCACAAAAATTGCTGGACTACGAACTCTCCTCCAACAACGGCAACTGGCAGTGGGCCGCCGGTACCGGTTGCGATGCCGTTCCCTACTTCAGGATTTTCAACCCTACGGAACAACTCCGCAAGTACGACCCTCAGCAGGTCTATATCCGCAAATGGATCCCCGAACTTGACACACCGGCTTATCCGGCTCCGATGGTCGATCACAAAATGGCCCGCGAACGATGGGTGC
>LFSY01000014.1:545-1032 GCA_001512865.1 Rikenellaceae bacterium DTU002 | reverse complement strand
CATTTTTTTTTCCTATCTTTGCAGCCGATTCAGAGAAACAATGAGATTTTTAACATTACATCATCACCATCATCATCTTTGCCCTCAGGCGAAATGATTTTGGTATGCTGTAAACAGACAATATAACCAAACCGCCTGAGTAGATCAGGCGGTTTTTATTTATTCCCGGTGGTTTACTCAGGTTTAACAAAGAAACAAGAATGAGTAAACTGAAAATTGCAATTCAAAAAAGCGGGAGGCTGCACGAAGATTCCTTGAAGCTCCTGAAAGACTGCGGGATTGATGTGAATAACGGCCATGACCAACTGAAAGTGGTTGTGGACAATTTCCCCATGGAAATCCTCTATTTGCGTAATTCCGACATTCCCCAGTACCTGGAAGACGGCACGACCGACATTGCCATAGTGGGGGAGAATCTGCTGGTGGAAAAACCCGGGCGGGTGGCAGTCGTGGAGAAACTCGGCTTTTCCAGATGCCGCGTATCCCT
>LFSY01000014.1:0-440 GCA_001512865.1 Rikenellaceae bacterium DTU002 | reverse complement strand
AAATTTCTGGACCGGAACAACATACAAGCCGGGATCCATACCATTTCCGGTTCGGTGGAGATCGCTCCCAACATTGGTCTGGCCGACGGGATCTGTGATATTGTGAGTTCAGGCAGTACGCTTTTCAAGAACGGATTGAAGGAGACGCATGTCATTCTTAAGTCCCAGGCCGTACTGGTCAAGTCCCTGCAGCTGTCTCCCGAGCGGGAAGCCACGCTGGACAGGTTGGTATTCCGGATCAAAGCCGTACTCAGAGCCAAGAACAGCAAGTATATTCTGATGAATGTTCCCAACGACAGAATCGATCAGGTGAGCAACATCCTGCCCGTCCTGAAAAGCCCGACCATCATGCCACTAAAGACCCCGGGATGGAGTTCGTTGCACTCGGTCATTGACGAAGAAAAATTCTGGGAAGTGATCGACGAATTGAAAGAGGCCGG
>LFSY01000059.1 GCA_001512865.1 Rikenellaceae bacterium DTU002 | reverse complement strand
GATGCCGGGATCATAGAGATGGAAGAAGATGTGCAGACACTGCAAACGGCGGTGATCACCGCAAGGGTGCCCGTTATTGAACAAAAGATCGACAAAATTGTCATGAATGTGGCCGAGGCGGTATCCACGGAAGGGAGCAATGCCCTGGAAGTGTTGCGCAAAGCCCCCGGTGTTACCATAGACATGGACGGAAATGTGAAACTCAATGGCCAGGCGGTAAGCGTCTGGATAGACGGGCGTCCGTCCTACCTGAGCGGACTGGAACTCGAGGCGCTCCTTCGTTCCACGGACGGTACCACCATCGATAAGATTGAGTTGATGGCGCATCCCTCGGCCCGTTACGATGCCGAAGGCACCGGTGGGATCATCAATATCCGGATGAAGAAAAACCTGCTCAAGGGATTCAGCGGTACCGCCAATGCCTTTTACGGCGGAATGAAACATAAAAAGTACGAACAGGAAGCCGGAGGGGGGTTGAACCTGAATCTGCGTACCGAAAAGACAAACACCATGCTCAATTACAGCGGCCGGTACGAAAATGTCGGGGCAGTTCTCGATTCCCGTACCCTGTTCGGGGATGCAGTAACTTTTGAACAGGTTTCCCATTCAGATTTTCTGATAGGTTCTCAAAGCCATACCGTCAAGCTGGCCAATGACTTTTTCCTGAATAAAAAGAATACCGTCGGATTCATTGTCACCACCATGTTCCGTGATCAGTCACAGGACAATTACGGTGATCTGAACCTGACAGACACCTACCTGAACCAACAACTGGTCAGCAGCAGGAAAAGTATCATAGAGACGGGAACCGATTACGACAACATTACCACCAATGTCAATTATACAGGTATCTTCAACGAGGAAAAAGCACAGGAACTGACTTTTAACGCAGATTATGCCTATTACGACATCATGTCCCGGAACTTCCAGGACAACAGCATTGTATC
>LFSY01000046.1:18610-22275 GCA_001512865.1 Rikenellaceae bacterium DTU002 | reverse complement strand
CCGGGAACGCACGGGATTACCTTCGCACTGCGTGCTCGGTGTTCCCTTGAGGGGGAAGCTTCACCCAAAAACAACAAAAGCAGTATACGCAGCTTTTTATGGCAGCAGGCCGGAATAAACAAGCGAGCTTGTTTATTTGGCCTGTGCCATAAAAAAGACACGGACATTTGTCCGTGTCTTTTGTTGTTTTTGGGTGGCGGAGAGAGAGGGATTCGAACCCCCGGACCCTTGCGGGTCAACGGTTTTCAAGACCGCCGCAATCGACCACTCTGCCATCTCTCCCTATCTGCGATCAAATGACCCCTCAAAATCTTAAGGGGTTGCAAAAGTAAGGAAAAAATGGGATATGGCGTGTGTCAGCAGATACTTTTTTCTTTTTTTAGCCATTCAACAGTATCAGCAATGGTGTCTTTAAATGGTCTTGTAGCATAGCCCAGCTCCTGACGTGCTTTATCAGATGAAAACAGGGAGTTGGTTGCCAGGGTATAAAGAGAATATGAGGAAAAGAGAGGCAATTGTTTCTTGATTTTGTAATAGAATGAATAGAACGGCAAGGATGCTTTGGCCAACCACATGGGAGCCATGATACCGGGCAGTTTTTTACCTGTCACATTCTGAAAAGTCCTGAAAAATTCTTTAATGGATATATAACGGTTGGCAAGGATGTAGCATTCTCCCCTGCCTCCCTTGCGGCAGGAAGTGATGGTGCCGGATGCCACATCGCGTACGTCCACAAAGTCGTATCCGCCATCGACCCCCATAGGTAAGAGACCGCGCCAACAGTCTACCACCAGCTGGGTTGCGTAATTATGGGCATGTGAGTTGGGTCCGCATATTCCGGATGGATGGACAATGGTGGCATCCAACCCTTTTTGTGCTGCATCCAAAACGTATTGTGTAGCTTCGGCTTTTGTTTTGCTGTACATTCCGTAAACAAGATCTTTGTCAAAATGACCGATCTCGTGAATGACCTGTCCTGTTGGTTGTTCCGGTATGGCATGTACCGAACTCACGTAAACAAGTTTGGCTGCATTGAATTTAATGGCGGCATCGGTTACATTACGTGTTCCTCTGACATTGACGTCATACACGATGGCCTGGTATTTCAGGGATGTTGTCACTATACCGGCAGCATGGATCACAAATATATCTGTGTCCGGACCAACACGGAAAAATGCTTCCAGAGATAGTGGATCCAAGACATTTCCATAAAAGATCTCCACCTGTGAAGGAAGGCGTGAAGCCAGGACATCTCCCGGCAGAACTAATGCCCGTACTTTTCTGCCATCAGCAATTAACTGTGATACTATGGTAAAGCCCAAGTGCCCGGCGGCTCCGGTCACTAAATATATTTCACGCTTTTGCATAATGCAAATATGACAAAAAACATGCCGTCATTAATGCGAATTGCAACACAAATTATTGTAAATAAGTCGGTTTTATTTTATATTTTTGTAAATAACGTGTTATGAACCGTCCTCTGGAACATTTTACCGAGAAAGACCTTCTGGAATTATCCGGCCAATTCAAGGGCGTCTTCTATAAAAACCAACTATTCATCACTGAAGAAATGGAATTGATGAATGGGTATTTTCAGTATCCGACACGACTGGATATTTATATGTTGATCATTTGTGTCCAGGGTTCTTTTGACGTCTCTGTAAATCTGCAGGAGTTCACAGTAAAAGAGGGTATGGCCATGGCCTATGCCCCGGAATGTGTTTTACAGATGCGTCATAGCCGCAACGCGGTCCTGCGGGCCATTGCGATTACAGAATCATTTCTCCATGAGATCCGGCTTGATCCCAACAAGGGTTTTTCGCCACTGATAAACTGTAAAGAAAAACCGATCTGGCAGCTGACAAAAAAAGAACTGAAAATTATTAACAATTATTTCAGATTGATACGTTCGGTTTATATCCTGCATGATGAAACTTTCCAGAAAGAAATGATAAGGGGGCTGATCTCCTCAGTGATATTTCTGTTTGCCAATGTATGGAAGCGTGAATCAAAAGCTGCAAAGATCATGGAAGCACCCGGAGACATGGGTGCCCGTCACTTAACCCGGTTCATGGAACTACTCCACAAATACCACTGTCAGGAGCATCAAGTGGGCTTTTATGCAAACAAGATGTGCATTACGCCAAAACACCTTAGCTCTCTTATCAAGGAACACAGTGGAAAGTCAGCAGCCGAATGGATAGATGAATACCTGATCCTTGAAGCTAAAAGTATGTTGAAATTTACAGACAAAAGCATAAAGGAAATAGCCAATGAGTTGTGCTTTTCTGATCCTTCTTATTTCTGCAAATACTTCAGGAATCTGACAGGTTTGACACCTACCGGATACAAAAAGCAATAATAAAAACGAGCCCTGATAATCAAACGACCTGTTCAATCACCCGAAGGACGTTTTCCCATTCCTTTTCCAGCTCAGTGAAAAGATCTTTCATACCTTCCATGACACCTTGTTTCCCCAGGGTTTCCATTTGGGTGGCGATCTTGGCCAATTCCTTATACCTGGCAGTAAGTGCTCCCCCTTTAATGTAATGAGCCAGCACGGCCACCTGACGTATGTCGTTCCCGGTAACGGCTTTTTCCAGGGCTTCGAGTTTATCTTTCATGTCCGCTTTGGAAACCGACATCATTTTTTGCACCAGTTCACTGTCTCCTCCCAGTGCTTCCAAAAATTCAGCATAATGGAAATGATCATCGGGATTGTCTTTCTTTTTCAAATATCTGGTCATATAAGTTTCTAATTTTTCCCGTTCTATTGGCTTGGCCATAAATGCATCCATACCGCTTTCAAGAGCCCTCTGCTGTTCTTCTTTTAGCGCTCCGGCAGTTAAGGCAATGACAGGGATGTGTGAACCGTCGGCTTTCGCCTGTTCCCGATTCCTGATCGTTCTTGTAGCCTCGAGACCGTCCATCTCTGGCATTTGAACATCCATAAAAACAAGATCAACCCGCTGCTTCTCAATAAGTTCAAGAACCTGTTTTCCGTTTGTCGCCTCAAGGACCACTGCTCCGGGCAAGATGTTGCCTATATACGAGCGGATAAGCATCATGTTCATGGGTATGTCTTCTGCAATCAGTATAACAGGATTCTGAGATGAACAAATCAGCGGAATATCTTTCTTCTCTTTAGCAAGTATATTTTGAGGATCTTTTATGTCATCATAAATAAAAATGGAATGGATCATATCATACAACACATCTGCGCTAATCGGTTTCACCATTTGAAAGCGTACCCCCAGTGCCTTGCATTTTTCCCTTATGAATTGATTGTCTGAGGAACTGTGCAAAAGGATGAGAGGCATCCGCTCAGCATATAGTCCCATTTTTTCACGGATCATTTGAATCACAGCCAATCCGTCTACGTAAGGCATGTGGTAATCAATGACCAGGAGATCAAATTTTTGATTTTCCATTAATTTCAATGCGGAGAACCCGTTGTCGCTTTCTATGCACTCCACTCCCCAATGCTTGAAGTTCTCCAGCAGGATCTTCCTGTTGGAAGCATTGTCGTCTACTATAAGGACATTCTGAATAGGTAAGGGATCTTTGCGTTCTCCGTAAATCTCGGGCACACATCTGCAGGCTGTTTCAATGGAAAAAGAAAATGTACTACCGGCTCCCAGATCACTTTTCATTTTTATGCCGGA
>LFSY01000046.1:9338-18559 GCA_001512865.1 Rikenellaceae bacterium DTU002 | reverse complement strand
AGGTTGGTCAGGATCTGTTTGAGCCGTATGGGGTCAACTACTGCCATACGGGGGACATTGGGAGGAATATTGAGCAACAATTCCAATTTCTTACTGGCTGCATGGAATTTAATGATGTCAACTGTCTCTTTCAACAACCTTACGATATCCGTCTCCATAAGCTCCAGGTCCAGCTTCCCCGCCTCAATCTTTGAAAAGTCCAGGATGTCATTAATGATATCCAGTAATGCTTTTCCTGCCGTATTGGCGTTGTGGGCAAATTCTTTCTGTGATTCGTTGAGTCTTGTTTTCAATAACAGGTCCGTAAAACCAATAACCCCATTCAATGGCGTACGGATCTCGTGGCTCATGTTGGCCAGAAATTCAGATTTGGTTTTGTTCGCCTGTTCCGCTTTTTCTTTTGCCTTGCCTAGCAGTTTCCTGTTTTCCATCTGGGTCTGAAGATTCACAAGGAGCTCAGAAAAAACAGTAAGTATTTGCTTTTCTCTCTCAGAATAACTGTGGCGTTTCCTTACAAAATCAAATCCCACCATGCCGGTCAACTCGTCATTGGTCCACATAGGGACGGTAAGAATGCTTTTGATATCCTGTTTTTCCAGCAATAGCCGGAAAGGATCGTCTTCTTTCAATTCACCGACATCACCTATGAAATCGTCCTTTCCGTTTTTGTGTGATCCGATCCACCGGGGAATTACATCGTTGGATATGCGCTTCAGGTCGTCAATATGAGGTGTGATCCCGCTGGCACACCATTCATATGTGTTTGAGAATGTGTTCCCTTTGAAATCATAACTGAATACATAGGCCCTGTCTGCACCAACAAATTCGCCCATAGTCCTGAGCGCACGGACGATCTCCTTTCCTGCCTTTTCTACGGGCAGGTTTATGAACGACTTGGCCATGTCCACCATAAGCCGTAAAGTGCTCTGGTGAGCATATTGTTCAGTAACGTCCAGCATAACAGTAATAAAGTACATATTACCCTTGCTTTCCATGATTTCTGCTGTCAGCAATCCATGTCTCAGAGATCCGTCCCCTGCCCTGATAGTTAGTTCCCTGTCTCTTATGATCCCTTTTGCTGTCAGTTCATTGATCAACGATTCCGGAACGCTTTTATCTGAAAAAAGATCCAGGTCCGGGATCGTTTTACCAAGAACATCTTCCGTGTTATAACCTAATGTTTCCAGAAAAGCGCTGTTTACATCAATGAACCTGCCATCGGGATAGGAATAAAGCGCCATTAGTGCGGGGTTGTTGCGGAACAGACGTTCAAAACGTTGCAAGGCTTCCTGCTCAAGGGTAAGGTCCCTGATCACCCCAAAAACACAATCTGTACCGTTCCATCTGCCCAGTGACAGCCGTGTTTCTACCGGAATCAATGTCCCGTCCTTCTTCAGAATCGGAATACCTGCAGAATCTATCTTCTTTTCTAGAACAAGTGGTAACAGACCTTTTATATCCTCCCTCAGATCAGCGGGATGTATATCCGGAAGATCCATATTCATGAGCTCATTATCCGAATAACCCGTTACCGAAGTAAAGGCATTGTTGGCCTGGATGATCTTTCCCTCTTTGGAAACGATCAACACCATGTGTTGCAGGGAATAAAAAAAGGTCCGAAAATTGGATTCACTCGATTTGAGCGTTTCTTCCATCTTTTTTCTTGAAGTAATGTCCCGGGCAGCCGCATAAATCAGGTTGCCGCTTGGTATGGATTTCCACTCAATGAAACGGTAACTGCCATCTTTGCAACGATAACGGTTTACAAAGTTCAGGACTTCGTTATCGTTTCTCAACTCCCTGACTGCAAGCAACGTGGATTCGACATCATCGGGGTGAATAAAATCGAAGAATCTGTGTTTTAGAAGTTCTTCAGAAGTGTATCCCAAAACAACCTCCCACTGTTTGTTTACTTTTAAAAAAAGACCGTCCAGTGTGGCTATGCACAAAAGGTCCAGGTTTACAGAGAAAAACCTTTCCAGTTCTTCGGTCTGCATTTTATTCTGGGTAATATCCGTAAATATGGTAGTAAAAAAACCTTTCTCGTGCGAATACACATGTACCTGATACCATTTTTGCAACGGTTGAGAATACTGCTCAAAAACTTTTTCCTCACCGGTAAGCGCAACTTTCCCATATATTGAGATCCAGTCAAATCCGCCATCGTTGATAGCGGGAATGGTCTCCAGAACAGTTTTCCCGATGATTTCCCGGGACTTAAGCCCGGTCATTTTTTCAAAAGCAGGATTTACTTCCAGAAACCTGTAATTCACAGGCACTCCCTTATCATCAAGCATAATCTGATGATGTGCAAAAGCGAACGGGGATACATGGAGCAATTTTTCTGTTATATGAGATTTCATATTATTTCCTGATTACCGATAGTAAAGATAAATAAAAATTGTTGAACTTTTCTGTACTATTTTAACACCCAGTCATGTATTGACAGGGGTGTGTTGTTCTCCATAAAAAGAGCAGTAATACCGTCTATGACATCATGGCCGGCTTCACTGTTGGTAAAATATACCAACACCCTTTGTGCATGCGTTTCATCTTCCGGTACGATCATAAAAAAAGCCTTGAAAGACCCGTTGTCTCCCCAGTGAAAGGCTACTTCTCCCAACTCGGGATGTTTCTCGATCCCCAGGCCGAGACCCCAGAAAATATGCGTATCACATTCCCTGGGCCTTTCTGCATATCTGACCGCCTGAATAACCGGATGGAACATCTCCTCCCTGAAGGGTTTGCCGAGGCCGGTGCCCCCGCTCAGGGCCTGCAGGAATTTCATGTAATCGGCAGCCGTGGTCCTGAGGGTATAGGCCGCGTTGACCCGGGTAAAGGAACCTTTCCCTTTGTCTTCACCGCCTCGGGAAAACCCCGATACGGCCAGGGAATCGAAGTCCTCGCGCCACAGGAAGGAAGAGGTGTTCATCCCCAGAGGAATGAACACCTCGGCAAGTGCGATCTCTTCCAGGCCACGACCCCGGATTTGCTCCACCGCCCTTTGCAGAAAAGCATACCCCTCCCCTGAATAACTGAAGGCCGAATCGGGCCTGAAGCGAAAAGCAATGCGCGATACAAGCCAATCAGGCGGAGAGGGTGGTGATGCCCAGTTGGGCAGACCGGTCATGTGGCACAATACGTTGCGGGCTGTCAGACGGGCAGCAAACTCTTTGTCATCAAATCTTTCAATACCGGTGTATGCAGACAGGGATTTGTCCAGATCAATCTCTCCCCGTTCCGCCATCCGCATCACAATGTATGCAAATACCGGCTTGCTAAGGGAAGCGGCCTGAAAAACAGTGGAATAATCCTCCCTGCCTTGTAGTCCCTTCACAGTAGAGATCTCGTACAAGACCGTACTGTCACCTTCTGCATAGGCCACCTGTATCAGAGGTATCCCGGCTTCACGGGCAATTTGGCACAGTTGATCGTGACAGTCCGGCCTGCAGGTACAAAGTCCTGCAATGAACATGATGTAAAAGAGTTGCCTGATCATCATATGTCAATTGTCATAATATCTTAAGGGCTATGGCAGCGCAAGCCAGGGCATCGTCCAAAGCATTGTGGTGATTGGTCAGCATATGACCACACGCAGCTGCGACTGTCGGTAACCGGTGATCCGACAAGGATTTCCCGAAATATTTTCTGGAAGCCTTCAACGTACAGAGAAACTCATAGTCGGGATAATCCATGCAATAGGTGAAAAATGAAGCTTTCAGACAACCTTCGTCAAACAGGGCATTGTGTGCCACCAGGGGCAGCCCCGTGATGTATGGCTCTACTTCCCTCCAGACATATGAAAACACTTTGGCGTTCTCTGTATCCCTGGCACTCAGTCCGTGTACCAACGTATTACGGTACAGGTAATACTCGGGTTCGGGCCTGATAAGTCGGTAGATGGTATGTTCCGGCATTCCGTTGCGTACGATCACTATGCCTACACTGCAAACACTGGACGGCTGTTCATTGGCCGTCTCGAAATCTATGGCTGCGAAATTGTCCATCATTCAAAGTGCTGTACGATCTTATCGTTGGCCGTTATCCCGTTCTCGTTGAAAGATTCAATGGTAAAATAGTAATCCAGGTTGCTGTTCAGACTGTTGATGACAACGGTCGTATCCCTATAGACCATGTGGTTCAGATACAGTTTGTTCTTCTCTGTCCCGTAGCTTATGTTGTATCCGGTGGCATGATCCGCTTTGGACCAGGTGAGTGTAACGCTGCGCTTGTCATTCGGATCCCTCCTGGCCACGAAACTGCTGATGCTGCCGGGAAGGGGGCCGGATCCTTTCCCGAATGCCCTGAACCCGCTGATGGCAAAATGTCCGCCGGGGACCTCTATGTTCTTTACCTTAAGGTAACGACAAAGGACTTTATCTATGGGCAGGTACACGTGTGAATTATCGGTTTTATTGGCGGAACGGTCAGCCAGCATTTCCCAGGTAGTGCCATCAAGCGAATATTCAACAGTGTAACGGTAGCAAATCTCTTTTTCCCTTCCCCTGATTTGGGCATAATGTTCCGCAAAATTGATCTGTACGGCATAAACATCGTAAAAATCACCCATATCCACCATAGCGTATTCGTGCTCGTTTCCGCTTGCGGCAGCCCAGTAGGTGCGAATATTTTCATCGGTCATGTTGTCCGGCGGAAGAGAATCCACAGATGAAGAGACCGTCAGCTGTTTGTTATAGGTCAGCAGCATCCATTCCGGGAAGATGTCCTCAAAACGGTTGATCCTGTTTTGGGGGATGGTCAGGGGATAATCTCCGTATTTTGTAACGGCATAATATGTTCCGTCTTCATCCAAAAAAACGGGAAATAATCCCAACCGGCGCTCAAACATATGTTTTTGGGAAATGGTCATGGTCCCAATCTGCCAGAAATTGCCGTATTCATCGGCAAATGAACTGCCGTGCCCGGCACCGGCAGCAAAGCCTTCCGGTTTGTACATGGCCGGGTTATGCTCCTGTAAGACAAAAGGACCCAGCGGGTTTTCGGATAGGTAAACGGCATCGGCATAGCTCTTGTATTCTGTTCCCGGTCCGGCATACTGCAGGTAGTATTTTCCGTTGTGTTTTGTTACCCAGGGACCTTCGATCCAGGGACTCTGATGTATAAGGCGGTTGTTATCCCCGGGAACTTCCCATCCGTATTCCGCGGGATTGGCATGAACCAATTCTTTGATGTCGCCAATAAAAGCAAACCCTTTGCGATAGTCCGCCTCGACTCCGTAAAGGGGTCTTTGGTCTGAGCAACCCCAGTACAGATACAACCGCCGGTCTTCGTCCAAATAAAAAGCAGGATCCCAGACTGGTATTTCCAAAGCCTCAACAGCAACAGACCAGGTGCCGGAAAGCGGGTCTGTACTTTTGTAAATGGTACTCTTTTCGTTGGAAGAGGCCAGGAAAAAAAGCGTATCGTCAATGGCAACAGCCGTAGGAGCATACTCTTCCGCGGGTATCTGGTCTGTTTCAATAAAATGCCATTCCTGCATATTGTCTGACCACCAGTACCCGCCTGATTTTGAGGCAAAAAGAAAAAACTTGTCCTGAAAGCGGATCACAGAAGGATCGGCAGCCTCCCTGCGTGAAGGAGCATCCGGAGAAAACCTGTAATTCAGATCCAAAGGGTTACAGAATGTATTGACTGGTTGCCTGACAGTACAGCTTAAGGCTGTCAATAATATGAATAAAGACAGTATTCTCATTATCTTTTTCCTGATGATTGTCATATCACTTACTCATGAAATCCACCAAGCGGTTTAGCATTCCTTGTAACCGGATCAGGTCATCCCTTGTCAAAGGACTTTTATCCAGTCTGTTAAGTAATTTTCCGGGTATAATAGCCGCCTGCACCCTCATTTCTTTTCCTTTTCCCGTCAAACGGATTACGACCTTTCGTTCATCTTCGCCGGACCGTGTTCTGGTAATGAACCCCAAACCCTCCATACGTTTCAGCAAGGGGGTTATCGTATTTGTATTCAGAATGAGTTTCATGGCAATTTCGTTTACCGTTAGTCCGTCATGCTCCCATAGAACCATCATCACCAGGTATTGCGGATAAGTTATGCCCAGTTTATGCATATAAGGCTGATACTCCCTTGTGATCAGCCTGGACGCCGCATAAACGGGAAAACACAACTGGTTGCTTAACTTCAGCTGGTCGTATTCCATAGCCATTATTTTAACAGTTTTGAAAGGTATTTGTCAATTTCTTCGGGTTTTGTAACCGGGGCGAACCTGTTAACCGGCCTTCCGCAATGGACTTCTCATCGCCGGGCTCCTGGTTGGCAAACTGATTGCACGGAAACCCCAGGATCACAAATTCCTTTTCTTTGTAAGTCTCCATACTTACTTCCTTACCCTGGATACTCTTTGCTTTGAACTGATAAAATGTTGTGTTCATAGTATATTATTTTATATCGTTATAGATATTATCGTATGAGACACAAAGATAGACATATAAATATTATTCTGCTACTTCAGAATAGGGATCTGATCCTGGACCATCCCTCCCTGAACGAGTCGGCTGCATCGGAAAATGCATCACTTACTTCGTCCCATTTGTCATCAGCGGAATTGATCAACTGGTCATACTTAAGCTGCACTTCAATTCTTATGGCTTCCAGCTCCCCGATCGATTCCCTGTATTTTACCTTCAGGTCTTCCTTAACGGATTCCTTATCGGCTTTCAGTTCGTTTATCTTAGCGGAAATTTCGTCAATCCGCTGATTGGCCCTTGCCTTGAATTCTTCCTTGTTCATATCGGTAATCTTTAATGTATTTGCACATAAATTTACACAATTAATAATTTCCTGCTGCTTAAATGGTAAAAATACCCTACCATTATCAGCAAAACACCGGAGATAATCAGGATCAGTTCCACGGATATCACATCAGCCATAGGACCAAAAAGAAGGATGGCAAGAGGCATGGCACTGGCAGCAATGATATGTATGATGGAGAACACACGCCCCATTTTGGATGGGTGGGTGATTTCCTGGATAAGGACGGTCTCGGCAGTGGCTATTACCGGCATGAAAAAGCCCGCTATCCCCATTATGACAAGATAAATTGTGAAGTTCCCAGCTATCCCCATCAAACCGAATGTCAAGCCAAAGGCTCCCAACGATATGGCGATGGTTCGGATCTTGTTTTTAAAATTCCCGTAAAGCGAAACAAAGATACCGCCAACGATCGAACCCACACTCCAAACAATCTCGTTGGCTGTAAGATACCAGACATCACTCCCAAAACTTCTCTCTACCATAAGCGGTGTCAGTACGGCCGCCGGTGTGAAAAGGAAGAAAGAAAAAGCGTAGCAGATTATGATTCTACGTAACACCGGATTCGCAAACGTATAACGAACGCCATCCTTGAGTTCAGACAACATACTTCCTGTTTCATCCGTTCGCTCAACCACTTCTACCTTTATGAAAATCATGACCACAATAGCCAGCACTGCGGTTACCACATCCAGCATAAAAGCCCATGCAATGTCCATGGAAGCCAGGACAGCACCACCAACTGCCGGAGCAAGCAACATCAGCACCGAGCCAAGGGTTTGATTTATCCCCTGAACCCTGGTCAGGTTTTCACGTGCGACCAGCTGCGGAAAGATTGCGTGTACGGCAGGCGTTTGTATGCCGGCACCAATGGAACGCACTACCGATACCGCCAACAACAATTCAAGGCGCTGGAACCCTAACCAAAAAGCTACAGCCAGTCCGAATGTGGAAATTGCTATGAATCCGTCTGTCAACATGATCAGGGTCTTGCGGTTGTGCCTGTCAGCCCAGACTCCGCCCCACAGGGAAACGATCACCTGGGGTAACATAGCGCACAGGGTCGAGAGCATCAACCACAGTCCCGATGAGGTTTCCAGCGTGATGTGCCAAATGATGGCAAATCCTACTACTGAAGATCCGAATAATGATATATTCTGACTTAAGAGAAAGAGCCCTACCTTCTTGTTGTTTTGGGTCAACGTGTTTCTTATTTACATGTAATGCTTTCAAAATACCGGCCAAAACCCTCCACTGCTTCTTCCGGAACGGCATCTTTCAAAAAATCGACACCGTTCTTCAGTGTCCTGAACATATTCACATTGTCTTCATAGGTCAGGTTGCGGAACCCGGGGCCTTGTGAAATCATTTCTGACATAGGTACAAACAAACTTTGATCGTTGCACGAAAAGTCAATGTTCTTCAGATCGATTGTCTGCCTTACCGGGTTGATCTGCGAACGGTAATGTATCACCATGTCGGAAATATCGTAGACAATACTCCACTGGGTATGAGGACCCTGTGCAACACTGTCCAGGATACTGAAGGAATAATCTATCCGGTCTTCCGTGCTGTTGTAATCCCGGATCAAAGATGCGGCTTTTACAAAACGTCCCGATGAATTTACCGTCCAGTCTGCATACTCTTTTTCCGATCCCAAGTCCATTGAAGTTTTGTATTCCAGAGAATTTTCATAGATGCAGTTAGCCAGCACCGTATAAGGCAGCTGTTTACCTCGGTGAACCACCATTTTCCCTTCCAGGTATTCAATGGTAGCCACATCGCCCGATGCATCCGATACTAAAAAATGCAAGTAAGAAGTAGGCATATACGTGATCCGTACAAGGGTATCACTGTCAATCACATCCTGTACGCTTGCCGAGTTGTCCAGCTGGTATTGCATCCATTGCAGTTCATTCATACCGTAACGATCATCGGCAGCAGGATATTTTGCCTCCTGCAGCCACATCTGCTCAATGACCAGCCCGGCTTCGTTCATTCCCCCGTAGGGAAATTCCCTCCCTGCCTGGTTAAAAGTAACACTGCCGTATTTTGATACCCAGGTCATCGGCTTTTCAGGTGCTGCAATATAAGTGGTTTTTACCATATTCCGGTAATTGATGTGGATATGTCCTTCCCCTACCGGGAAATCCAGGTTTCTTCCAAATGAAATTTTTCCGTCCGGCCCTTTCAAAACAAAAGTTGTACAGCAAAATCCCCATTCACCTATAAAGAGGGTGACAAGTGCTAACAGGATTAATTTTATTTTCATTCTTGTAATTTTTGAAAATTATGGGTTAATCCGGGTAAATACAATTTCCCGGTAATCGTTTCTTTCGTAGAGCAAACCAATCCCCTTCCCGGGGATAAAAGTCATGGAGGAATAGGCCGAGTTTCCCGCGTGCACGGTGCTTCCCTCTCCCCACGTCTT
>LFSY01000046.1:0-9331 GCA_001512865.1 Rikenellaceae bacterium DTU002 | reverse complement strand
CCCACGTCTTTCCTTCATCTGCAGAAAGATGCACGTAACGGTGACCTGCCCCGTTTCCCCGGCTGTTGACCATCCAGGTGCCATCGGCAAGTTCAATGACCTTGGATTCGTCCCCGGGCGTAATGGGCACATCCAGCAGGTACCAGCTCCGGCCGTGATCGTCGCTTCCAAAAAGATGCAGTCCCTTTTGCAGATTTACCAGTGTGTGGACCAGCTTACCACTTTTGGTTTGCATACCCCTTCCCGATGTTATGAATTTAAAATCACCGTGCCAGTCAGGCTTCGTGATCTGGTCAGTAATGTCTTCCGGTGTGCTCCAGGTCTTGCCGTTGTCTGTACTTTTCATCACCCTCAGGTAATAAATCCCTTTTTCCTGATCATGATCCATGTAATTGAAAAACAAAAAGACAGTGCCTGTTGTCCGGTCCACAATCATGGAAGGATCAGAAGCCGACCGGCCTTCAGGATAATCCACTATCACCTGCAAATCCGACCAGGTTTCCCCATAATCCGTACTGGTGCGCATTACAATATTAATATCCCTGTTTCCTTTAAGGTCCGCACAAGATGGGACCCGCTGGTCACATACGGCAATCAGAGTTCCGTCAGGAGCTGTAACCAGGGACGGGATCCTGTAACAGGCCACCTCTCCTGCCGGCTCCGAAGTGAACAACACTTGTGTCGGGGGCCGGGTATCACATCCGGCAAGCCACAGCAATGAAACAATAAGGAAGTATTTCACGGGAACTAAAATCCAAAAAAATCGTTACTCATATCTTTGTTTTCTATCTGGAAGGTAGAATGGCCAATGCCGAAAGTATCCAGAAGCTCTCTTTGCAATTGACTAATGAACTGATCGGTAGCGCCCTCCGGCATAACCAGGTGTACGGTAAGTGCCACCTGCGTGGTGCTCATGGCCCATATGTGCAAATCGTGTATGCTGGTGACACCCTGTTTGGTGAGCAGGAACTCCCTGACTTTGCCAATTTTAATGTGCCGGGGAACGGCATCCAGGGCCAGGTCAAGGGATTCCGAGAACAGGCGCCAGGTTCCCCATAAAATTACTACAATGATCAGAAAACTTATGGCCGGGTCTATCCATGTCTTGCCTGTCAGTGTGATGAGCAATCCGGCAATGACAACACCCAGCGAAACTCCTGCATCTGCTGCCATGTGCAGAAAAGCACCTTTGATATTCAGATCGGTCTTCTGGCCTTTGTAGAACAACAACGCCGTAAAAGCATTTATGAAGATCCCGATGCCCGCCACTATCATGACCTGGGAACCGGCTACCGGCTGCGGGTCTTTCAGTTTTCTGAAGGCATCCCATGCGATGACGGCTACGGCTCCAAAAAGCAACATTGCATTCAGTATGGATACCAGTATTGTGGTCTTGCGCAATCCGTATGTATATTTTCCCTTGGGTTTCATGGTGGCCATCCAGGCTGCCGCCCAGGCAAAAACCAGCCCCAGCACATCCCCGGCATTATGTCCGGCATCCGCCAGCAGGGCGGAGGAATTGGCAATGAAGCCATAAATGACCTCAACAGCCACAAAGACGACGTTCAGGCCGATACCTATGGCAAAACTTCGGGCATACCCAACACCGGGCCGTTTCATATGATCGTGTTCGTGTGCCATAGGTTAATACTTTTGTTTAAGTGAAGCTACCTTTTGGGCATAAAAAACAGGAAAATCGTCAGCAGGGTCTTCACAAATATATACTTTCAGTCCGTTATCACGAAAATAGATATTATCGATCTCTCCCGCCTGCCTGACAGACCCAAAAAACGGTTCAATATCGCCTTTGTTCCAGTTCACCAGGAGCAACACGTCAGGATCGGCGGAATCGGGAGCCCATAAGATAAAATTGTCATTAAAGCTGACCGGTTCGGGAAGGTTGTGTGCCTTGCCGTAAAAGAGGATCGCTCCGGCGATGGCGTAATTCTCGGCAAAAATCATACAATGTTCCTGTTGCTCAGGGGAAAGCTCCTGATAAGCACCCACCACCATCCCTGCCACGTCCTTCCATCCGGTCATATCGGCATAATCCTGCGGCAGGTTGTGCACCTTCCCGTCTTCCCAGCGATTGGTAAATGCAGCCGTTTTCTCAGATATCTCTGCCATTTTTTCGTGACTGAACAGCGGCAGGCTGTAAGGCATAAAAAAGAATGAAAGGACTACTACCAATGCCAGGGCCCCGTATTTGAGAAACGGCCTGAAATACTTGTCTACGGCATATCCACCCATAGCGTTCAGTATTGAATACAACCCCAGGCTATAATAGGATTTCCCACGCAAAAGGATCAGGATAACGATCGTGATCAGGTAGATGAAGGAAAAAACACGGTACTTTTTTTCGGACTTTGCAAACAGGAAGGCTATCAATCCTGTCAGCCAGACGATCAGCCCGGAAAAATTCATGGACAGCTGATCCACAAAAAAGCCCACCAAAGATACATTCACGAGCTGTGTTTGCTGCAGTTCCTTCATATGAGTGATCACAGGCCAATTGTGATGGTACTGCCAGAGTATATTGGGCAAAATGATCACCATACCTATAACGCAACCGAGAAGGAAATACTTGGACCAGAGTAGTTTTCTGTGTCCGGTCAGCAACAAGGCTGTAAAACAGGCCAGCATGAAAAAGGCAATGGAATATTTATTCATAAAAGCCACCCCGAAAACGGAGAACAGCAACAGCCAGATTTTGGGATTTCCGGTATTGATCAGTCGCAGCAGCAGGTAAGCGGACAACAGCCAGAAAAACTGGTTGAAGGATACAGGCTGGAAGAGCGTATTGGACCGCAAAAAGGCAGTGGATAATATAAACGCGGTGGCCGCAATGATCACCGCCAGGGTCGTTCCCTTGAGTTCTTTCACGATCAGGGCAATGAGCAGCACCGAGAAGCTGCCCACTACCGCCGGGAAAAAGCGCAAGGCAAAAACGGTATTCCCAAATAAAAACACAGAGATCCTGGAAACCAGCGCAATGAAAGGCGGGACAGAGACATATCCCCAATCCAGGTGCTCCCCCAAAGCGTAATACAGAAAAGCATCCCGGTGCAGGTCATAGTTAGTGTTGGTGGCAAAATGGATCCCCAGTTTCACCAGCATCAAAATGACAACGGGCAAGTAGAAATTTAACCTGCGAAATTCAATAGTCATGAGGCTTTTTACAATGTGTACGACATTTTATTTTTTTCAAATTTAGAATTTTTTCAATTACTTACTAACACTCCTGGACTTCAATTCCTTCTCTATGTCTTCCAATGTCAGGTCTTTTACTTTGAGCAGTATCAGGTAATGATAAAGCAGGTCTGCTGCTTCGTACACAAATTGTTCCCGGTTATCGGCAATAGCTTCAATGACCAGCTCTACCGCCTCTTCCCCCACCTTCTGAGCCACTTTATTGACACCTTTTCTGAATAAGCTGTTGGTGTAGGAATTTGACGCATCGTCTTCAATCCTTTGTTTTATGATGGATTGCAGCCGGTAAATGAAGCCTTTTGTTGTTTCGGGACCAAAACACGAGGTGCTTCCGGTATGACATACCGGTCCTGCAGGATGGACCGTGATCAGAAGCGTATCCCCGTCACAGTCAATCATTATGCTCTCCACTCCCAGAAAATTACCCGACGTTTCTCCTTTGGTCCACAAGCGGTTTTTGCTCCTGCTGAAAAAAGTAACCCGCCGCTCGCGGCATGTTTTATCGTACGCTTCCCGGTTCATATAACCGAGCATCAGGACCTGTAACGTCTGATTGTCCTGGATGATCACGGGAACCAACCCGTTCCCTTTGGAAAAATCTATCATCTTACCTGTATGTTTTGTGTTTTCAAATATTGTTTCAGTTCCTCAATGGTCAAGTCTCCGTAATGAAAAATACCGGCGGCCAATCCTCCCGTTGCCGCCGTTTCCCGAAAGAGTGTTGCAAAATGCTCCGCCCTTCCCGCTCCTCCCGAGGCAATCACCGGAACAGGTACTGCCTCGCATACTTTTTGTGTGATATCCAGGGCAAATCCTTCCCGGGTGCCGTCGTGGTCCATGGAAGTAAGCAGCACTTCTCCGGCTCCAGCTTCACAGGCCTGCCTGACCCAGTCCAACGTACGCACGGCCACCGGGGTACGACCTCCGTGGACATAGACAACCCACTCCCCGTTCACCCGTTTTGTATCCACTGCCACCACAACGCACTGACTGCCAAATTCACGGGCTATTTCGCCAATGAGCTCCGGACGCATCACTGCCGCTGAATTCACACTGACCTTATCGGCTCCCGCCCTGATCAGTGCGCTCACATCCTGCACGGAGCTTATGCCTCCGCCTACCGTGAAAGGAATGCTGATCTGCTCAGCAATCCTTTTGACCAGCCGGGTCAAGGTCTTCCTTTTCTCAACCGTGGCCGTGATATCAAGGAACACCAGCTCATCGGCTCCCTGCCTGACGTATTGCCGTACCAGTTCCACCGGATCACCGGCATCCCTGATATCAACAAAATGTACTCCCTTGACCGTTCGTCCGTCCCGGATGTCCAGACAGGGTATGATTCTTTTCTTTAACATAATGCACGCAATTGTTTTAAATTAATTTTCCCTTCATACAGTGCTTTCCCAATAATGGCCCCCTCACAGCCCAGCTCTCCGAGCGCGGCCAGATCCTCCACCGACGTTACCCCCCCGCTGGCGATCAGGTCAATGCGGCTGGCAGCCAGGATCTCGCGGTACAGCTCTACGGCCGGTCCCTCCAGCATGCCGTCCCTGCCAATATCGGTGCATATCACATAACGTATCCCTTCCTTTTCGTATCCTTTGACGAAATCCAGGACATCCAGGGCCGAGGCTTCCGCCCATCCTCCGGTCGCGACCATCCTGTCCCTGGCATCGGCACCCAGGATGATCTTCCGGCTGCCGTAAATGCTCAGCCATCTTTTGAACATCGGTGGATCCTTGACCGCCATGCTGCCAGCACACACCTGGGCAGCTCCGCTTTCAAAGGCGATCCTCACATCTTCATCCGATTTCACCCCTCCTCCAAAATCCACTTTGAGCGTAGTAGCCGAACAAATGGTTTCCAGTATCCTGTAATTCACAATGCGCTCCGAGCGGGCCCCTTCCAGATCGACCAGGTGCAGGTACTGCAGCCCGTTCTCTTCAAAGGTACGGGCAGCTTCCAGGGGGGACTGACTGTATTCTTTACGGCTGCCGTAATCTCCGCGGGTCAGACGTACACATTTTCCCCCAATGATATCTATGGCCGGTATGAGTCTCATAATTTCAAGAAGTTTTTAAGGACAACCTCTCCCACCCCGCCTGATTTTTCCGGATGGAATTGCGTGGCATAAAAATTATCCCGTTGAAGGGCCGCACTGAACGGCACTATATAACGGCATACGGCAACGGTCCGATCACACGGCAAGGCAAAGTAGCTGTGCGCATAATACACATCGTCCGAAAGCTGTACTCCTTCAAAAAGAGGCCCCCTAAGCCCTTCAAAATTGTTCCATCCCATATGCGGAACCCGACCCTGTTGAGGGAGACGCTCTGCCTCTGTATCAAACAGGCCCATACACAAGGTATTGCCTTCTTGCGTACTACGGCACATAAGCTGTAAACCCAAACATATGCCCAACACCGGCTGTTCCAGGCAAACAAGCACCCGGTCCAGTCCTTTTTCCTTGAGATAACGCATGGCCGAGGCAGCCTCCCCGACTCCCGGCAGTATGACTTTCCGGGCTTTGCGGATGATCCGGGGATCGTCTGTTACGACGCTTTCGCAGCCCAGACGTTGCAACGCGTTACGGACGGAACAAACGTTGCCTGCATTGTATTGAATAATGGCTATCATAACATTCCTTTTGTGCTGGGTATACTGTAAACGTCTGTGCCGGACTTTGCCATCCCCAGGGCTTTGGCAAAAGCCTTGAAGACCGCTTCGATCTTGTGGTGGTCGTCGTCTCCCTGTCCACTGATGTGCAGGTTACAACGGGCCGCGTCTGCGAAAGACCTGAAAAAATGCACGAACAGCCCTGAGGGCATCTGGCCGGTCATCTCGCCTTTAAGCCTTACCTTCCATACCAGGTAAGGTCTTCCGCCCAAATCCACGGCTACCCGGGCCAGAGCATCGTCCATCGGCAAAAGGAATCCGTATCGTTCAATGCCCCTGCGGCTTCCCAGTGCCTTGAGGAATGCCTGCCCCAGGGTGATGGCCACATCCTCCACCGTGTGGTGCTGATCCACATTCAGATCACCGAGGGCCCGGATGTCCAGGTCCATGTTCCCGTGCCTGGCAATCTGTTCCAGCATATGATCAAAAAATCCGATCCCCGTTTGGATATCCGACCGGCCGGTCCCGTCCAGGTCCAATGTCACAGTGATCCGGGTTTCTTTCGTATTCCTGCTTACGGTCGCTTTCCGGGGAACAGCTTTCAAAAGGATATACACATCTTCCCACCGTATAACGGGAAAAGTCTCACTGTTTTGGATGTTCTTGGACGGGATGCGGTTTACTTTCAGAACAGCCGACAACCAGGCGGCTGACGTTCCCGAACCGATCACATAGGAATTTTCCAGGTCGTAACCTCCGTATACATACCGGTTATAGGGACCCTCCCCCGGCTTCCCTGTCAATATTTCAGAGAATAGAACGCCCTCGTTCTCAAAAGCCTTCAGGATCTTTTGCTGCACCTGCCGTGCAAGGGGGTCCGGCTCCCCGGGTGTCGGGGTTGTTTTCGTATCTGTGACCATCACCGGTTCGTAATCCAGCTCCTTTACAATTCTGGATAACCATTGAAAAACCCCGGGACAGAATTCCAGCTCATCCAGAGAGTCTGTCTGGCGTTTGCCCTCAGGAGTGACGATCAAAGCATCCTCCCTTTGTATAAACAAAACTTTCTTCATGACATATTTTTTAATGCGTCCGTCAAGGCATCGTTCTCAGCAGGTGTGCCCACCGAGATCCTGAGACAGTTGCTTACCTGTTTGCTGCGGTTGCGTGTCACGATGCCCCGGGAGGCCAGATCCCGGTACAACATATCGGCATCCTCCACCTCCACTAACAGGAAGTTGGCCCGGGAAGGATAGACTTTCTTTATGACAGACATGCCTTCCAGCCGCTTCTTCAAACGTTCTCTTTCCTTCGTAAGTAATTCAAGGTTCTGCTGATAATTTTCACTGTCTTCCAGGGCTTCCAGAACGGCCTTCTGGTTGGGTCCGCTTACGTTATAGGGCAATTTCACCTTGTTCATCAGGGCAATAACCTCGTTTCCCGAAAAGGCCATACCCACTCTGCACGATGCCAGTCCCCTGGCCTTGCTGCATGTCTGGCTTACTATAAGACGGTCATAGGTGTCAATCAAATGAATCATGGATCCTGTACCGGAAAAATCTATGTAGGCTTCATCTACCAGCACCATGCCCTTAAAGTGGTCCAGGATATGTATGATGTCACTTCTGCGAATCAGATTGCCCGTAGGATTGTTGGGAGAACATATGATTATGAGTTTGATATCAGGGCTGTCAAGATAAGCGAAAGTCTGTTCCATGTCAATCTGAAAAGATCTGTCCAACGGAAGCTGAAGCAACTCCACCTGGTTGACACCGGCGCATACCCGGTACATCCCGTAGGTGGGAGAAAAGGTTAACGCCTTATCCTGACCGGGACGGCAAAAGATCCTGAAAACGAGGTCAAAAATCTCATCACTACCGTTCCCAATAAACACGTTTTCCGGTTTGGTCTCTTTGATCGCGGCAATCTTTGCTTTCAGCGCCCTTTGGTGGGGATCGGGATAGCGGTTCAGTGTGCCGTAGGGATTTTCATTGGCATCCAGAAAGATGCCTTCCTGCCCGGAAAATTCATCCCGGGCACTGGAATACGCCTGCAGCTGCAGGATATTAGGTCGTACCAGTGCTTCAATTGCTGTCATCGTTGGTTGTTTTAAGTCTGTCGTTGGTTGTTTTAAGTCTGATGGTCACAGCGTTTTCATGCGCTGCAAGCGCCTCGGCCCCGGCCATGACCCGGATGGCCTTTCCCATATTGGCAAGCCCGGTCCGGGTAAGTTCCTGGAAGGTGATCTTTTTTACAAAGCTCTCCAGTGAAACACCGCTGTAACACCTTGCATACCCGCCGGTTGGCAGGGTATGGTTGGTCCCGCTGGCATAATCTCCGGCAGACTCGCAACTGTAATTGCCCAAAAAGACTGATCCGGCATTGGTGATCCCATCGGCATACCGGTCTGCATTTTCAGAGGCTATGATCAGGTGTTCGGGAGCATACAGGTTGCTCAGTTCCACGCATTCCTCGAGGCTGTCCAATACAATGGTCTTGCTGTTGGACAAGGCCTGCAGGGTTGTTTCCTGTCGGGGCAGGCCAGCCAGCTGCTTCTCGACCGCAGCCAGGCATTGGGCCGCAACTTCCTTACTATCGCTCAGCAATATGACCTGGCTGTCCGGACCGTGTTCTGCCTGTGACAACAGGTCTGCCGCCACAAAATCCGTCCGGCAGGTCTTATCGGCAATGACCAGAACCTCGCTGGGACCTGCAGGCAGGTCAATGGCCACCCCCTGGGTCTGCACCAATTCCTTGGCCCTGGTAACGTACTGGTTCCCCGGACCGAATATTTTATATACGGCAGGAACGGTCGTCGTTCCGTAAGCCATGGCGGCTATGGCCTGTGCGCCGCCGGCCTTGAAAATATCTTTAATGCCTGTCAATCGGGCCGCATAAAGGATGGCCGGATGTATGCCTCCAGTTTTGTCAGGAGGGGTACAAAGGACAACTTTGCCGCAACCGGCAAGTCGGGCCGGTATGCCCAACATCAGTATGGTGGAAAACAAAGGGGCCCGGCCTCCCGGTATGTAAAGGCCTACTTTCTCTATGGGAACACTTTTTCTCCAGCACCTGACTCCGGGAGTAGTTTCAACTACAGCCTCCGGGCATTGCTGGGCTTTATGAAACGTAGCAATGTTATCACAAGCCGTCTGTATGG
Source organism: Rikenellaceae bacterium DTU002 (assembly GCA_001512865.1). Classification (GTDB taxonomy): domain Bacteria; phylum Bacteroidota; class Bacteroidia; order Bacteroidales; family UBA932; genus DMER64. Next base: position 345 of record LFSY01000046.1, on the reverse strand, counting down.
CTTCTTTCAGTTGCGGGGATACCTGCCCGCAAGCCTCGCTTACTTCCCGGTCCTTTACAGCGAGGTTGTCCAGGGAGGCCCCTTCAAATTTTTTGGCATACCGGATGAGAGCCTCATCCCCGTTTTGCCTCACATCTTCAAGTATCTCTGTGACCGTTGCCGTCAGCTGCTTTTGGCCGATAGCCGGACGACGTATCAACCCGGACCATTGCACTCTTTTAGGATAATAATACGTTATCATAATACCATTTTATCAATTTGTAAAATCAGAATGCCTTCAGCTCCGGCCTCTTTCAATTCGTCGATCACTTCCCAGAATTTTTCTTCGTCAATGACCGAGTGCAA
>LFSY01000142.1 GCA_001512865.1 Rikenellaceae bacterium DTU002 | reverse complement strand
GCTCCTCATCAAGGACTTGAACCTTGGACCCCCTGATTAACAGTCAGGTGCTCTAACCAACTGAGCTAATGAGGAATGTTTTTCCGCTTAGGGAGTGCAAATATAAACGGATTTTCCTGAACCAGCAAAATCTTTTCCAAAAAAAGTATAAATTTGCCTGAACTATGGACACATCCCGGCTAGCTTCTCACTGTATAGATTTATTGCGCTCTCACAACAGGGTTTCCCTGGGAAACATGGGGAGTTTCATGGCAGAGGACACTCCTGCCACACTCACGCATGACTCCCATGTGCTCAATCCTCCCGGAAGGCGTATCTGCTTTCGCGAAAATGAAACATGGAACGACGGATTGCTTGAAGATGCCTACGGATCCAAAGAAGAGCTTGAAGATCTGATATCAGATGTTTCCAGGAAATTGGCCAGGGAAAAATCCGTAACGCTCGATGGTTTCGGGAAACTCAGACGCACCCGGGAAGGAGACATATTCTTTGTTATGGACAAGAACGTGTCTGTCAATCCCAACGGGTTTGGACTGGTCCCCTTGTCGCTGAGTCCCCTGCCTTCCCCTTCAAAAGTCAAATGTGAACTTGCATTGCCGACAGAACCTGTTGCAGAAGAAGATCCGGCCGGGCAAATTGCCTCTCCCGTGGGAAGGAACGCCACAGCAACTGGTTCAGAAACAAAAAAATCTTCCCGCTGGCCCCTGGTTGTTCTTATCATTTTACTGGTTTTGGTACTTGTGGTCATCCTGGTGTTTATTTTCCGGGATGCACTCCGGCCGATACTCGAAACCATTCTGTACTCCCCTCAGGAACGCTTGTTGCTGTAAAGAAACCGAGCTTAAAGCATACACTTAATACACCTGCCCCGTGGCCAATCACCCCGGAAAATCCATCCCGTTCGAGTATGCCATGCATACTGCCAGGCCCAGGATTACAGGAGCTTTGATCAAGCCTGTTGGATCCCTGTGTAACCTGGACTGCCCCTATTGTTATTACCTTGACAAAAAGAAACTCTTCCGGGACCGGATCCAAAGAATGGGAACATCTGTTCTGGAAACTTTTATCTGCCAGTATATTGAAGCCAACCGGGAATCAGACCAAATCTCCTTTTGCTGGCACGGCGGGGAACCCTTACTGGCCGGAATGGATTTTTACCTTAAAGCCGTTGCCTTGCAAAAGAAACACGCCCGGGGAAAAACCATTTCCAATGAGCTGCAAACCAATGGTACGCTTATTGACCGCGACTGGGCCTGTTTCTTCAGGGACAATGATTTTCTTGTAGGCGTTTCCATTGACGGACCGGAGTACCTGCATGATGCTTACCGGAAAGACAAAAACGGGTGTGGCTCATTCCGGAAAGTGATCGGTGGCATAGAAAATTTGTACCGAACCGGTGTGAGATACAATACCCTGACAACGGTCAATCATATTACCCGGGAACACGGGACCCTGATATACAATTTTCTGAAAGCAGTGGGGAGTTATCACATGCAATTCCTGCCCGTCCTGGAATATGTCAAAGACACAGGAATGTCTGATCAGGAACGGCCTGTTGTTGTCCCTCCGGGTACTGCCGGAGCCCGGCCGGCACCCTGGTCGGTTTCCTCTGAAAAGTACGGGCACTTTTTATGGGATATATTCCAGGAGTGGTCTAACAAGGATGTCGGGGTTCGTTTTGTTCCGTTCTTTGAAAGCGTTCTTGCCAATTCCCTGGGTGTGCCCCCCGGGATCTGTGCCTGGTGTGAGACCTGCGGAGACAATGTTGTCGTGGAATGGAACGGGGATGTGTATGTATGCGACCATTTTGTGTATCCGGACTATTACCTGGGCAACATCAGCACCACCTCCTTCGGGCAGATGGTGTGCTCCGGAAAACTGTTCCGTTTTGGTATGGACAAAAAAAACAGTCTACCTGAACAATGCCTGCGCTGCCGCTATTATCATATTTGTTTGGGAGAGTGTCCCAAACACCGTTTTGACACCACGGCTGACGGCCGGCCGGGTTTGAATTCCCTGTGTGCGGGATACAAGTATTTCTTTGAAAGGTCAGAGTCAAAAATCTCGGAGATTGTGCGCAACATTACCCTGACAAAATCTTTAAACAATTGATATTATGATGTTTCTGGAAAACTCCCTGCGCCCCTTGCGCAGAATCTCAGAGATTCTGTTGCTTGCTCCGCTGCTGCTGCCTGCCTGTAAGCAGGAGGAGACGCCCCCCGAAGAGCCCCTGAACATTTTTTTCATCATGAGCGATGATCATTCGTATCAGACCATAAGCGCGTATGGTCACGGATTGAATCACACCCCGAACATAGACCGCATTGCCCGCGACGGAATCGTTTTTACCAGGAGTTTCGTAGCCAATTCCCTGAGTGGTCCTTCACGAGCCTGTCTGTTGACCGGCAAACATAGCCTGGCAAACGGCTTTACTGACAATGCCACCATTTTTGACGGAAGTCAGCAAACGTTCCCCAAGCTGCTCCGGCAGGCCGGCTACCAGACCGCCATCGTGGGCAAATGGCATCTCGGCTCGGTGCCTCAGGGTTTTGATTACTGGAATATCCTCATTGGTCAGGGCCAGTATTACTCCCCCACGTTTATTGACAACGGCGACACGACGGTCATTCAGGGATACGCGACCCAAATAACGGCAGACCTGGCAATCAACTGGCTGGAAACATTGCGTGACAAAGAGAAACCTTTTATGCTCATGATGCACAACAAGGCCCCGCACAGGACGTGGATGCCCGACATTGAGGATCTGGGGACATATGATCGGGAGGATATCCCGTTGCCGGCAAATTTTTACGACGATTACCGTGGACGGGAGGCTGCCTCCCTCCAGGAAATGCGCATAGATAAGGATATGAGGCCGGACTATGACCTGAAGATAGGATTTGACTGGACCACGCGCATGAACCCGAACCAGCGTGAGGCCTGGAACAACTATTACGGTCGCATAGAAGAGGAATTCAATGCTGCAGACCTGAAGGACAATGACCTGGCCGAATGGAAATACCAGCGGTACATGCGGGATTACCTGGGCTGTATCAATTCTGTGGACAGGAATGTAGGACGGGTGCTCGACTGGCTGGAGGCAAACGGACTGCTTGAAAACACCCTTGTTATTTACACCTCGGACCAGGGATTCTACATGGGCGAACACGGATGGTTTGACAAAAGGTTCATGTATGAAGAATCGTTCCGTACTCCCTTGATCATTCGTATGCCGGGAGGACGGAAAGGTACAGCTGACAAACTGGTGCAGAACATTGACCTGGCCCCGACCTTTCTGGATATAGCCGGAGTGTCTGTCCCTGAAGACATGCACGGAACCTCCTTGTTGCCTCTGCTGGAAGGCAAAAAAGTCCGCCGCTGGAGGGATGCCCTGTACTACCATTACCATGAATTTCCTGCCGAACACACGGTGCGTAAACATTTTGGAGTAAGGGACGGCCGCTACAAGCTTATACGGTTCTATGATGACGGGACCCCGCCGGGCAACCGGCGTGGTATCAAAGATCCGGAAAAGGCGAAGGTCACTGTAAATGCCTGGGAACTTTATGATCTTGAAAAAGATCCCTCCGAAATGCATAACGTATACGGGCAGCCGGGGACCCGACGCATAACACGGATCATGAAGAGAAAACTATCAAAACTTCAGGAGCAGTACGGGGAAGAGTCGTTCCACATTGAGGAAGATGAGCAATAAAAAAAAACACCTGCCAAAACAGGTGTTTTTGTGGAGATAGACGGAGTCGAACCGACGACCCCCTGCTTGCAAAGCAGGTGCTCTAGCCAACTGAGCTATATCCCCGTAGCGTAACTGCAGTAGTCCCGAGCGGAGTTGAACCGCTGACCCCTACATTATCAGTGTAGTGCTCTAACCAACTGAGCTACGGGACTGAATAATAAAAAATTGGAAGAAAAAGAGCAGAGCACGTAACGGAACTTGCTCCAAAAAGGAGGTGTTCC
>LFSY01000054.1:1526-4447 GCA_001512865.1 Rikenellaceae bacterium DTU002 | reverse complement strand
AGCTTTGCCCCCGCCCCTCCGCTCGGGTGGAACAGCTGGGATATTTTCGGGACGACCGTTAACGAGCAGCAGATCAAGGAACAGGCCGATGCCATGGCCGAACACCTGCTGCCCTCCGGGTACCAATACCTCACGGTGGATATTCAATGGTACGAGCCGGAATCCAAGCGCCACTTCTACAACCCCGTGGCGGAGCTCACCATGGACGCATACGGACGCCTGACCCCCGGGCTGAAGAAATTCCCCTCGGCGGCCGGAGGGAAAGGGTTCAAGCCGCTGGCCGACTACGTGCACTCCAAAGGCCTCAAACTCGGCATACATATCATGCGCGGCATTCCCCGTCAGGCGGTCGAAAAGAACTTGCCGGTCCTGGGCACCAACGTCCGGGCGGCCGACATCGCGCTCACCGGCTCCACGTGCCCCTGGAACCCGGACATGTATGGCGTGGATGCCACCAGAGAGGAAGGCCGTGCGTATTACCGCTCGATCATTGAAATGTACGCCGAGTGGGGGGTCGATTACATCAAAGTGGACGACATCTCCCGGCCGTATGACGTTGTTCAAAAGGCCGAGATTGACGCCATTCGCGAGGCCATTGACCTTACGGGTCGTCCCATTGTGCTGAGCCTGTCTCCGGGTGCCACGCCCTTGTCTGCCGGGGAACACGTGATGCGGAATGCGAACCTGTGGCGCATTACCGATGATTTCTGGGACCGGTGGGAATTGCTGTACGCCATGTTCGAGCGCCTGGATGCATGGACGCTTTACCGGGGCCCCGGCCACTATCCCGATGCCGACATGCTTCCCATCGGGGTGATTGACTTTGGCCGGCCCACAAAGTTTACACCGGACGAGCACTATACGCTCATGAGTCTCTGGGCCATCGCCCGTTCACCATTGATCTTCGGGGGCGACATGACCCAACTGGACCCTTTCACCAAAGAAATGCTCACCAACCCCAGCATGCTGAAAGTCAACCAGGAAAGCACCAACAACCGGCAGATCTCCAGGGACAGGGACCTGATCGTCTGGGCCGCCGACATCCCCGGCAGCCCCGACAAATACCTGGCACTGTTCAACGCCCGGAGCCCGGAGGAAAGGGCGGGTGGTGCAGTTGCTATTGCGAAGGCGGGTGGCTTGGACCCGGGAGCTGCTGGTGATCCGGCAGCCGGCATGGATACAACAGTTGCCATTGATGCGGCGGCTCCTTCCTGTGGCTGTATCGTTGCAGTTGATCTCAGCGCCATCGGCATTCAATGCCCCGCCCGCGTCACAGACCTGTGGCACCAGAAAGACCTCGGCATATATGATAAGGAATTCAACCGCGAAATCCCCTTCCACGGCGCCGGACTGTACCGGGTAAGTCCCGTAAGGTAAAAATGTAGCTGGTGGGGCTGTTGTATCCTTGTTGCGCACGATTCAGACCTGACCAGGGGCAAAAACCCCGGCAAAGTGCCCCTGGTGATCTTCTTCAAAGAATAGACTTCTTGTCAAATGTCTAATACGGGGCAGCAAAATGTTTTACAACTATATAGGCAATTCTTCAGTGCCTTAGGCTTTTACTGCCAGGAAAAAACTTGATCCTGAATTGTTCCAATGTCGAACAGAAAATATCAGACTACTTATATCGGCTTCACCGGCACACAGATCTCGACGGTGAATTTGCCGTCTTTCGGTTCCTCGGGATACATCTCAAAACAGGGCTTGTCGTCGGGCTGGTAACCGCTTGTGGGGAACCACTGGCCGTACACCCAGTCCCAGGCCTCCTGGAAATCCTGTGCCGTCAGGACAAAACGTGCAATCACGTACCTGGCACGCGGGATCTCCATTTTCCCGATCTCGCCATCCACTTTTGTTTCTTCAGGCACGGTAATACAGACGCTCATCCGGAGCTTGTCTTCGATCGTCACGTTGGGATCGTCATGGTATATGATCAGCGAGCGAAAATCCTTGCCGCCTATCAATCCCCGTGGGCCGGCCCATGCAAAAAGCCGATTCCAGATCCTTTCAAAAAGTTTGTCGTCCCCTTTGTACGGGCCGATATGCCTGATGTAGGCAACGGTCATTTTGGGAAGTTCTTTGACCTCCACACTTTGGTTCAGTTTCATATTTGTCCTCCATTTTATGGTTTGTAAATCGGGACAAAAATAGGGGACAGACCGCTTGTCACTTTGACCTGAATTGCTGTCCTGTTGACTGGAATTGCTGTCTTCTCGACCGATATTGCTATAGTCCCGGTTTTTGGAGCGGTAAGCCGAGGCGGACATTTTGAAGTAATGTCTGAAATTTCTTGAGAACACAGATATATCCGTGATACCGCATTGCTGCGCAATCGCCGAAATGGATTCCCCTTTACGTGTACTGATCATCATGGCGGCCTTTTCGATCCTGACCCGCTGGATGAACTGGAATGGCGTTTCCCCCACAATGGAGTGGAAAATCCGGTTGAAGTGGTATTTGGAAAAATGGGCCACCTGCGCCAACTCCTCCAGGGTCATCGGTTCCTCCAGGTGCTTCTCAATATAATCGAATGTCTTGTTGATCCGGGAGATATAATCCGAATGCAGGGGATCGTGTCCAGTCATAAAGTTATCCGTTGCTAACTTTCGGAGACGCTGTTTTTAGCCTTTATCCTTTGTACTACAAGTGTAATGGAAACACCAATGGCCATCCCCAAGGTAATGATGATCCAGAAACCTGCCTGGGAAGGTTTGCAGGTAATTTTGGAATACATTCCTAAGTAGGCCCCAACCGGCCCAAGCAGGATTAATAGAACTGTAAGCGGCAGTTTTTTCATTTCAGTAGATTTGATATTTATATAGTCAGCTGGAAAACAGGCAGCAAGTTACAAAAACAGAGGGGAATCTCCGAGATTCTGCGCCACTTTGGCTACCTCAAAAATGCAATCATCACATTCACAG
>LFSY01000054.1:0-1376 GCA_001512865.1 Rikenellaceae bacterium DTU002 | reverse complement strand
ACAACCTTATTCCATAGACGATATCCTTACGGTGACAGAAGACGACAACCCGGGACAGGCAAAGGAACGGTTTATGCGTCAGGTCATCCCCGCAGACAGCAACGTCCAGTACAAGATTGCCGTAATCAACCAGCAGGAAAGATCCTCACTAAGTTTGATCATCAACCACATGTGCGTGGATGGTCGTGGAGTTCAGACCTTGCTGAACCAGATTGCAACAACCTATTCCAAGATCCACGAAAACCTGCCCGTACCTGAAATCAAAAGCGGAAGCCGGGCTCATGCAAAGATCTATACCGGGTTTACATTACGGAACAGACTGGCAGCCCGGTTCCTGCTGAAAAACATTACACGATTGAAAGAAAAACGATCCTTTGCATACACTCCACAAGATCCTTCAGACGACTTATTGATGCTTACCGCAAAATGGACGGCTGATGAATTTTCAAAGATACGGGAAACCCTAAAGAACCGGGAAACTGCAAAATGGACTGCCGAAGAACCTACTGCGATCCGGGAATTCTCAAAAATAAAGCAAACCGACAAAAAGACAGGGGCTACCGTTAATGATGTACTGCTGGCTTTTTACACGCATGCACTTTACCAAACATGTGACTTTCCAAAAGAAAAACCTCTGACCATTACCTGTATGGTAGATAATAGAAGGTATATCAAGGAAACAGAAGCGACCGGTTTGACCAATCACGTTGGATTGATGCAGGTCAGGATGGATCGTTGCGGCTCAACCGTTGGAGAAACCTTAACAGAAATTGCAAAAGTCACTGCTCTGGAAAAGAAAAAACGGTTCTTCGGGCTTTCAGGGATACCCCTTATCAGACTCGGATATCATTTGCCCTTCTTCATGGTCAAACCGGGAACATCCCTTTGGTTTCTGAATCCTGTACTGGGATTCAGCAATATGGGCGTTATTCAGGAGGAACTGTTTCATCTGGCCGGTCTTAAGGTTGTGGAAAGCATGTTCGTGGGGCCGCAACAGTACAAGCCTTTCCTTACCGTTTACATACATATGATATGCGATGCACTCTATTTCACAACAGCCATACAAGGCAACTCTCAGGACCGCCAAAAGATCATGCAACTGTTTGAGGCCATGAAGCAGAACATGCGGGAATTTGTTAACGGCCAGCATTACGAAAAAGAAGCATGAAAGGCATTATAGATATCCTCAGGGAAAGGGTCAAAGATTATCCGGACAGAAAAATTTACAATTTCCTGGATTACTCCAGCGATCAGCCGACCGGTCATGAGATCACCACCAAAATGCTTTTTGACAACGCCAAAGCCTTGGCCGGCGAGTTGCTGGCCAAAGGGGCTAAAAAGGGAGACCGGGTGGTCATTCTCTCGTTGCAGGACCC
>LFSY01000084.1 GCA_001512865.1 Rikenellaceae bacterium DTU002 | reverse complement strand
CTGAGCCTGGTTATCGGCGTTTGTACCCTGGCAGGTAGTCTGACGTGGCTCCTGTATCCCGGCAAACCCGCTGAAATGCCTCGGTACGCGGCTGCCTCGGCCCAAAACCTGCCCGAGGTACTGGAGGGGAGCCATCCCGGTGAGCCGGGACCTTACCAGGTATGTTTCCTGACTTACGGAAGCGGGAAGGACAAGCACCGGGAAGCCTTCGGAGACAGTGCTGCCCTGATTACCACTCCGGTGGACGGATCCACATTCCTGGATTCGTGGAAGGGATTCAGCGGCAAAATGCGCACCTGGTATTATGGTTTTGATCAGAAGGAATTACCTCTCAACGCCAGTGTATGGTATCCTCAGGGCGAAGGTCCGTTCCCGCTGGTGCTGATCGTGCACGGGAACCACCTGGCCCAGGATTTCTCCGATACGGGGTACGAATACCTCGGCAAGTTGCTGGCTTCCAGGGGGTATATTCTGGCATCGGTCGATGAGAATTTTCTGAACGGTTCCCATTACGATATTTTCAAAGGGCTCGGCACGGAGAACAACGTGCGCGGCTGGCTGCTGCTCAAACACCTGCAGGTCTGGCAGGAATGGAATGCTCGGGAGGACAACCCCTTTTACGAAAAAGTGGATATGGACCGGATTGCCCTGATTGGTCATTCGAGGGGTGGCGAGGCGGTGGCCCATGCGGCGCTGTTCAACCGATTGCCTTATTATCCCGACAATGCCAACGAGGTGTTTGATTTCAATTTCAATATCCGCTCGGTCATTGCCATTGCGCCTTGTGACGGGCAATATCAGCCGGGCCGGATGCGTACCCCGCTGACAGATGTCAATTACCTGACACTGCAGGGCTCGCACGATGCCGATGTCTCTTCCTACCAGGGCATGCGCCAGTTCAACAGGGTCCGTTTTACTGAAGGATTCGACGGGTTTGTGGCAGGGATCTATATATGGGGAGCCAACCACGGCCAGTTTAACAGCGTATGGGGAAGGACGGATTTCCGGGCTCCGCGCATCAATTTCTTCAACCTGGGACAATTGCTGAGCCGGGAGGACCAGATGACCATTTCCAAAACGTATATCAGCGCTTTCCTGGATGCCACGATGGGGGACCGGCAGGAGCTGCGAAAAATGTTCATGGACCATCGCCATGCACGTCACTGGCTGCCCGAAACCGTTTACATGAACCAGTACCGGGAACCCGGCATCTCTTATGTGGGAACCTTTGCCGAGGACCTCGACCTGACAACGGGCACCCCTTGTGGGAGTGAGATCCGTGCCTGCGATCTGAGCATCTGGCGCGAACAGGCGCTGCACCTGAGCTGGGGAGATTCCGATACCCGCGCCATCACCCTGGGCTGGAACACCTCGGAATGCGACACCCTGGCCCCCGCCTGGCACATCAGCTGGCCCGACGGCGCCCTTTCCACCGCCGGGCACACCGGCTCGCTGGACGGCGCCTTTTCCACCGCCGGGCACACCGGCTCTCCCGACGGTGCCCTTTCTACCGCCTCGGCTTGGGGATACCCTGTTCTGACGTTCTCCCTGGCCGCTGCCGACGAAACAGCCAACCCCCCCGGGAAGGAAGAGGAAGAAGCGGAAGAGGAAGCGGAAGAGGAAGCGGAAGCGGAAGAGAAAGAGAAAGAGAAAGAGAATGACAATAACAATAAGAATGAGGATGAGGTTGAGAATGAAGTGGGTGATGAAGCGGAAGAAGTTGCGGAAGAAGTTACCGGGGATGCTGCGGTGGATGATCTGACAGATGAGGAGGAGCTCATAGATTTCACCATACGGCTGACTGACCGCAACGGCGCTGTGTTGGAATTCCCTCTAAGTGATTTTTCACCCGTCCAGCCGGTGTTGAAACGGACCCTTACTAAACTGGCTTTCATGCAGAAACATGCCAAGTCCGAAACCATACTCCAGTATTACTGCTTTCCCCTGGAACGCTATGCAGCCGCCCATCCCGGTTTTGAATTTGACCACATAACTTCGTTAAGCTTCATCTTCAATATCACCCCCGAGGGGGTGGTGGTGATCAACAATATTGGACTGTAACCTGACGTATTCTCAGCCCTTTTCTGCAATGGATCCCAGGGCTGTGATGTCCAGGATTTCCAGATTTTTGCCCGAGACAGTGATGATGCCGTCCCGCTGGAAGTCCGATAATGTATTGATTATGCTTTCTTTGGAATAGCCCAGGGTGTGCGCCATTTCTTCTCTCGTGAAAGGGAGGGTGATCTGATGTCCGCCAAAGACTTTTTCCAGACTCAACAACAGGGTAGCGAGGGCCCCGTTGGCATTCCGGTGGCTCAAGGTGATCAGTTTATGGACTGCGGCATTGATCAATTCAGACATCATGGTCACTATATAAACGGCAAACGGACCATTCTGGCCTATCAGTTTTTCAAATACATCCCTGTTGAATACCCTGATGCGGCAGGGCGTTATGGCAACTGCTGAAAAATCCAGCCGCTTTTTCACAAAGGAACACATCAGACCAATAAAATCGCCCTTTGTCCCAAAGCCGAAGGTAGTATCCTTTCCGCTTTCTTCAAAATTCAGTTTTACCAGGCCCTCTTCCAGCACCAGAATTTGGGAAGCCAGTGACCCCTGTTTGATGATCACATCATTCTTGGCGTAATCGAGTACTACAGATGAACCCATCAATTCGTCAAGTTCCTCATTTGCAAGATGCACCGCCCAGGTATAGATGTCATTAGGTTTCATAATAACTATGGCTGAATTAAAAACATGTAATATTACATATTTTCTCATGAAAAACTGCATGTTGCCTGATCACCCTGCGGCATAATTTGTGTAGATAATTGTATAACAATCATTTAAAACGAATTATTATGGCAGATATGAAAGTAAGGGTTAGCGCCCAGAGTGAAAATGCAACAAAAACTGTTGTTAAAGCACGTAATTTTCAAATAGTAATTGATGAACCTGCAGAACTGGGTGGAACCAATGACGGTCCCAATCCCGTAGAATATGTGTTGGGTGCATTCGCCGGATGTCTGAACGTTATGGCACACGTTGTTGCTAAAGAGTTGAATATGACATTGAGAGGAATAAAGATAGACATCAGCGGTCCCCTTAACCCGGCCCGTTTGTTTGGCCAGAGCTTTGAAGAACGTGCAGGCTTCAAAGAAATTTCCGTAGTTCTGAAACCCGATACCGATGCCGATGATGCCACCCTGGAAAAATGGGTACATGCCATTGAGGACAGGTGCCCGGTCAGCGACAACCTGCAACATCCCACACCCGTGAGCATTTCCATCAGGAAATAAGGGTGCGTTGCACACATTGTTCTTTTGGCTCTGTATCAGAGACTTATAAAAATCGTACCCCGGGGGTACGATTTTTTTATTTGATTGATTATCAATCAAATGAACAATGTGTGCAACGCACCCTTATTTTTTTCCGATATTTGAAGATAAATAGTAGCGTTATGAAATGCTTTTCCTCCATCGCAGCAGCACTTCTGATAGCAGGTTTTATGCTGTCGTGCAACGACAACCAGCAGATGATCACTTTCCCGGAACCTCCAAGGGCCGCGGGAACTACCGACGTACTGGAGCTCAGATGCGATCCTATGGATACGGTACGCATTGCCTTTATTGGACTGGGAATGCGCGGATCGGGAGC
>LFSY01000083.1:6793-10829 GCA_001512865.1 Rikenellaceae bacterium DTU002 | reverse complement strand
GTAACTTTAACTTCCGGATCAATGGTCTTCAGGTATTCCTTTACCGTGATCTTGCCGTCTTTTACGAACACCTGGTCCTCCAGGGTGAATTCCTTGAAGAATTTATTGAGCTTGCCCATGGCAATCTTTTCAACCATTTCTTCCGGTTTGCCTTCCATGCGTATCTGCTCACGGTAAATATGCATTTCCTTGTCTATGACATCCTGAGGGCAGGAATCGCGATTCACGGCAACGGGAACCATGGCCGTGATCTGCATGGCAATTTCCTTGCCGGCTTCTGCAGATATGGGTTTGGTGAAACCAACGATAGTGGCTACTTTATTGTTCATGTGAATGTATGAAGCCACAAAAGGAGCCTCCAGCTTGTTGTAGAAAGGAACGGCATGTTTTTCACCGCTTTTTCCTGTCTGCTGTGTCACGGCATCGTTGACGGAACCTTCACCGAAAGGTAATTTAAGTAAATCTTCCAGTGAGTCAGGCATACGTTCCAGGGCAGTGCGGGCAATTCCCATGGCCAGATCCTGAAATTCGCTGTTTTTGGCAACAAAATCTGTTTCACAACCCAGACATACAAGGATGCCACGGTCTTTCTTCTCGTTGGTGATAGCCACTACGGAACCTTCCGTTGTTTCACGGTCAGCACGTTTGGCGGCAACCAGTTTTCCTTTTTCCCTGATGATTTCCTGTGCACGTTCAAAATCTCCGTTAGCTTCAACAAGAGCATTCTTGCAATCCATCATGCCTGCACCGGTCATTTTACGTAATTTTGCTACGTCGGCTACTTTGATTTCCATATATATTGTTGTCTTATTCGGGTTTATTTTCTTCGGGAACTTCTTCGGTCGTTTCTTTGACCGGCGCTTCCTCTTTAACGGGGGTTTCCTCTTTGACGGGAGCTTCCTCTTTGACGGGAGCCTCCTCCTTTACCGGCTCTTCCTCCTTCCGGTCTTCATCTACGCGTTGCCTGCGGGCACGGGTACGTCTTACGGGAATGTCTCCTTCTTCATCTGAGGCATCAGACGTCATATCCTTGTCCTTTTCCAGTTTGCGTTCATCCAGTCCTTCGCTGATGGCCTGACGGATGAGCTCTATGACAAGGGCAATGGATTTGGCTGCATCGTCGTTTGCCGGGATCACATAATCAATGGGGGTAGGATCGCAACAGGTGTCAACCATGGCTATCACCGGAATGTTCAAACGGAATGCTTCCCTTACGGCATTGACCTCTTTCTGGATATCAACCACAAAAAGGGCGGCCGGCAAACGGTTCAGGTCAGCAATGGACCCGAGGTTTTTTTCCAGTTTGGCGCGCTGGCGCGTTACCTGCAGACGTTCGCGTTTTGCAAGGGTTTCGAATGTGCCGTCGATCATCATTTTGTCAATGGTGTTCATTTTCTTGACGGCCTTGCGGATGGTGGGGAAGTTGGTAAGCATACCGCCCGGCCAACGTTCCGTTACATAAGGCATGTTTACTGATTTTGCGGCTTCAGCCACAATGTCTTTAGCTTGTTTCTTGGTGGCGACGAACAAGATCTTCCTGCCGGCTTTGGCAAGTTGTTTGGCTACATTTGCCGCCTGGTCTATTTTTACGATGGTCTTATGCAGGTCTATGATGTGGATCCCGTTTTTCTCCATAAAAATGTAAGGAGCCATTTTCGGATTCCATTTACGTTTCAGGTGACCGAAATGCACGCCTGCATCAAGAAGTTCCTGGAAATTAGTTCTTGGCATTTTTGTGTTCTTTAATGTTGTTTTTACTCTTTTTATCAATTAAAGGGTAGTGTCACTGACAATCCGCTTTAATTTTCCGCGGCAACCGAAACATCCGGTAGCAATAAACTGATCGCAGTTGTTTTGACAATTGCCGTGCATAGGTTAACCAGCGTTTAACGTTTGCTGAATTGGAAGCGTCTGCGTGCTCCGGGTTGTCCGGGTTTCTTACGCTCAACCTCGCGTGCATCGCGGGTAAGCATCCCGTTGGACTTAAGGACACCACGATAGGCTTCGGAATCAATTTTGCAAAGGGCACGGGCAATGGCAAGACGCAAAGCTTCTGCCTGTCCTTTGATACCGCCTCCGTCCAGGTTGACTCTCACGTCAAACTGAGAAGTGGTACCGGTCAGTTCCAATGCCTGTCTGGCAATGTACTGGAGGGTGCCTTCCTTAAAATAATCTTCCAAAGGACGATCATTGATGATGATGTTTCCTTTTCCGGCTTGAACGTAAACGCGAGCAACGGCTGATTTTCTTCTTCCAAGGGCGTTGATGACTTCCATGCTCTGTTTAGTTTTCGTTTAAAGTGATTGTTTTGGGTTGCTGTGCCTGGTGAGGATGTTCCGGGCCCTGATAAACATACAGGTTGCGGAAAAGCTCAGAGCCAAGGCGGGTTTTGGGAAGCATGCCTTTGATGGCGTGCTCCACAAGAGCAAGCGGCTTACGCCTGAGCAGCTCTTTGGCTGATTCACTGCGTTGACCGCCAGGGTATCCGGAGTGCCGGACGTACATTTTTTCGTCCAGCTTGTTCCCTGTCAGGCGGACCTTCTCTGCATTGATGATAATGACGTTATCACCACAGTCCACATGAGGGGTAAAATTGGGTTTGTGCTTTCCGCGAAGCAGAAAGGCTGCTTTTACGGCAAGACGGCCCAACACCTGATCGGTTGCGTCAATAACTACCCAGTCTTTGGTAACGGTAGTTTTGTTGGCGCTTACGGTCTTGTAGGATAATGTGTTCACCTGGTTGATTTTTAGAAAAATTATGTAATAAATTGCGATCCCTAAATTTAAAGGGGCTGCAAAGATACTACTTTTTTCTAGAAATCAAAGCGATAGTATATAAGCAATATTGACCCAACGCTTGTTAATCTCGCTGTGACGTGAACAGGCTTCGTGGAAGGGGGTAAACACGGTCTGGTTGTTGACTACGCCTACCATCATCCCGGTTTTTCCGTCCAGGAGGGCGACTACGGCATCGTGTCCCAGGATGCTGGCCAGTACGCGGTCGTTGGCCGTGGGAGATCCGCCCCGCTGGACATGTCCCAGCGTTGTTACACGCGTTTCGTAATTGGGGAGCCTTTCCTTGACCTTGGCTGCCACAACGGTCGCGCTGCCCTGTTCCTCGCCTTCGGCTACGATGATGATCCCCGAGGTTTTGTTTTTACGCCGTTCCAGTTCCAGGTACTCGCAGAGTTTGCCGATGTCCGTCTGCACCTCGGGGATCATGGTGGCTTCTGCTCCTGTGGAAATAGAGGTGTTCAGTGCTATGAACCCGGCGTCCCGCCCCATCACCTCGACAAAGAACACCATGTTGTGCGAATCGGCCGTGTCGCGTAGCTTGTCCACGGCCTGAACCGCTGTGTTGACAGCCGTGTCAAAGCCGATCGTGTAATCGGTACCGTAAATATCGTTATCTATGGTTCCCGGGACACCTATCACGGGAAGTCCAAACTCTTTGACAAGCAGGTCCGCTCCCCGGAAAGATCCGTCCCCGCCTATTACCACCAAAGCATCTATGCCCTGCCTTTGCAGGTTCTGGTAAGCCGTGGTACGGGCTTCACGTGTCTTGAATTCGGGACAACGGGAAGATTTAAGGAATGTACCTCCTACAGAGATCTTCTGTGCTACGGAGTGATTCTGGAGAGGGATGAAAAGATTTTGCAACATTCCGGTAAATCCCCGTTGTATTCCAATCGCGCTGCATTCATGGTAAGTAGCTGTTCTGACAACAGCCCTGATGGCGGCATTCATTCCCGGGGCGTCTCCCCCCGATGTGAGCACTCCAATTGTTTTGATCTTTTTCATATGACTGCAAAAGTAGAAAAAATTATCTTTGCCGTATGAAGATCGCAACGATTGACCTGGGAAAAGAACCGCTTTTCCTTGCCCCCATGGAAGATGTGACGGATGCCTCGTTCCGTTACATATGCAAGGAATACGGGGCAGATATGATGTATACGGAATTTGTATCTGCCGACGGCTTGATCCGGGATGCCTGGAAAAGCCGGGAAAAACTGGTTTTATCCGATGATGAAAGACC
>LFSY01000083.1:0-6744 GCA_001512865.1 Rikenellaceae bacterium DTU002 | reverse complement strand
CGCCTTGTCCGGGCGGTCGGCGTTCCGGTCACGGTCAAGACGCGCCTGGGCTGGGATGAGGATTCCATCATTATCGGCGACCTTGCCGAGGCTTTGCAGGATGCGGGAATCGCCGCCCTTACCATTCACGGCCGTACGCGGTCGCAAATGTATAAGGGCGAGGCAGACTGGGAGCCGATTGGTGTGGTGAAGGCCAATCCGCGCATACACATCCCGATCATCGGGAACGGGGATATCTGTACCCCGCAGCAGGCCCGGCGTGCTTTTGACCAGTATGGGGTAGACGGTATTATGATAGGCAGGGCCAGTTTCGGGCATCCGTGGCTGTTCCGGGAAATAAGGCATTATCTGGAGACCGGTCATATATTGGCGCCCATGACCATTGCGAGCCGCGTGGTTTTAGCCAAAAGACACCTGGCCAAATCTTTGGAAGTAAAAGGAGAAAGGGTTGGCGTCCTGGAAATGCGCCGTCATCTGAATTGTTATTTCAAAGGGCTTCCCGATTTCAAGCCTGTCCGGTTGAAACTCGTAACCGAGAATGACCCGCAGGCATTGTTCGGATTGTTGGATTATATTGCAGAAAAATGGGGTTGAGAAGAACATACCGTTTGTGGCTGTCCCCTTACGCCTGGGCCCTCGCACTCCGACATTGTCTCTATGACAAGGGGATACTCGGCTCCCGGTCCTTTGATGTCCCGGTCATTTGTGTGGGGAATATCACCGTAGGCGGAACGGGAAAGACCCCCATGACCGAGTTCCTTGTCAGGCGATTGCTGGAACACGGAAAACGGCCCGTCGTTTTGTCCAGGGGGTACGGAAGGAAGACAGGGGGATTCAGATTCGTACAGGTGGACGATTCAGTGGACTGTACCGGAGATGAACCCCTCCAGATAAAGCGAAGGTATCCGCAGGCCGTGGTGGCTGTATGTGAAGACCGGGTGGAGGGGATGAAGCGTTTGCTGGTCAGTGGTACGGAAGATGCGTGGTTCATCCTGGATGATGCTTTCCAGCACAGGCGCCTGCGGGCCGGCAGAAATATCCTCATGACAGATTACAGAAGGCCTTTTATGACCGACAATTTACTCCCTTTCGGACGTTTGCGGGATGTGCCTTCGGCTGCCTGCCGGGCCGATTGTGTTGTCTATACCCATTGCCCGTCTTCAGGTGATCCGCTCCGGGGTGTTCCTGTTCTGCAGAAAGACCTGCCCGTATATCCCACTTATATGGAATACAGCGACCCACAGCCGTTTAACGATCCGCTCAAACGCCCCGAAAGGGGATCCCCGATATTGCTTGTTACAGGAATAGCCAATGCCCTTCCTCTAAAGGAGTACCTGCAGACCGGATATCAGGTGGTCTGTCATCTGAACTTCAGGGATCATCACCGGTTTTCACAAAAAGAACTGGAAAGGATCAGGACGTTGCTCGGTCAACACCCTCAATGGCAGCTTGTAACTACTGCAAAAGATGCAACCCGGTTAAGGGGTTCAGGGATCCGGGGATGGATCATTCCCGTGGGGATTCGTTTCTTTTCAGAGGATAACGCAAACGAATTTTTTCACCTGGTGACAGGGTTACGGTAGTGTGCTGGCCGTTGGCGGCAATCGTAAAACTCCCGCCTTCAGCCGACCACAGGATCACTTTCCTTACCAGGCCGTCTTTCCACCGGCAGGAAACCTCGGCATTGCCCTGAACCCTCATCCCCCTGAAAGATCCGTCTTTCCAGGCTGCGGGTAAGGCCGGCAACAGGTCTATCCGGCCATCGTGGCTTTGAAGCAACATCTCGGTTATGCCCGATGCCCCTCCAAAATTGCCGTCTATCTGGAACGGCGGGTGGGCACAGAACAGGTTGGGGTACGTGCTTTCAGGAGAAAGCAGATTTTTAAGGAGTTTGTAGGCACGTTCCCCGTCTTTGAGGCGGGCGTGGAAATTGATCTTCCAGGCACGGGACCAGCCTGTCCCGCCGTCTCCGCGACGTTCCAGGGTTGCTTTGCATGCCTCGGCAAGTCCGGGGGTTTTCCGCGGAGTGATCTGGGATCCCGGATGGAGCCCGTAGAGGTGGGAAACATGGCGGTGCTGCGGCTCGGTTTCGCGGTAGTCTTCCAGCCATTCCTGGAGGTATCCGTCGGGACTGATCCTGTGAGGGACCAGCTGTTGCGTTGTATGGTGCAGGGAATCTCCGAACGCCTGGTCAATACCCAGGATCCGGGAGGCTTGCAGGGTGTTCGTGTACAACTCCCTTACCAGTTGATTGTCCATGGTGGAACCCATGCAAACGCTTACGACCGTTTCCCCGTCAGGCATGTAGAATGCGTTTTCAGGAGAAGAGGTGGGGGCGGTGACAAGCCATCCGTGCGAGGGTTCCTGTATCATGGACGACAGGAAGAATTCACAGGCTCCTTTCATTACCGGATATACTTCCCGCAGGTATTCTTTGTCCAGGGTATAGAGGTAATGTGTCCACAGGTGCTGGCAAAGCCAGGCGCCTCCGGTATTGGTGGCCCCCCAGGAAGGATGCTCTCCCGGGGCGGTAAAGTGCCAGGGGTTGCCTATTACATGGGCGACCCAACCGTCGGCGCCGTAAAAGGAACGGGCCGTAGACTCTCCGGAAGGGACAATGGCTTTGATGAAATCTATCAATGGGCGGTGCAGCTCGGAAAGGTTGCCTGGTTCCACCAGCCAGTGATTCATTTGCAAATTGACATTCAGATGGTAATCTCCGTTCCAGGGCGTCTGAATGGTGTTGGCCCAGAGACCCTGCAGGTTGGGAGGAAGCTGGCCCGGGCGGGTGGAAGAAATGAGCAAATAACGGCCGTATTGGTAATACAGGGCGTCCAGGCCCGGATCGTCAGCCTTTTGGGAAGCGGTGATCCTTTGGTCGGTGGGCAGAGACGGGGCTTTTTTCTGCGATCCCAGGTTAAGTGAGACCCTTCCAAAAAGGGCCCGGTATTGCCTGATATGGTCTTTGAGCAATTGCCTGTAACTTTTTGAAAGGGCCTTTTGTAGCAAAGTATCGCAGTGAGCCCCGGGATCATCGTGGAAATAGCCTGTAGCGGCAGAGAGGATAAGGGTGGCTTTACGCACGTTTTCCAGGACAATGCTGTCCCCGGAAAAAATGACCTCCCCGCGGCAATTGTTTACGGCCACTTTGGCAACATAACGCATTCCGTCCTGTCCTTCGACCCCGCTGCTGAGTATTCCCTCCATGATCAGCCGGTTGTCGCTTGTTGTGGTGTAAAACCTTTCGGGACGGTCCAGATGTATGACCACCCGGGTTTTTTTTCGTTGTTTCAGGCGGATTACACCCACATCGTCGGCAAAAGAGGTGAAATATTCCCGTTTCCCTCCGTCGGCAAAGGTGCGGGCAAGGGCTTGTTCCAGGTCAAGACTTCGGTGATATGTGTTGTCACCGGGCCCTGTTCTCCGGAATGCAAGGTGCAGGTTTCCCAGGACCTGGTAACATCCAAAAGGCACATTGGCCCCTGCCCCATAACCCGAACCGACACCTCCGCAGACAAAATGTTCATACATAAGCTCTTGTGCCAGATCATTCCTTCCTTCCAGGAGCCACTGCCTGATGCGGGGAAGATATTCTTTTGCCGAGGGATTGGTGGCATCTTCCTTTGAGCCGGACCACAAGGTGATCTCATTCAGGACAATTTTTTCCCGGGACGGATTGCCGTCGGGCATCATTCCCAGACGTCCGTTGCCCAGGGGCAGGGTGGATTCCCAGATCCCGGCAGGGCTGTCGTACCACAGCTGCAGTTCTGTTTCTCTGCTGCAGCCTGAAAAAACGACAAGCCATAACAGCAGCCGGGTCTTACGGTTCATAATTGAATCCGGTCAGTTCCACTACGGGTCTTTCTCCCCGTGTATCCTGTCTTTTCAAACTCATGGTAATGGTTTTGGATTCTCCGGGCATCAGCGAAATGTAATTGTCGCTGTAAAAAACGGGAAGTATTCTTTCTCCGCTTTTATTGCCGGTGACTTTCAGCCGAAGCATCAGGCACGGGGTGTCTGAGGGGTTGGTCAGGGTGGTGGTAAGTTTCCATCCGTCCCGGGTCTTTTGTCTCTGGGTCCTGCTGCTCAGGTGGACTTTGGGCAGATCCTTGAGAGATTGCAGATTTCCTTCTTCCAGTCCCCTCCAGTAGAAATTGTCTGAAAGGACCTTCCCGTTCCCCGTAAGGGTCAGTTTTATGAAATGGGCATCGCTCAGGGTTTCCGGGAATTCCAGGTCAAAACACTTCACGGTGGTATCTTCGTTACTATTTATGAGGGTGTCTTTCTCCCATTGCACCGAGCCGTCGGAATTGATGAGCTGCGCATGGGCCCTGAGTTCCTCGTGATCCCGGGCGTGCAAATTTACCACCTCAATATGGTCATACACGGGGTTCCATTGAATATGAAGGGGTTCGGAAGCTTTTTTGCATCCAAAATAAGCGGCTGTGGGATCAAAGAAGTAGTCGTAGGTCTGCCATACCAGGGAGGGCCAGGCCGGGTGGCTCATCCACAAGAGCATTCCACGCCTGTATTCGCTGCGGCCTTCAAAAATCCCCCGGTATCCGTCGTAATTGAGCCATTGTGCATATTCCGAGAATTCCCTGGCATCTTTTGAAGGGCCGAATGCTTTTTCAACGATCTCCATAAAGGATGCGGCCCCCTGTGCCCCTTCCAGGCAAAAGTCGTGCAATCCCCACATATCGTTATGAGGCCACAGACGGTCTTCGGGGATGGTCAGCACCAGACTTTCGTAATGCATCACGTTGGGCATTCCCCTTTCGCTGTGCATACGGTCTTTTCCGTACAGAAGGAAATAATCCCTTACAGGAAGGGCCCGGTAGGGGCCTCCCCCGCTGACGACTCCTGCAGAAGAATGTGATATGTAGTGCATTCCGGGGTGTACGCGCGGAACCATTTCACGCAGCGAATCGTCCAGTTCCTTTGGAGGAAATCCTTCGTTCCTGCCTACATAAAGGGCAATGGACGGATGGTTCCGGATGCGTCTGACCATGTCTTCGGCATTTTGCATGAACATGTTGGTGTTTACGGGATCGGGACCGTCCCAGGGATTGGCCAGCCAGAAATCCTGCCAGACCATGATCCCGTGCCTGTCGCAGGCCTCGTAAAATTCATCGTCCCCGATCTGTCCTACCCAGTTTCGGATCATGGTAAAATTCATGTCGGCATGATACGCGACAGCGATGTCGTATTCCCGGCCCCTGTAATTGAGATTCGATTCGGAAAATCCCCAGTTGCCTCCGCGTCCTATGAAACGTCGTCCGTTGATGTACAGGGAAAGGATTCCGTTGTTTTCATCAAAATCCACCTGTCTTACCCCGGACTGAAAGGAAAGGCTGTCGGAAACGGTTCCTTCCGTATGGAACGCCATGGTGACAGGGTACAGGTGTGGTGCCCCGTATCCTTTGGGCCACCACAACAGGGGATTCGACATCTCTATTCCCGCCGAGACGGTACGTGTTTCTCCCGGTTCCAGTCCTACTTCTATGCTAAAAGGGATTTGGCCGTAAGAGCCTTCCAGCGATCCGAGAACAAAATGATCTTTATGGTTGATGAGCGTTGCTTCAATCCGGATGTCGGTCCGTGTGGTGTCGGGCAGCGGCAGGAACGTCTGGACAAAGGGATCTGCTATGGATACCGGACCCGTTGTAGTCAGGTACACGTCGTTCCAGATACCCATGTTCCGTCCGCGAATGGTCGGGATCCAGTCCCAGCCGACGGAAGCGTGGAAGGTTGGGTTGTCCGCTCCCAGGATCCCTCCGTTCTGGTCCGGACTCTGTGCGTTCTGCTCCTTGACCGCTCCGAAGTGCCTGTTCCTTATGATCCTTATGGCCAGGGCATTGGTTGCCCCGGGTATGACGGAACCTGTGACATCGAACCGGCCTCTTGTAAACGCTCCGCTGATGCTCCCCACCCGGACCCCGTTCATATACACGATGGCTATCCAGTTGATCCCGTCCAAATGCAGAAAAAGTTTTTCCTTTTTGAAATCCTGGGGAACAAAAAACTCGGTCCGGTACCAGAAATTCGACCGGAAGAAAGACTCGGAGATCTGGAGCTGGTTGTCCCCGACATTGGGATCTGGAAGGGCCCCCATGTTCAGGTAGCTTGTCAGTACCGTTCCGGGAACGGTGGCCAGGGGCCAATCTGCGGAGCCGGTGTAATTTTTTCGGGAGATAACATGTCCCGTCTCGGCAACAAGAGAGGTGCGCTGCAGCCTCCAGTCACCTCCATTGAGGGGGATGCTGTTACCCAGCGGACTTTCTCTTGGTTTGGGGACCGCTACAGGCGCTCCGGTGCCGTATGCTTCCAGTTCACTCAGTATGTAGGGGTTTCCGTCAGAAGAAGACGTCATGCTCACTTTCAGGTACCTGCCCTTTGCCGGTTTTTCCGGTGTAATCTGATCCACAGGGTCATCTCCTCCCGGAAGCGGGGCAACAGCAGTCCAATTCTTACGATCTTCAGATATTTCAACAGAACCCGAAGCGGCCTTGTTGATCCAGTGAAGGGCTATACTGTCAATAACAGAGGAAGCCCCCAGATCTACCATCAGCCATTCCTGACCGGTCCCTTCACTCATCCACGCACTGTTGAAATCAACCGACGGTGTCATTGTCAGCAGAACGTCGTTGAAGTGGAAATCCCAGTCCGAGAAAGACCATTCCATGGCTCCAGGCGCCCGGAAAGCGATCTTATAGAAACGGTACTGAACGGGTTGGCGGAATG
>LFSY01000074.1:5380-7740 GCA_001512865.1 Rikenellaceae bacterium DTU002 | reverse complement strand
ATGACAATGCCCTCGGCCTTCATTTGCTGAACGTACTTCACAAAATAAAGCGCATAGGCCCGGTAGTACTCCGTTTTTAAACGCCCGCCTATCGTAGAATTATTCGTTTTCATCCATACCGGGGCAGACCACGGGGATGCCATCAACCGGATGTCGGGATTGATATTCAATATACTCCTGAGAACAGGAATTAGGTACCTGCGGTCGTACCCCAGGTCAAAATCACGCATATCCACATCGCCCGGGGTACTGTTGTAGGAAAAAGTGAACTCATCCAGATCCGAAGATCCCAGGCTCAGCCTCAGATAACTCGTCCCAATGGCATCCCCTTCCACTCCAAACAGCTGTTCAAGGATGGCGTCCCGGGCCCCGGCATTCATTCCCCACAACAATTTCGCGCTTCCACCGGTAAGGGTAAATCCAAAACCATCTATCTGTTGGTATTTTTGATTTGTATCCACCTGAATGGTTGGCAAATAGGGATTGGTGACTTTTTTTAGAAATCCCTCCTGCAATTCGAATTTTGCCGAGCCGTCCGGTTTTGAAAGATAAACCACAGATTTTATGTCTGACTCCGGAGGTATGACCGGAGGAGGCGGCTTGGTGCCGTTGCCCTGGTTATCGCAACTGATGGCTACTATCAAAGGAAAGATCAGGCTTAGGATGAAAACCGTCATTTTACTCATTATAACCAAGCTTCTAATATTCCATTATGATCGCTTTGCTCCGGTAACAAATTTCCTGTAGCAGGTCTGTTATCTGGTATGTCAGGCTGGCCATTCCCTCATTCATGTTCCATGCGTTGGTGTATACCATAACCGTAAAATCCATGGCCGGATCATAGAGCGCATAAGTAAGGTAACCTTCGGTGGCCCCACTATGCCCGTAACCCAGATTGTGGAGATATTCCAGACCGCACCCGTAACCGGCAGCACTTTTCTGACTCACCGGTAAACAATTCATCATCAGGTTATTTACGGTATAATTATTGAGTACGCCGTTTCCCGACAATAGCTTTCTCAAAAAACGGGCAAGATCGTTTGGTGTCGTCACCAAATTACCCTCGGCGACATAAGGCGATACATTGGAAGACACGATGTCATAGACTTCATCCCCATACAAAACATACCCCGGAATAAAAGGATTCTCCATCACCTGGTCAGATCCTGATTCAGGCATATATGAATTGAACATCCCCATGGGCTGCATGATGTGTTCTTCCAGGAAGTCCTTGTACGACATTCCGCTAACCCTTTCAATGATCTTACCCAGTATTGAGTATCCCGTATTCGAGTAATGATAACCACTGTCGGGAACAAAATAACTCAACCCGGTCCCGGCTACCACCCCTATCAGCTCATCAAAGTGAAACGTGTGTTCCGGTTCTCTATCCATTACATAATTGATATAGTTCAACTCCTTATAAGGCACATCAACAGGCACCGTAGGAGGAATGCTATCGTTGGCCACATCAAATACTCCCGCCCTGTGACGGAGCAGATCCAGGATGGTGATCCGATCTTTATACGGAATGGCAAACCCCGGTCCGTCGGGCAGGTACGTTTCATTGGTCCCCGGGATGGTATCGGTTACCCGGTCCGTAATGTGCAGCTTTCCCTGCTGGTGCAGCAACAAAACGGCCGTTGCCGTAAATGTTTTTGTGCAGCTTGCCGCCCGGAAACGTGTTTGAGCCGTTGCCGAGTTGCCCATTCCGGCCGTTGTATAATACGCTTCCCCGCCTTGGATGACCTTCAGAACCAGTCCGCCCGGATACTCCGGGAACTGGTCCGTATAGTCCTCATAAACCGAGTCTAACATGTGTGTAAGCGCATGTTTTTTAGCATAATACGAGGTGTCAACAAGGCCAAATTTACAACACCCTGCCAGCATGAAAAAAGAAATGAATAATAAAAAGAAATACCTTGTTTTCATATGTTAAAGGTTAACCAACAGAAAATGAATGTCGTAAAGATATAATTTTCGAGACAAATGTATATATTTGTATCGCTAAAATTTTTGGATGTTTACATTTTATCCGGATTCGGTGAAGTAAATAATCAAAGTCTTTAGTGGCTTTGATTATCCCGTTTGTGACCCAGGCATTTTCTTGTTTGGGTTGTTTCAATATTTACATTTTTTAATAGGGTCAAAAAATATAATTATCATGAGTGAGAATCATTCCATTCACGAATTTGACGTGAATCTTATAGTCGAATACTTTTCAAAAATTGAACGTCAGGGCCCCGGAAGCCCTGAAATAACTCTGAAAGCATTAAGCTTCATAGAACATCTGTCTGCCAATGCGCAAGTGGCCGACCTCGGTTGCGGAACCGGAGGTCAAACAATGGTCCTGGCCTGCC
>LFSY01000074.1:0-5322 GCA_001512865.1 Rikenellaceae bacterium DTU002 | reverse complement strand
AAAAAAATCTTTTTAAATAGCATTATTTGTACCATATTTTGTATTTTTGGGACAGATTAAAAAAATATGGGACAAAATACACCACGTTTCAAACTAAATTACCTTCCACCACCAAGAGAAAAAGTGGAGACTATTGATATTCTGCGACAGACCAACAAATCAACTGCAGTTTTAGCTGAACTCAAAGGTATTGCTATGACAATACCCAACCAGTCTATGTTGATCAATGCTGTTGTACTTCAAGAAGCGAAAGACAGTTCTGAAATTGAAAATATTATTACTACACAGGACGATCTATATAAAGCTTTGGCCTTGAACAAGTCAACGCTATCACCACAAACTAAAGAAGTGGTCAATTACAGAAAAGCCAGTTTTTATGGTTATGAACTCGCAAAAAAGCAAGGATTTATCAATGTAAATGATATCATAAGCATCCAACAGGAATTAGTTAATAATACCGCAGGAATCAGAAGCACACCCGGCACAGTGTTAAAGAATGACAAAACCGGGGAAATTGTTTACACGCCACCGCAGGATAAAGCTGAGATCCTGGATTTGTTAACAAACTTCATAAATCATTACAATCAAACTGACAATGAATTATCCCCATTGATCAATCTCGCGATCTTACATTTTCAATTTGAGAGTATTCACCCCTTTTATGACGGTAACGGAAGGACCGGCAGAATATTGAATATTCTTTACTTGATACTTAACGGATTGCTTGATGTTCCAATCCTGTATTTAAGTTCTTACATAATCAAAAACAAATCAGAATACTATCGTTTGCTGAACAGGACAAATCAAGATGGGATGTGGGAAAACTGGATCATGTTCATGCTTAGAGCAATTGAAGAAACATCGAAAGACACAATTTCCAGAATAATCAACATTAAAGATCTTTTAGACAAAACAATCATAAAAGTAAAAAATGAATCACCTAAGATTTACAGAAAAGAGCTTGTGGAACTCCTCTTTGAGCAACCGTACTCGAAAATTGATTTTGTAGTAAACAGATTGGGTGTTGAGAGAAAAGCCGCCTCCAGGTATTTAAAAGAGCTGGAAAAAACAGGTGTTCTGGAATCACAAAAAGTCGGCAGAGAAACACTTTATATCAATAAAAAATTAATTGAAATACTTAAGAATTATTAATGAGTCGATTTAATTTAACTAGCTTATTTTTAGTCACATCCATTAGTCTGTCATTTTATTCCTGTGACACATTAAATAAAAAAGACGAAACCCCTGCCACCGATTATTCGAAAACTGAAAACTGGTTATCGCTTCCTGCAAACGGCTCAATGAATGTGGATGTTTTCTATGTGTACCCTACTGCCTGGTACAAGGCAGATCCCTTGGAACCCGACTTTTGCGCTATCGATAATCCCATCATGCTTACGGGTTCTCAAAAAGCCTTCAACAGTCAGGCAACCGCCTTTGAAACTGCAGGCAATATCTACGCCCCTTACTACAGACAGGCCGATGCCGCTTTTACCCTTACCCTGCCCCCGGCTGAACGCTGGGCAGTCATTGACAGCATCCCGGCTAAAGATGCGATTGCCGCCTTTGATCACTACATCAAGAATTATAACAATGGAAAACCTTTCATCTTGGTGGGACATTCACAAGGTGCCCAGGTATTGTTGATCCTTTTGAATGAATACATGTCCGAACATGCCGATGTTTATGCACGGATGGTTTGTGCCTATGTAATTGGGTACCCGGTGACTGCAGAATTCATGAACGCAAGTAAACACCTTAAATTTGCCGGGGGAGCCGATGACACCGGGGTCATCGTTTCTTACAACACCCAATCCCCTTCCGTGGCTCCCGGGGCAAACATTGTAATGTCCGGCGAGATTGGGCTGGTCATCAACCCAATCAACTGGAAAAGAGATGAAACCCCCGCCTCGGCAGAGGAAAGCATCGGCTCGAATATGCCCGTTGATGCACAGGGAAATTTCGGGCTGATTCCGAATTTTGCCGATGCCCGCATCAATTTGGCCAAAGGGGTCATCGAATGTTCCAGTGTGGACGAAAACGCCATGTATCAGATTTCCGGCGCCATGGGTCCGGGAGTATATCACAGTTTTGACATTTCTTTCTATTATTACAACCTGCGGGAAAATGGAGAAAACCGAATTAACCGGTTCCTGGAGAAATAAATAGTATCATGAAGAAGAACATGAGATTTTTAATTATTGCATTCATCGGCCTTATGGCAGGCTGTTTATTCCTTTCCTGTAATCAGGGCGAGTCCACCGATACGCCCTGGCTGCGGGGTGCAAACTTTACTCCGAGTACAGCCATAAACCAACTGGAATTCTGGCAGGAAGAAACCTTTGATCCCGAGACCATTGACCGGGAACTGGGTTGGGCAGAAGAGATAGGATTCAACTGCATGAGGGTATACCTGCATCATGTTGCCTGGGAAGTGGACAAAGCGGGATTCAAGGACAGGATGGGCCAATACCTGGCCATTGCCCATAAGCACAACATAAGGACCATTTTTGTGTTTTTTGACGATTGCTGGAACCCCACCTACAGTGCCGGCAAACAACCCGAGCCAAAGCCCGGCGTGCACAATTCCGGATGGGTAAGGGATCCCGGGGATTTGCTTTTCACTTCACCGGAGCTGATCCATGTACTGGAAGCCTATGTAAAAGATGTTCTGGAAACATTCAAAGACGATGAAAGGATTGTCCTGTGGGATTTATACAACGAGCCCGGGAATTCGGGTTATGAGAACAAATCGTTGCCCCTCTTGCAAAACGTTTTTGGGTGGGCCAGGGAGGTTAATCCTTCCCAGCCCATATCTGCCGGTGTCTGGCATCATGGATTGACGGACCTCAACAAATTCCAGCTTGAGAATTCAGATATCATTACCTACCACAACTACAGTGATGAAATCAGTCACCAACACGCCATTGATACCCTAAAAAGGTACAACAAGACCATGATATGTACAGAATACATGGCCCGCAGGAACAACAGCCTGTTCAGCAACATCATGCCCATCCTGAAAGAGCAAGGCATAGGGGCAATCAACTGGGGACTGGTGGAAGGAAAAACCAACACCAAATACGCCTGGAGTGAACCCATCCCCGACGGCTCGGAACCGGAACCCTGGTTTCACGAAGTATTCCGCAAGGACGGCACGCCCTATAAACAGGAAGAAGTTGACCTGATAAAAGCTTTGACTAAGGAATAGAATTCTAGGCAAAGCATTATTCCATGTAATATATTTCCTTCCCGGCAGCTTTCGCATATTCAATCTCGCTCCTGGTGCTGCTGCCAATGTAACCGTCCTTGTTGATCACATAAATGGCCTGCGCCAGGTCAATTTTCCGCTTATGCATAATGTCGAGCATCTCCTTGGTACCTTCATTCCAGACCTCCTGATCTCCGCTGTGCCCGAACAGCCCCACCGAGATTACAATATAGCCCTGCAGGGTCAATTCCTTCTGCACAAGTATAAAATCATCCTTGAACCGTGTACTGCCACACAGTGTTATGATAGGATAATCAGGCTTTTTCATAGGTCAATCTTTAAATAATTATTAAAGGTAACAAGTTTAATGTCTTTTTCGTACCTTCGTGGCAGCTAAAACTATTGGATGTTTATTTGTAATCCTGACATTGTTCTGTAAACAATCTGTACTTTTTGTATAGATTGTATCTGTGTTTGTTCTCTTGAAATTCTTCAAGAGGACCATTTTCTATTTATATATTATTTATTTAAGTATTATTTTGTTTACGAACATGGAAAACGAAAAACAAACAATTCACGAATTTGACCTTAGTATTATTTATGACTTTTTTTCAAACACAAAACGTCAGGGTCCCGGAAGTCCGGAAGAAACACTTAAAGCATTGAGTTTTATAGACGGCCTTACTCCTGAATCCAAAATTGCCGATATCGGTTGTGGAACAGGGGGCCAGACAATGGTTCTGGGCCAAAACACACCCTGCCGGATTATTGGTCTTGATTCCTGGGCCGGATTCATAGACCAATTCAACCTGGATGCCCGACACAACAACCTTCAGTACCGGGTGAAAGGCATAGTCGGCAATATGGAAAACCTTCCGTTCCAAGAGGAAGAATTTGATTTGATCTGGTGCGAAGGAGCTATCTATAACATTGGATTTGAACGTGGTTTGAAGGAATGGCGTAAATTTCTGAAACAAGGCGGTTATATTGCCGTCACGGAAAACACCTGGTTCAGCGATGAGCGGCCTGCCGAAATTCAGGAATTTTGGGATAAAGCCTATCCCCAGATTGATACCATTCCCAATAAGGTCGCCCAGATGCACAAAGCAGGCTACCTTCCTATGGCCACCTATATGCTGCCTGAAACCATCTGGACAGATTATTATGCCTGGCAGGCTCCCCGGTTGGAATCCTTCCTGCAAAAGCACAAAGGCAATAAAACGGCAGAAGAATTCGTAGCAATGGAACGCAATGAAGCCCGCTTGTATCACGAGAACAAAGCCTATTATGGCTATATGTTTTATATAGGGAAGAAAATGTAACGAATCCCGACAGTAGCAAATCCCGGTTTATTCGTGCCTGTTTAGTTTTGCCGAGGCCGCTATCGCTTAGCAGGCATTTTACCCGATTCTGCATGGTGATCAGGCGATTGGGCGACTCTTTTTTTTATAAGGTTGTTCATATGATTTACTTTGAGTCATTATATGTTCAACTAATACGAAAAAAATGAAAACAAATGCTTTGACAATTATCGTGACAGGGGTATGTTTATTGACAGGGTTATGTTTATTCATGAACTCCTATTCTTCATCCGGTCGGAATGCCTTTACTGATGAACCTTTCAAAGGCAATCCCGCCGGCGTGATGATAGTTGATGAACTGACGACTGCCGGGTGGATGCAAAACATGGCCTCGGAAATGAATTTGTCAGAAACTGTATTCATCATTCCCAAAGGGAGTGGGTTCGCCATCCGCTATTTCACCCCTGCGCAGGAAGTCCGGCTGTGCGGACACGCAACGCTGGCCGGGTTCAGATCAAAGGCAAAGCCATTAATATCTTTGAAGCCAGACTGAAAATTTAATTACTTAATAAAGTCCCAAAAGTTCATTTTATTTATAACGTTGAAATCTGTATGGGGATAATTTTCGACGAACCTGGAGGGAGTTTTTACTTTTTTGTTATTCCATTTGAACTCGAAAGCCGAAATTGTACCGTTGAATTCTTCTATCAAATCTATCTCCTGCATACTATAGCTGCGCCAGAAATAGAATGATGCAAACTCGTTTGCATTATTTCTTTTTTTCATTCTTTCGCCAATAAGAAAACTTTC
>LFSY01000086.1:5456-10095 GCA_001512865.1 Rikenellaceae bacterium DTU002 | reverse complement strand
TGTACTTTAGGCGGGGGAAAGAATGCCCCGGGGGGAACGGTGAAGAGGTACTGGGTACGGTACCAGGTTTGCAGCAAAACGCTCAGGATCCCGTAAGTCCGGGAACCGGGGGCGGCGCAGAACCTTTCGGCGACTTCTTTTTGCACCATTCCCACCACCTGTGGGACCGCATCACGTAAATCCAGTATCCGGAAGAAGATCTGGGAAGAAATGTTGTAGGGGAAATTCCCGATGACATAAAAAGTCCCGGGGAAAGCGCTCCCGGGCAGTTTTAAAAAATCACCTTCCGTTAACCGGCTGCCCAGCAGAGGATGTTTTTGCCGCAGAAATGCCGTGGCTTCACGGTCCAGTTCCACCGCATGATAATCTATCCGTGGATCTTCCAGCAAAAGACCGGTAAGCACTCCGGTCCCCGGCCCCACCTCCACAACGGGAATACGATCCTTACCGCCCGGGGCCTGTTCCAAAGACAGGCTTTTCACAATACGCGAGGCGACAGAGCTATCCCTGAGGAAATGTTGTCCGAGCGCTTTTTTTGGTCTTACCTCCATACCGCAAAGGTAGTTTTTTATACCTTTATGCAAATTAAACCCTTAAGTCTATGAAAAAAACGATCTTCCTGCTGGCCGCATCGCTTCTTTTTGTCTCCTGTTCGGGGATCAGGGCCGGAAAAGCGGACAAACGCCTGGATGAGATCAGGCAGGAATTGAACGCGGTGGGATTTTCGGTTGCCGTGATACGCGACAACCGGGTGGAATATACCGGGGCGTTCGGGATGAAGGACCTGGAATCGGGTCAGAACCTACATCCGGACGACCTGATGCGCATTGCCTCCATTTCCAAGAGCTTTACCGCAACTGCCGTAATGCAGTTGTATGAGGCAGGCTGCTTTGGACTGGACGATGATATCAGCGACGCTCTGGGATTCCGGGTCCGCAATCCTTTTCATCCGGACATTCCCATCACTTACAGGATGCTTCTTTCGCATACTTCCAGCCTGAGTGACCAGGGGGGATACTTCTCCCTGGACGTGATCCGTCCCGACATTACCCCCGATGTTTCCGGCTCGTTCAACGAATATGCGCCGGGTACGGGATATCAGTATTGCAACTTGGGTTTCAACACACTGGGTGTTCTGGTAGAGATCCATTCGGGAGAACGTTTTGACCAGTACGTGCGGAATAATATCCTGGACCCCATGGGCGTGTATGCCTCGTTCAACGTGAACGACCTGGACAGCACCCGGTTTGCAACAATTTACACGTGGGAAGAGGACCGTTTTGTTCCATCGCCGCAGGCGTACCATCCCCGCAGGGAAGAGATCGCAGGTTATGTGGAATGCTATTCGGCTCCCGTATTTTCACCTACCGGCGGAATGAAGATCAGTGCCCCCGACCTGGCCCGTCACGCCCTGGTTCAGATCAACGACGGATTTCTGGACGGGCGGGAAATACTTTCAAAGGAAAGCGTTGCCCTGATGCAAACACCGCAAAGTCCCGGAGGACGTACCACCGGGAATGAAACCTGCGGGTACGGACTTGCCCTGGAAAGGACCGACAGGCTTATAGAAGGCGAGATCATGACCGGTCACACCGGAAGCGCCTACGGGCTGTATTCGGCCATGTTCTTCCAGAAGGAAAAGAAATTCGGATTTGTGGTATTGTGCAACGGGTGTGACACCTCCATCCCCGGGAGGGATAACGGATTTATGGCTGTGCAGACCGATGTGATCAACGCGTTGTACGATATTTTTATCCGCTAAAGACCCAGTTCCTTCTTTTGCAGGGCATCTATCCCGGCAGGGGCGTCCAGCATGACATCCCTTCCCGAATTGTTTTTCGGAAAAGCGATGAAATCGCGAATGCTTTCCGAACCGCCGAACAGCGAGCACCAGCGGTCAAATCCGAAGGCGATTCCTCCGTGCGGAGGGGCTCCGTAGCGGAAGGCGTTGATGATGAATGAAAATTTCGCACGGACTTCATCTTCCGACATGCCCAACACCCGGAACATCCTTTCCTGAACCCCTGAATCGTGTATTCTTATGGATCCGCCTCCCACTTCGGTACCATTGAGTACAAAATCGTAAGCGTTGGCGTTAACCTGTTCCAGGTCACGGGGATCATCGCTGTAGAATTTGTCGAGGTCTTCCGGCTTGGGTGCGGTAAAAGGATGGTGTTTGGCATAGAACCGTTGTGTTTCCTCGTCCCATTCCAGCAAAGGGAAATCGTAGACCCACAGCGGGGCAAAAACACCTTGATTTCTAAGGCCCAGCCGGTTGCCCATTTCCAGGCGCAAACTGCCCAATGCTTCCAGGGTTTTCATTCCCGGTCCGCTCATCACCAGCAACAGGTCCCCCTCGGCAGCTTCGCACGCCTGTGCCCAGGCAGCCAGAGCCTGGCTGTCAAAAAATTTGTCCACGGAAGATTTGTATGAAACGGACCCGTCGTGCTCTGCCGAACACCGTACATAAACCAGCCCCGAGGCTCCTATCTGCGGCCGTTTTACCCATTCGGTAAGTTCGTCCAGTTGTTTTCTTGTGTACCCGGCGGCACCCTTAACGCAAATGGCTCCCACATAGGCGGCATTTCTGAAAACGCCGAATTCCGTATCTCTTGTCAGGGCAGTAAGATCGTGTATCAACATGTCAAACCGAATATCCGGCTTGTCACTGCCATACTGTTCCATAGCCTTTTTATAAGGCATGCGCGGTAGGGGGGAAGGTATTTCAAGATCAAGAACCGACTTGAAAAGATGGCAGATCAATCCTTCAAATTCTGCCAGGACATCGTCTCGTTCAACAAAAGACATTTCACAGTCAATTTGTGTGAATTCCGGTTGCCGGTCTGCCCTCAGGTCTTCATCCCTGAAACAGCGGACGATCTGGAAATATTTATCGTAACCCGCTATCATGAGCAATTGCTTGAATTGTTGCGGGCTTTGGGGCAAGGCATAAAACTGTCCCTGGTTCATGCGTGAAGGCACCACAAAATCCCGGGCCCCTTCCGGGGTGGATTTGATTAAAAAGGGAGTCTCGATCTCGAGAAACCCGCATCGGCTCAGATAATTTCGCGTCTCCTGCGCCATGCGGTGGCGAAGCATCAGCGCTTCCTGGAGCGGAGGTCTTCTCAGGTCCAGGTAACGGTACCGGGCGCGCAATTCCTCTCCCCCGTCAGATGCTTCTTCAATGGTGAAAGGCGGGGTCCGGGAAGGATTCAGCACTTCCAGGCCCGTAAGGGCTATCTCGATCCCTCCGGTCGGTATCTTCGGATTCTTGCTGCTCCGCTCCACCACTTCCCCACGCACGGTAACGACAAATTCCCTGCCCAGCGATTCTGCCGCCTCCCTTACAGGAGCAGAAGAATCCTCTTTGACAACCAGCTGTGTTATCCCATACCGGTCTCGCAGGTCAATGAAAGTCATACCTCCCAGTTTTCTGATTCTCTGCACCCATCCGGCCAGTTGCACCTGCCGGCCCGTGTATGATAGATTCAGTTCGCCGCATGTGTGTGTCCTGTACATTTCCATACTGTTTTAGGCAACAAAGGTAATGAGAAAATGGCTACCTTTGTTTTGCCATGAAAAACTATTTGGACCTGCTGCAATACATCCTGGACAAAGGGACGGACAAGGAAGACAGGACAGGGACCGGGACAAGAAGTGTCTTCGGATACCAGTTGCGCTGTTCCCTTTCGGAAGGATTTCCCCTGCTCACCACAAAAAAAGTACACATAAGATCGATCATACATGAATTGCTGTGGTTTCTCAGGGGCGACACCAACACCGGGTACCTCAACCAAAACGGCGTGACCATCTGGGATGAATGGGCAGATGAGCGCGGCGATCTGGGACCGGTTTACGGGAAACAATGGCGTGCCTGGGAAACGGCAAAAGGAGGGTCCGTAGACCAGATAACCAACCTGATCAGGGGATTGCAAGACAATCCCGACGGACGACGTCACATTGTCAGCGCCTGGAACGTGGGAGATATCCCGCGTATGGCACTGCCGCCCTGTCATGCCTTGTTCCAGTTCTATGTGGCAGGCGGAAAGCTTTCCTGCCAGCTTTACCAGCGCAGTGCCGACGTATTCCTTGGAGTCCCCTTCAATATTGCCTCCTACGCCCTGTTAACCTTAATGGTCGCTCAGGTGTGCGGCTTTGAACCCGGGGAATACATCCATACGTTTGGGGATGTGCATATATACAAAAACCATATGGACCAGGTACGTCTGCAGTTGTCCCGCACGCCCCGTCCGTTACCGGTGATGACCCTCAATCCCTTGAAAAAGAATATTCTTGAATTTGAATATTCGGATTTTTGTCTGCAGGATTACGATCCCCATCCGTGTATCAAAGCCCCCGTTGCCGTATGAAAAACAACCACCCTGAACCCGCCTGCCTATTATCCCTTGTGGCCGTACTGGGCCCTTCCGGCGAGCTTGGATTGCGAAACGGTCTGTTATGGCATATACCTGAAGATCTGAAGCATTTCAAGGCGCTTACCACGGGCCATACGGTGGTTATGGGACGCAGGACTTACGAATCGCTCGGGAAACCTCTTCCCGGACGCCACAATATCATATTGTCACGTTCAGGTCCCGACCTCCGCCAGATACTCGAGGGCCTGTCCGATCAGACGGAA
>LFSY01000086.1:0-5279 GCA_001512865.1 Rikenellaceae bacterium DTU002 | reverse complement strand
TCCGTGAAATAAGGATCCCCGTGGTATAAGACGAGGGAAGGTATGTAAAACGAATGTGATGCTCACCTTCAGGCACATACAGGGTGCGGGTGATGTAGTTGGAACGCAGGATGGGAACTTCTTCCCCGTCTATCCAGGCCTTCCACCCTTTAGGATAATAGACCTCTCCAAAGACCACGATACCGTCTTTCTCCATAGAGGCATTGTAATCCAGCGTGTTGGGAGAGTATGAGGTCAGAACGACCGTGGAGCCTGACGGAGAGGCGGTGTCCACCCATTCCCCGGGAGGATCCTGCATAACGGCTACGTGCCGCAGGTCAACGCCCGAAAGCGCTTCAATTTCCTGCCGTGCTCCTTCTACCGGGTATATGGAGGATACCACCCAGGCGTTTCCCAATCTGTACGGATTGGTCACGGGCATGCCGTCTTTGGAAAGGATGACGTATTTTGTATTGAGCATGTTCAGAACGGCCGTCCTGGAGCGGGACCCCTGCCCGGAAAAGATACCCGATGCTTCTTCCAGGGTGGTGCATTGGCTCAGTTTATCAATAAAAAACTGCATTTCCGGGATCAGGTGGTGGTCAATCATATCCTGGTAACGTTGCAGCTTGGCGGCATTGTACCCGCCAACGGATTTGTGGTAGTAACTGGCAGATGCATCCATAAAAGTGCTTCCTGTCAGGTCCAGGACCCGGTAATACAGTTCCGTATCTTCCTGTATGAACTTGTCTACGGGACGTTCTGAGAACTGATTGCGGTAATTGGTCCGGGAGACGAAATGTGACTCATTCAGGTACCGCCGGGCCGCAGGCAGGTAATCTGCAAGCAGCAGCAAGCCCAGCGCTCCCGTAATCCATACATGCCGGAGCTTTTTATTGATGCCCATCCATATTACAACCGCAGCTCCTGCAATCAGGAAGGCCGAACGCAGGGCATCCTGTCGCAACAGATCTTTCCTGTCAGCAACCAGTGCGGGTATCAGTTCGGCGGGCAGAGACTTATCGGAAGGGCCCGAAAAAGAACCGGCAACCGACGGGAAAAGTGCCGCGAGCAGACAGAATCCCGCTGTTATGCCCAGCGCCCAGATCATGCCCTTAACGGCTTTCTTCACCGGATAGGTATGTTGCAGCAGGTTCCATAAAACGTATATTCCCAGTGCGGGAACCACCATTTGCCAGATAACCAGGATCATACTGACGGTACGGAATTTATCGTATAAAGGCACATAACGGAAGAAAAAGGCCGAAAACCATTCCAGATGGTACCCCCAGGACAATAACAGGGAAAGCAGGGTAACTCCCGCCAGGGCCCATTTCAGAGGTCCTTTGACCAGGATGAGTCCCAGTACAAACAGAAAGAGCATGATGGCACCCATGTACATGGGACCGGCGGTAAACGGTTGTTCCCCCCAGTAAAGAGGCATGTGTGATATGACCCCGTCCGCGTTGTATCCGGACTCACTCAGCTTGTTGTACGTACGGGAATCCCTGTCCAGCGCCCCGACAGAGGCACCTCCGTAAAAATCCGGGATCAGCATGTTGAATGATTCCATCCTGGAATAGCTCCATTGGGTGGCGTAGTCTATGTCGAGCCCGGTTCGGGGAGCGTTTCCGGAAGCGTCCAGTTCCGAGCCTCCGCGCATGGAATATCTGGTGTATTCGTAAGTGGGAAGCAGGTGATTTGCCGAGGTGGCCAGCCCCAGCAGTCCTGCAGCCACGATCAGGGCCGTAGTCCTTGCAAAACGGGGCATCTGGCGCCTGATCAGGGCCTCTGCCAGCAATCCCGCCATCACAAAAAGAATGATAAATCCAAGGTAATAGGTAATCTGGGGATGGTTGGCCGCCACATGGAAACTTACCGTAAGAGCAAAGAACAACGCTCCCAAAAGGATGTTTTTCCGGTAGGCAAAGGCCATCGAGGCCAATACCCAGGGCATGTAGGCGATGGCGATCATTTTGGTGACATGGCCCGCCTGTATGATCTGCATGTTATAGGAACAAAAAGTTACCGCCACACCTCCCAGAATGGCTATCCAGGGATTGATCCCCAGGGCAAGGAACAAAAGGAATCCTCCCAGAAGCGAAAGAAAAAGGTATGATGCGGGCGCCGCACCTGCCTCCAGCACACGGCTTATGATACGGGTGTAGTTCCCACGGGTGACCTTGTTGATGGTCAGGGTCGGCATGCCGCTGAACATCGAATTGGTCCAGAGCGCCTCGTCGTCGTGAGTCTGATTGTAGTCTTTTGCCTCCTTTGCCATTGCCTCCCAGGCCGTTATATCACCCTGGTTAAGGACCTTCCCCTGGAAGATTTGCGGAACGAACCCATAGGCGAGCAGAAGAAACAGCACAACGGCCACGGGGTAAGCGATCCATTTTTTTATGCCATTCATTTGCATAGCGTCTCTATTTTAAGCAAAGGTAAAAAGAAAGGACGTATATTTGCCTAAAACCATGTCTTTATGAAACGTGACGAATTCTCGGGATTTTTCGGGGTCCTGGTAGCTACGGTAGGTTCCGCCGTGGGACTGGGCAATTTATGGCGCTTCCCTTACCTGGTAGGACAAAACGGTGGAGCGGCCTTCATTCTTGTATACCTGGCCTTTGTGCTGATCATATGCCTTCCCATTGCCGTTTCAGAGTTCATTATCGGTCGCAGGACCAGGGCCAATACCGTTAAGGCGTTCCAGATACTGGCGCCGCGCACTCCCTGGAGCGCCATAGGGGTGGTAGGGGTTATAGCCGCTTTCTCCATCCTGGCTTTTTACACGGTTGTGGGAGGCTGGACCATGGATTATCTTTTCCGCTCCATCATACACCTGTTTTCAAAACCGGACATTTCCTCCCTGGAAAGTCAGTTTACGACCATGGTAACCTCCCCGGTACGCCCCATAGTGTGGACGGTGGTTTTTGTGCTTTTCAGCGCGTTTATAGTGATGTGCGGCATCAAGAAAGGAATTGAGAAATATTCCCGTATCATGATGCCGTTCCTGTTCCTGATGGTCGTGATCCTTATGGTGCGTTCACTCACACTCCCGGGAGCGGAAAAAGGAATAGCATTCCTGGTAGAGCCCGATTTTTCCAAGATCAACACCTCCGTCATCCTGGCGGCGCTGGGACAAGCCTTTTTTTCACTTAGCCTGGGTATGGGTTGCCTGATCACCTACGGGTCCTATATCCCGAATAAGGAGAACCTGACCAGGGTCTCTTTTTCCACAGCCATGTCCGATACCCTTTTTGCCATGTTGGCCGGACTGGCCATTATGCCCGCCGTGTTCGCTTTTGGGATATCTCCCCAGGAAGGCCCGGGGCTTGTGTTTATTGTATTGCCCAGAATATTTGCACAAATTCCGTTAGGGAATTATTTTGCCGTGATGTTCTTTGTGATCCTTTTGATAGCGGCTGTTACTTCTGTCATTTCGCTTTTGGAAGTTGTTACTGCCTACGTTACTGAAAGATTGAAAGTGAAACGGAAGTATGCCGTTGGAGTTATCGCCCTGCTGGTTACCGTTTGTGCCTCGTT
The DNA here is from genome assembly GCA_001512865.1 of Rikenellaceae bacterium DTU002. Taxonomy (GTDB): domain Bacteria; phylum Bacteroidota; class Bacteroidia; order Bacteroidales; family UBA932; genus DMER64. Next base: position 1,757 of record LFSY01000086.1, on the reverse strand, counting down.
CAGCTCTCTGTCCCAGGGAGTGCTCAGCGACGTGAAAATATTCGGGAAGACCATATTTGATTTTTTCGATTACCTGTCGGCAAACATCCTCTTGCCCCTGGGCGGTCTGTTCATCGTTCTTTTTGTTGGCTGGTATATGAAAAAGGCGCTTGTTTACGATGAGTTTACAAATCAGGGCACCCTGAAGGGCACCCTGTTCCGTGCGTATTATTTCATCATTCGTTACGTGGCACCGGTGGCCATAGCCATCGTTTTCCTGGACCTTATTTTACGGTAATACCCAGGTGCCAGTTCCCGCTATAACCGACGTCATTCAGATTGGTAACATTTTCGTCTGAGGGCAGGATTAGTCCGTTCCCTCCCGCTACAGCCGGGCCGTTCCCGTCCGTCATCAGGACAGGTTTATTTCCTTGCTGCTGAATGATCATATTGAGCACAACCCCGTCATTCTCCTGGAGCTGAACGTTGTAATTCTCGGTGATAAAGCTTGAGATGGTCCCCCATTGTCCGGAATTCTTAAGCTGGTCCACGAAAAACTTTTTCAAATTGGCCGTACTTTGCGGAATCAGGTTGGTCTGCCCCGCATGGACGTCGTTTATCATGATCACGCGTCTTGACAAGGTTTCAATGAAATCCAGGAATTTCATGGGATCTTCGGGTTGTACCGGGTTTCCCTCTTCGTCAGTAAGAGAAAGGAACGCATCGTAGATCTGTTCCAGCTGATCGGAATTACGGGCCACGATCACCATGGAAGAAGTGGTGTCCATGGGACACAACATCAGGTTGTCCAGGGTTTTGCCTTTCCAGGTTTTTACATAATCCGGGGCCATCTGCACCAGCATCACAATGTTGTCGTTGGCCACGGAAGAGGCAAAAGGCCTTGTTGCCGTGTTGGGCATGAACAGCGACAAGGTCCCGATATTTGAGCCCCCCGACAGTACCGGAATATTCTCGATGGTCTTTTCAGATACGCCTGACGGGATGGTGATCAATGTATAAAAATCCTTAACAATTCCATATCCCGATACCCTGACGGCATAGGTTCCGGGGACAATATCCCGGATCTCAATATTTCCTGCGGCCTGGGTTGTCAGGCTGTAATCATAATCCGGCTGATCCGTCCGGCTTATGGCAGTACTCCGGGTTGCCGGCACGCTATAGGTCACGGTTTTCAGAAGCTCCAGGTCGTTCCTGATGTTTTCCCTGTAGGGTTTCACGAAAGAAGCCAGCCAGGCAGCAGCCGACCGCAGCACTTCGTCCCGGTTCGCACCCGTGATGGCAGGCAGGTCTGCGCTTTTGGCACTCACGGCAGTTGGTGCAGGAGCATTTGTAGTCTGATCGGAAACACGTTTCAGGTACACGCTGGCATAACTGACTGCCTCCCCGGCTGTGTTGAAGAATGTGGCATTGAGCTGGTTGTAAACAGGAGTGGTAACGGTTACCTGGTTGCTGTAGGCAGTGCCGGCTGCACTGGTAGCATAAGCTTTAAGGGTATAAGCCGTGTTTTCCAATATGTTGCTCGTAAAGCTCGCGGAAAAATCCCCGGTCCCTGTTCCGGCCTTACGGGTAGTACTGTTCAGGATAAAGCCCCGGTCAGTGATTTCGTGACTGCCTTGTTTGATAACCGTTGAGGAGACGCTGATCTTGTTGTACAACAATTCGGTCACCGTCAGTTCGCCCAGGGTAGGCAGCACGCCTTCAAGGTCCAGAAATACACCGTTCTGTTGCGTCCGGATGTAATGGATGTCGGTATTGGT
>LFSY01000095.1 GCA_001512865.1 Rikenellaceae bacterium DTU002 | reverse complement strand
TCCATCCCCCCCGCCCCCGTCTACGGCGGCTACAACCAGCGCTGGAAAGAAGCCGTGGTCAAAGATACCGGGGAAAAGCTGCTGGCACCCTAATGCGGGGTTCCCGTAGCTTGACTTTTTATATAATCACTTGGCCTTTGCTTATAGAACTTGGTAAAAGTTTTCGTAAAATAGGAAGAGGAGGAGAATCCCGATGCAAAAGCAGCCTCAGAAATTGTCTTGTGTTCGTATATCATCAAATGGGAAGCCCTTTTAAGTTTAATCATATTAACAATATCCGTAGGAGAAAGATCTGTTATTTCTTTTAGTTGACGGTAAAATTTTGACCTGGACATATTCATATATGTGGCAATATCATCAACATTGATTTCCTCGTGAATATGTTCTTCTACATACTTCCTGAACTCATCCAACACCTTTTTGTGACTGTCTGCTATTGTTTTCTTTGGTTCACCTATAAGCCAGTCATTTTCAAGTAATTTATTAATGGTTTTCTGTTTTTCAATAAGCTTTTTTATCCTGATCTTGATCACATCGGCATTAAAGGGTTTTGACAAATAGGCATCAGCCCCGCTTTCATATCCCTTAATACGCTGCTCATCCATACTCCATGCCGTTAATATAATTAGGGTTTGCTTATTAATTCCCAATCAGGCGCACAATTTCAATTGAGGCATGACCGGATAAAAAATTAGATTTCTCACTTTCATCATGTTCGACAGTAAAGAGAAAAAATGAAACAGAGGAATATCCCTCATGTGCCGGACCAGGTTCATCACAAAAATGATTGCTCCTATCCAACTATTTGATGTTGTGGACAATCTGGCGCGGATATCATTCAACCCATATCCACGTTTGCCCTGACCAAACTTTCCTTCAACCTGATTGCGTTCCGCTGATTCTCGTCGCTCTTTACGTTTTTGGTAACCGGACTTGATCTGCTTCACCGGTTTTCTTCCAAGTGGCTCCCCTGTGTACCGGATTTCTTTCTCTTTCAAAAAGCGCCTGTTCTCCCGGGTGAGATATATCTTGTCCACCTGAACCAGCGCCGGGTATTTTCCGGTCAGCGTCCTGAAGCGTTCAACCTGTGCTTGAAGATCCTGCCCCTCGTTGAAGGCATCCCAGTCAAAACGATCCACCCTGGCATATCCATCCAACAGGCTGATGTTTATCTTGGCTCCAAACTCCGTTTTTGCCTTGGCTTTGCCTCGAACAATGGGGCGTACATGCGGCTGATGAATGCTCACGATGCGATCCTCTATTTGATGTGTCCTCTTCTTGTACATGGTTTCCTGCTGTTCCAGCAAGTGCTGGATAACAAAAAAATATTTCAGTTGCCCCCGATCAAAAGGAATCGGTTCATCCTTTATGGTGTCAAGCATCTCATTGATAGACCGTATATCTCGCTTCAGGTAGTTGATCTGCTTGCGTATCGCTTTTCTTAATACGTTGGCAGGTTTTCTCTTCATTTTCGATACATTCAAGAACTCCTTGCGGGCAATCCTTCTATATGTACGCGGTTTTTCTTGAACCCCCAACTTCAAACACAATTCATCAATCAGCTCCTCTGCCTTTTGACGACTCTCGTTCAACAGGTCCAGATCGGTAGGATACTTGATATCCGCATCACAAACCGTTGCATCCATTTGTAGTTTCCCTTTGTTCCCGGGATGCGGACCGGGATCATCCTCTTCATCATCCTTGATCTCGTTACTAACATCCTCTGGTTTTGCCCCGGCTTTCAGTTTCAATCCTTTCCTTATCAAATCATTTGTCAATGATTCAAAGACATCCAGGTCGATTCGTTTCCTTATGGAGACCAGCAGTGAGGGCGTCATTACCTGCTCATAGGTGAAGGCTTCGAGTCCAAGAAAATACTGTCGAGTAGG
>LFSY01000100.1:2649-8209 GCA_001512865.1 Rikenellaceae bacterium DTU002 | reverse complement strand
CAAGAACTGGACCTGGACAGGTACCTGGGCAAATGGTATGAAATTGCCCGTTTTGACCACAGTTTTGAAAGAGGACTGGTTGGAGCAACGGCCAATTACTCACTGAGGGAAGACGGAAAGATCAAAGTGCTCAATACGGGTTACAAAGACTCTTTTGAAGGAAAATTCAATGAAGCCGAAGCTAAAGCATATATACCCGATGAGAACTATCCCGGAGCTCTGAAAGTATCCTTTTTTCTTTTCTTTTATTCAGATTATTGGGTCCTTGATCTTGACGAAAATTACACATTCGCCCTGATAGGCAGTAAAAAAGAAAAATATCTATGGATACTTTCGCGTACTCCTGAAATGGCTCCTGCTGACCTTGACCGGGTATTGAACAGAGCCACTTCTCTTGGTTACAATACAGGCGAATTGATCTGGGTAGAGCAACGTGACTAGTAAATCGGGAAAAATTGCCAACTTATTGTGAAAAATCGCCCTTGTCCGGTGTCTGAAAATACCGGACCTTTGCATCATGAAAACAATCGTAACATTACTGGCATTGCTCCCCGCTGTTATTTTATTTGCAGGAGATAAAGATGCATCCGAAAAAACAAAAGAAAGTAAAATAAAGATCATGGAACTGACGAAAGAAGAATTTATTAATCGTGTCTATAATTACGAAGCCAACCCCAATGAATGGAAATACGAAGGAGACAAACCCTGTATAGTGGATTTTCACGCCACATGGTGTGCCCCTTGTAAAATGCTGGCTCCGTCACTCGAAGAGATCAACCAGGAATATAACGGACAGATCTATATTTACAAGGTTGATGTGGACAAATCTCCCGAACTGGCTGCCATATTCGGAGTCCGCAGTGTACCTACGCTGTTGTGGATCCCCCTGGAGGGAAAACCGAGCATTTCCCAGGGAGCGCTTCCAAAGAGTCAGCTTGAATCTATTGTAAACAAGACCTTGCTGAATAAAGAATAGGTTTCGTATATTTGCTGTATGGAATATGCCTGTATGACTCCTCTCAGGGGGAGTCTTATAGTTACGGACGATTTCCACAGCAAAGATGAATTACTCCGTAACAAAGACCTTTATAAGTTTATCTGGGTCCTTGACGGATCTGTTGACATGCAGATCGACCATGTGGGAATGCACCTGGAAAAAAACCAGCTGATCCCCCTTTCCGATTTGCATCATATCCGTTTTGTCAAGATCCAGGGCAGATACCTGTCGTTGCTATTCAACAGTAATTTTTACTGCATTTTCAGATCAGACGATGAAGTATCCTGCAACGGATTCCTTTTTACCGGCTATGCCAACCCCCTGCGCATGCAGTTGAACGAAAACCAGGCAGACAATCTGGAGAAAATCGTTACTGATATCCGTGCGGAGTATCTTCAGACCGATTCCCTTAAAGAAGAAATGCTGCGGCTGCATCTGAAACGTTTCATCATAATATGCACCCGTATCGCCAGGCAGAAATTTGCCATTGAAGCCGGGAACGAATCCACTTTCCATCTTATCAGGGAATTTTTCACCCTGGTGGACAGACATTACAAGGAAAAGAAAAAAGTCAGGGACTACGCCGGCCTGTTACACCGCTCTCCAAAGACGCTGGCCAATCTCTTTGCCCGGTACAACCTGCCTTCCCCCCTCCACATCATACACGAAAGAACAGAAGCTGAAGCCAAACGCCTTCTTTTATATAGCGACAGAAATGCAAAAGAAATAGCACATATACTCGGGTTTGAGGATACGGCCTCTTTCAGCCGTTTTTTCAGGAAGGTTTCGGGCAAAAGCATCACTGAATTCCGTAACGAAAATCCACCAAAATGAAAACGAATTGTCACGGCCTGTTGTTTTTCCTGTTACTTCCCTTCCTCTTGTCCTGCACGGGCTGTGTGCAGAACAGACCTTCCGTCACCGCCAGAGATGCTGTTCAGTCGCTTGATACAGGGCGATTCACGGGAAAATGGTATGAAGTGGCACAATACGGAAGGCCGGAAAGAAAAAAAATGGCGGCCGTCACCATCAGCGGGACCGTGGATCAGAAAGAGATTATTCATCTTGTCCAGAATGCACATAAGTTTACCCCGTACGGACCGGAAAAAAGTATTCGGGGAAAAGCCAAACAAAAGAAAGACCATCCCGGGGTGTTCAGGGCTGCATTTTTCCTGAATTTTTACAGGGATTATTATGTGCTGTACGTAGAGGAGGATTATTCCTGTACCGTTATATGCAACGATGCCGCCTCCAGGCTATGGATATTGTCCCGGCATCCTTCCCTCCCGGCCACCAGCGTAATTCGGGTCAGGGAAACAATGCAGGCTGTGGGGTTTGATCCCGGGCAATTGCAGTGGGCTGAATCCTATTTCTGAAACAAACCGTTCAGTTCAGTAAGCTTATCTTCCAGGATCCTGTCGGTAACATCATAATCTTCTATGCGATCCAGTTGTGTGCGTACACCGAAATAGTATTTTATTTTAGGTTCTGTCCCGGAGGGCCTGATGGTCACTACTGTGTTGTCGGCACAGACGAACTGTATCACATCTGACGCCGGAAGGTTGATCTTGTACCGCAGCTCGCTGATCATATCTACAGTTTCACCTTTCCTGTAATCATGGATCAGTAAGACAGGCGACCCCAGCAGCTCCCCGGGAGGATTTTCCCTGAAACGGTTCATGGTAGCCACCATCTGTTGCATGCCGTCCTTCCCTTTCAGCGTTCTGGAAACCATACGCTCCTTAAAAAAGCCGAAACGCACATACATTTCTTTCAAAAGATCATACATGGTCAAGCCCCGCGAAGCAGCCCAACAGGCAACTTCTGCCGCCAGTAAACATGTCACTACGGCATCCTTGTCACGTACATACGCTCCCACGTTAAATCCGTAGCTCTCTTCTCCTCCGCAAATGAATACCTTTTCCCCTTCGTTCCTGCGTATCACTTCGGCTATATATTTAAACCCGGTAAGAACGTTGTAACATTCAACACCATAATGTCTTGCCACGGATTGCAGCAGGTCGCTGGTCACTATGGTCTTGACTATGTACTCTTTTCCTTGCAGCCTTTTTGTTTCATGCCATTTTTCCAATAAATAGAACGTCAGCAGGGAGGCAGTCTGGTTCCCGTTCAAAAGCTGGATGTCACCGGCGGTGTTCCTGACGGCTATTCCAACCCTGTCACCGTCAGGATCGGTTGCCATGACCAGTGCCGCTCCGGTCTCGAGGGCTTTTCCTATGGCCATTTTTAAAGCAGCGGGGTCTTCGGGATTGGGAGACTCTACGGTAGGAAAGTTACCGTCTGTCACATCCTGTTCCGGAACGTTCAGCAGGTTGGTAAATCCCATCTTCGCAAATGCCTTGGGCACCAAACGGACCCCTGTCCCGTGAAGAGGCGTATATACCATTTTCATGTCCCTGTGCTTTCTGACCGCTTCCGGACTGAGGTTGATAAGGCTTAAAATGGCATCGAGGTACAAATTGTCCATTTCCTCTCCCAGGGTGACGATCTTTCCTTTTCCCCCGGAAAAGAGGACCTGTGCGGGGGAGGTGATCTTCCTGACTTCCGCAATGATCCGCGCATCACAGGGAGCAACCACCTGGGCCCCGTCATCTCCGTACACCTTGTATCCGTTATATTCCTTGGGATTGTGGCTGGCCGTTATCATTACCCCGATATGACAATTCAGGTTTCTCACCGTAAAACTGAGCTGGGGAGTAGGTCTGAGAGCATCGTAAAGATAAACCGTAAAACCGTTGGCGGCCAGGACCCGGGCCGTTATCATGGCAAAATCGGGAGATTGATTCCTGCAGTCATACGCTATGGCAGCCTTGTGAGGTCCGGGGTATGTTTTCAGGACATAACCGGCCAGACCCTGGGTTACCATACCCACGGTATAACGGTTCATACGGTTCGTTCCCGCACCCATCACACCCCGTAATCCGCCAGTCCCGAATTCCAGGTTTTTGTAAAACGAATCTTCCAGCAAAGCCGGTTCTCCCTCAATGAGTCTGAGTACCTCGGCACGTGTCGTTTCATCGTATGAAGAACCGAGCCATTCTTTTGCTTTCTCAACTATACCTTTTTCCATATCTGATTAAATAAGATTTTCTATGCCTTCCTGCCAGTGAGGTATTTTCATGCCCGGAAGCATACCGATCTTTTCCGGACTCATTACCGAATATGCAGGTCTCGGAGCAGCGGCAGATGTTTCAGCCTGCATGGGAAGAACGGGAACCGGCCGGGTCTCCGGCTCTTTACACACGATCTTCTCCCTGATGCGACAGGCGAAATCATAACGCGTACATCCTCCGCCCGAGTTGGTATAATGGTACAACCCACTCCTGATGTCGTTTTTCATCAGAAGGAAAAGAGCGTTGACCAGATCGGGGCCGTAAGTGGGTGAATTTACCTGTATCGTATCTACATACAACGGGCCGGACCCTGAGCGGAGAAGACCTGGTATCGCTGCCAGGAAATTACGTGAATAACGGGAATACACCCAGCTGGTACGAACTACGATCCCTTCCGGATAAGTCAGCACCTTTTGTTCACCTTCAAGTTTGGACGCTCCGTAAATATTCACGGGAGCCGGGTGGTCTTCTTCCGTATAGGGAGCCGATTTGCTCCCGTCAAAAACATAATCCGTAGATAAATGAATTAGTGCCGCACCGGCTTTACGGCAGGCCTTTACCATCCCCTCCAGGCAATCCGAATTCAGACGGTAAGCAGCTTCAGGTTCTGCCTGGGCCAGGTCCACATTGGTAAAGGCAGCCGCATTGATCACATAATCCGGATTCTGTGACGAAATAAACTGTAAGACAGCATCTTCATCAAGAATATTGAGTTCCTGCCTGGAACAGGCCGTGAGCTGAACACCGCTGTGAGCGGGAGCCATTTGCCGTATTATTGTTCCCACACCACCCCCGGCGCCGGTAAGGACCACTTTCATATATGCAAAGATATTAAAAATGAGGGCACGAGGTACCCTGCAGTTTTCTATCTTTGCCCTGATGAAACCCGATTACAGGAAACAGGTATTCCTGCTTATGGCCTTTTCGCTGGTCATCAGGGGCATTGTGGCAGCCGTTACCGAACTGGGCAACGACGAGGTGTATTACTGGACCTATGCCCTTTTCCCCGACTGGAGCCATTTTGACCATCCGCCCATGCTGGGATGGGTTATCCGGTTTTTTACCCTTGACCTGATGTGGGATGGAGCCTTTGCGCTCCGGTTGCCTGCCCTGATCCTGGGAACTTTAAACATATGGATCATCTACCGGATAGGGATATTGACAGGGAATCCCCGGACAGGTTGGTATGCGGCCCTGCTCCATACAGGGTCTGTTTATGCTTCCGTTCTGGCCGGGACGTTTATTCTGCCCGATACCCCCCTGGGGACGTTTTACCTGGCCGCACTCTTTTATTTTCTCAAAGCCTGCGGTCCGAAAAACGGCCACAAATCAGCTGCACGTCCTGTACATTTTCTGACGGCAGGCGTGTTTGCAGGCCTGGCCATGCTTAGCAAATATACAGGTGTCTTTCTCTGGGCGGGAATCCTTC
>LFSY01000100.1:505-2621 GCA_001512865.1 Rikenellaceae bacterium DTU002 | reverse complement strand
CAATCCAGTTTTTCTTTCCATTCTCAAAGGATCATTTTTTTTGGAGAAGGACTGAAACTGTTTTATTTCGGACGTGAGGTGCTGGGCTTGTTTTTTTACCACAACCCCATAAATGTGGGACTGATGGTCTGGTCGGTGTTTTATTTGGGCAAGCACTTACATAAGGCCAGAAGGCCGGATACTCCTTTGTCCGGGGAAACATACCGGATGCTTCTGTTACAGTCCGTACCCCTGATCTCCGGCTTCCTTTTCATATCTCTTTTCAGGGAAACACTGCCTCACTGGAGTGCTCCGGGATTCTATCCCCTGATGCTGCTGGCAGCTGCCGCAGCCGATCACCGCCGCCAGTGCAGATCCGTCGCGGCTTCCCCTGCCTTGCTCGCGTTGATCGTTGTTCTGGGGGTCGTACAGATCCAGACCGGACTCATACCCCTGAGCCCTTCTTTAGGGGAACAGACGACCGAGACGACCGACGGGCGGGATCCCATGGAAGACCTGGGACGAAACGATTTTACCCTGGATATGTATGGCTGGAAACAACTTGGCTCACATTTCTCCTTACTCGTACAGGAACAGGAAGCATTGTACCTGCAGAGCGGGGGTAAAGAAGGCATGCCCCCGCAGTCCGCCATTTTATCTACCCGGTGGTTTCCCGCAGCCCACCTGGATTATTACGTAGCACGCCCCAACCGTACGGTAGTCAAAACGACAGGTCCCGTGGAAAGGACCCATAAATACGAACAAATAACGAAAGAAAGGGGGGGAATCGCTCCCGGGGAAATGCTCTATTATATTGAATCAAGCCGCTTCCCGGAAAAAATGCCGCAGACGGCTCCCCTTGACACATTTTTTGTTCACCGAAGCAAAAGACCGGTGATCCGGTACATAATCCACCGGATCACCGCTGATATACCATCCTCTACAGAGTAACGGTATCAAAAAGTTTGTCCACCATAACCGTAAAGGTGCCGGGTTCCACGATCCATTGGCCGTCTTTCCAGAATTTCAACTGCTCCTGATCTACATGTAGTTTAATGGTCTTCGTTTCTCCCGGTGCCAGACTTACCCTTGTGAAGGCTTTCAGTTCCTTGACCGGTCTTGTCCTGGAAGCATAATCATCCCGCATGAACAGCAAAACAACCTCCTCTCCTGCACGCGAACCTGTATTTGTAACATCTACAGAAACTTCCAAAATGTTGTCTTTGAAAGTTCCTGCCTCCAGATTGGCATATTCGTACGTTGTATATGACAGACCGTAACCAAACTCGTAAAGCGGCATGGGATCTTCCATTACAATGGGATGGAAATAATGCGAAGGCATGTGGTTGTATACAGAAAGGATGTTCCCCGTGGACCTTGGAAAAGTGACAGGCAGTTTTCCGGAGGGATTGACGTGCCCGTAAAGAATCTCGGCAAGGGCAATTCCCCCTTTCATACCCGGTTCCCAGGCCTCTACCAGGGCATCGGCTTCTTTTGCTATCCACTCCACGGCCAGGGGATGTCCGTTGTTCAGCACCACTATGCAGGGTTTCCCGCTGTCCAGTATGTTGCGGACCAGTTCTTCCTGGAGTCCGGGCAGACGCAGGTTGCCACGCTCCACATCCTCCCCGGAAGTTTTGTTGTTCCAGTCCTTGCGGTTCACGTATTCTCCCACAAAGACAATGTTCAGATCGGCCCGGCGCGCCATAACACCGGCTCGACGCACTTTTTCAGGATCCATATACCTGATGGATTCTCCCTGGTCCAGGAAAGTGAACCGTGTGGCAGGAGCCACCGATTTCAGTCCTTCCAGGAAGGTTACCACATTTTCATCAGGTTGCGGGAAGGTCCAGTCTCCCATGATTCCCTGTGAATCCGCATTGGGCCCGGTGACAAAAACGTTTTTGTATTTTCCTCCGTCAGTAAGGGGCAATATCCCGTTATTTTCAAGAAGTACAATGCTTTTACGGGCAGCATCCAATGAAGTCTGCACATGTTCTTCTTTCAAAAGAACCTGATCCACAACAGATTCTTCAAAGAAAGGATTTTCAAACAGGCCCAGACGGAATTTCATTTCAAGAATTCTTCTGCACGATTGGTCAATCCTGGATTCGGGAACCACGCCGTCTTCTACAAG
>LFSY01000100.1:0-356 GCA_001512865.1 Rikenellaceae bacterium DTU002 | reverse complement strand
GCCATCATGAAAGTGAGTGCCCCGGCATCCACGCATGCCTTGAAAGGCGGGAAAAAGACTTCCCGCAATGTTCTTTCCGAGACGTCGGTCGGAGCTCCGTTCGTTCCGTTCACGGGCTGTGACCCTCCCACAAAATGTTTGGCACAGGCAAGCACCAGGTCTTTCTCCAGGCCGTCGTCCCCCTGAAATCCTTTTATGGCAGCTTCTCCCATCAAAGATACCAGGAAAGGGTCCTCTCCGAACGTTTCGCCTACCCTGCCCCATCTCTGGTCACGCGCCACCTCCACATTGGGAGCAAATGTCCAGTGCATGCCGATGGCACGCATTTCAAGTGCTGTCTGCCGGGAAGAAACATA
>LFSY01000073.1:6255-9123 GCA_001512865.1 Rikenellaceae bacterium DTU002 | reverse complement strand
TTCTGCCAGCAGGTCAGACACCCCCGTAAGAAGCGCCTCGTGTGTAAGTCCCTCTTTCCCTCCGTGACGGGCAATGCTTCTGCGCCTATCGGGATTCTTAAGAGACCCGTGAAAATAGGGAGGGTTGGTTATGATCAGATCGTATTTGTCTTTCGCCAGGTAATGGCGGAAATCTGCGTGATGTACCTGTAGCCTGTCCGCCCATGGGGAACACGACATGTTTTCTGCCGCTTCCTGTGCCGAGTCTTCGTCAATTTCAACGGCATCTATACATGCGTCCGGGAAACGCTGTGCCATCATCAGGGCCAGTATCCCGCATCCGGTTCCCACATCCAGTATACGTAGCGGAGTTTCTTCAGGACCGTGTACCCAGGCCCCGAGCAATACGCTGTCTGTACTGATCTGCATGGCCGAACGGCCATGTGCTGCAACAAACCGTTTAAAACGGAACGGTTCCACGCTACTGAACAAAAAGCCCGTCACGCATGGTCAGACTGCGATCGCTCATTTCTGCAAGTGACCGGTCGTGTGTTACCATGATGATCGTCTGACCGTAAGTGTCACGTAACCGGAAAAACAATTTATGCAATTCATCCTTGTTGTGGGAATCCAGGTTCCCCGAGGGCTCGTCTGCCAAAAGGACGCTGGGATGGTTGACCAGAGCCCTGGCCACGGCAACGCGTTGTTGTTCGCCACCGCTAAGCTCAGCGGGTTTATGCTCCATGCGGTATCCAAGTCCCAGAAAATCAAGAAGTTCTTTTGCCCTTTCACGTACCTTGTCTGCAGGGTCACGGGATATGAAGCCCGGTATGCATACGTTCTCGAGGGCTGTAAATTCCGGCAGCAAATGGTGGAACTGAAAGACAAATCCAATGTGTTTGTTTCTGAAATCAGCTATCTGGTCTTTTTTCAACTCAAAAACCGGAGTGCCTCCTATCCACACCTGTCCCGTATCGGGAGGGGACAAGGTTCCCAGTATCTGGAGCAGCGTGGTTTTGCCCGCGCCGCTGGCACCGGTGATACAAACCACTTCGGCAGGGGCAACTTCCAGGGAAATGCCCTTGAGAACCTGCACGCTGCCGAATGATTTGGTAATGTAATCCGCCTTTATCATACGTTGCGGAAAAAGGTTTAATCTTCTTTTTCTTCTTCTTCGTATTCTTTCAGAAGCTTATCCTGCACGTCGGAAGGCACCTGTGCATATTCTGTAAAAGCCATCGTGAAGCTGGCCCGTCCCGAAGTCAGGGAACTGAGCGTTGTGGAATATTTGTTCAACTCGGCAAGGGGAACCCTGGCTTTCAGGATCTGGAAGCCTTTTTCACTGCTCATGCCTTCGATCAGGGCACGGCGGTTTTGTAAGTCGCTCATAACATCGCCCATGCAGTCCGAAGGGACAAGGACTTCCACCATGTAGATTGGTTCCATGATCTTGGGTCCGGCTTTTTTGAAGGCATCCTTAAAGGCATTCCTTCCGGCCAGTTTGAACGAAATCTCGTTGGAATCCACCGGGTGCATTTTGCCATCGTATACGTAACACTTGATGTCACGGGCATAGGAACCTGTGAGCGGACCTTCTTCCATTTTTTCCATGATCCCTTTCAGGATGGCGGGCATAAAACGTCCGTCAATCGAACCGCCTACAATACAGTTGTAGTAAATAAGCTTTCCGCCCCAGTCCATGTCGTACTCTTCACGACCTTTCAGGTTTAAGACCAGTTCTTTGCCTTCAACTTTAAACCGGTTGTTTTCGGGAGCTCCCTCAACATAAGGTTCAATAAGCAGATGGACTTCCCCAAACTGACCGGCCCCTCCGGATTGTTTTTTGTGACGGTAGCTCGAGGCGGCCATTTTGGTAATGGTTTCACGGTAGGGGATCTTGGGGGAGATCAGGTCCACTTCCATTTTATGGGTGTTGTTGATGTGCCATTTAAGGGTATTGATATGATGTTCGCCCTGTCCGCTAACAATGATCTGCCTGAGTTCCTTTGAGTATTCCACCACGATTGTGGGATCCTCGGCAGCTGCTTTGTTCAGGATCTCGCCCAGTTTTTCGTCGTCCTTTTCTGATTTGGCTTTGATAGCCGTACGGAATTTGGCCGGAGGGAAGGCGATGGGCTCAAATTCCCAGTCTTTTCCGTTCCCGTTCAACGTGTGATTTGATTTGGCACTTTTAAGTTTCACCGTACATCCCATGTCCCCGGCAATGAGCTCGGTCACCTTCTCCCGTTTTTTTCCGGCGGCAACAAAGAGCCCCGATATCCGTTCCTTACTGCCGTTGTTGGCATTGACCAGGTCCATGGATTCGGTGATCTTCCCTGACATGACACGGAAAAAGGCAACGTCTCCCAGGTGCTGTTCCTGGGTTGTCTTGTACATATACAGAGAAGGTGCTCCTTTAACGTCACAGGGGATTTCCTCGCCCGAAACGGTTTTGTTGCCAGTCATGCCGGGATGCGGGGCAATGAGCGTGATCAGCTCCATCAGGCGTTTGACGCCAATGTCCTTTTTCCCGGAAACAATAACCAAGGGCATGATCTCGCATTTGCGGAACCCTATGACGAGGCCCTGGATGATCTCTTCCGGGGTAAGGGCGCCGTTTTCAAAGAATTTTTCCATCAACGGTTCATCGGCTTCGGCTGCACGTTCTGCCAGTTCGGCATGCATGGTCTCCGCCCTGTCCTTAAGGTCGGCGGGAATGTCCAGTTCTTCGCGGCTGCCGTTGTCGTCGCTGAAACGGTACATTTTCATCTTCACCACGTCAACGAACGAATTGAAACCCGCTCCTGCATCTACCGGGAATTGTACCGGACAAACCTTGTTCCCGTAAGCTTCGTGTAACGAATCCATACAGGCATCCCAGTTGGCTTT
>LFSY01000073.1:3403-6060 GCA_001512865.1 Rikenellaceae bacterium DTU002 | reverse complement strand
CATACGGTATTTTTGGCTTCAACGGTTCCACGGCGGTCGATCACTTTGCCTTCCATCATCATGGCTTCGGCCAGAGTGGTTTTGCCGGACTTGGTGTTCCCCATCAGAACCACATTGCGAATTTGTTCTGTAGTATAAGTTTTCATTAATCAATATGTTTATTTATTGTTTACGGGATAATACAGGGCGACAAAGGTAATAATTTTTTCCTTTACCTTTGTATATATGTATATCCCTTTGCTTCCCCATCTTCAGCCGGGCAGACAGGAGGCCGGATGTGACGAGGCGGGAAGGGGTCCGCTGGCAGGTCCTGTTTACGCCGCGGCAGTGATCCTTCCGCCCGGCTTCAGTCATCCCCTGCTGCAGGATTCAAAGATGATGACAGAACGGCATCGGCTTGAAGTACGGGATTTTATCATGGAAAAGGCTGTTGGCTGGGGTGTCGCCTGGTGCTCCCCGGAGGAAATTGACCGCTGGAACATTCTGCGGGCTTCTATTACCGCCATGCACCGGGCCCTGGATAAACTTCCGGTTTCGCCGGATTACATCCTGGTTGACGGGAACCGGTTTTACCCCTACCACCCCGGGGGCGGCGATTCCCTGCTCAGCCCCGTAATACCCCACCAGTGCCTTGTAAGGGGCGACAGGCGTTTTGCGGCGATCGCCGCAGCCTCGGTCCTGGCCAAAACATTCCGCGACCAGTACATGACCGGCCTGGACCGTGATTTTCCCGTGTACGGATGGAAAGACAACAAGGGGTACCCCACGAAAAAACACCGGGAGGCGATCGGGAAATACGGACTGACAGTCCATCACAGGAGGTCGTTTTCTTGTCATTTATAATTACCTTTGCAGGTTATACGCAAATACAACAATTAACACATACTACGCATGAAAAAAATGAGTTTAATCCTGTGCGCCTTGCTCCTCCTTGGCGGCAATGTACGTGCAGACGAGGGGATGTGGTTGCTGCCGCTCCTGAAACAATTGAACATCAAAGCCATGAAAGATGCCGGACTCAGGCTTGAAGCCGACGACATCTACAATATCAACCATTCCAGCCTGAAAGACGCCATCGTCATATTCGGCGGCGGTTGTACCGGGGAAGTCGTTTCCGGGGAAGGTTTGCTGCTGACCAACCACCATTGCGGTTACGGCGTTATCCAGGCTTTGAGCAGCGTGGAGCACAATTACCTGAAAGACGGATTCTGGGCTAAAAACAGGGAAGAGGAAATTCCCGCCCCGGGCTTGCGGGTCGTTTTTATGGAACGGATGACCGATGTCACCAAAGAGGTGTATGCCATTCTGGATACCTGCACGACGCAGGAAGGCCGTACGGCTGCAGAAGCGCGTCTTACCAGGGAATGGGGCGAAAAGGTCAGGGAAGAGAATCCGCATTTTACCGGCCGTCTGTACAGTATGTACGGGGGCAATCAATATTACCTGGTAGTTTATAAAATATATACCGACATCCGGTTTGTGGGAGCTCCTCCTTCTTCCATCGGAAAATTCGGTGCCGACACCGACAACTGGATGTGGCCCCGCCATACGTGCGATTTTTCCATGTTCAGGATTTATGCCGGACCGGACAATGAACCGGCCGATTATGCTCCCGAAAACCGGCCGTATAAGGCAAAACATTCCCTTCCCGTAAGTCTGAAAGGCGTAAAACAGGGAGATTTTGTCATGACATTGGGCTATCCCGGAACCACCACCCGTTATATGACGTCGATCGAGGTGGACCGCCAGGAACAGCTGACCAACAATATCGGGATAGAGGTAAGGACCATCCGGCAGGATGTCATGCTGGAAGATATGCTGGCCGACCCGAAAGTACAATTGCAATATGCCAGCAAGTATTCAGGCAGCACCAACGCCTGGAAAAAATGGACCGGGATGAATGAAACATTCGGGAAATTGAACGTGAAGGCCCGCCGGGCAGAGGAAGAGGCCGCCTTTACCGCCTGGGTGAATGCCAGCCCCGGCCGCCGCGAAAAATACGGGACCGCCCTCAGTGACATTGAAGAGGCCATTCGGGGACAATGGGATATGCTTTACGTAAGCCGTTACCTGAGTGAAGCGTTACGCAATATTGAAGTAAGTGGTCTGGCTTCACGGTTGTTCACAAGGGCAGACGGCCAGGGTGATGTCAACAGTGAAAGCCTGAAAACTCAGGCCAGGCGGTTTTTTGCCAATTACAACCGGCCAACGGACGTAAAGGTGGCCAGGGCCATGCTCGGCATCTTTGCCCAAAAAGTAGATAAAGGGCATTACCCCACCGTTTACCGGATCATTGAAAAAGACTATGCCGGCAATACAGATGCCTATGTGGAAGATCTGTTTGCCAAAACAGCCTTTGCCTCTGAGGAGAAACTTTGCAGCCTCATAGACAGGCTGGCTGACGAAAACACCCGGACTGCGGCATGGGAGGAGGTCAGGAACGATCCGGCCTGGATACTGGGCCGCTCGGTGGCTGAAAAAACAAGGGAATGTCAGGACGCCATTGCTCCTTTTTATGCACAATACGAAAAGGGACACCGCAACTTCATCGCAGGTATGCTGGAGATGCGAAAAGGACAACCCATGTATCCCGATGCCAATTCCTCCATGCGTCTTACATACGGGAATGTGTTGAATTACAGGCCCCGGGACGGCGT
>LFSY01000073.1:0-3344 GCA_001512865.1 Rikenellaceae bacterium DTU002 | reverse complement strand
GGCAATTCAGGATCCCCGGTTTTGAACGCAAAGGGAGAGCTCATTGGGCTGGCCTTTGACGGCAACTGGGAATCCATGAGCGGGGACGTGATCTTTGAACCCGAACTGCAACGCTGCATAGCCGTGGACATCCGGTATGTCCTTTTTATTGTGGACAAGTACGGGGAGGCAGGATATTTGCTGGAAGAAATGGATATTAGAAAATAGAACTATGGAAAAGATAAATTATGCGGCCATGAAGCCCGCCCAACCCCCGAAAGGGAATAAAAAAGAGGAAAAAGATACGGTAGAAATCGACGGGATGAAAAGCGTGAAACACGTCATTGCCATCGCCAGCGGTAAAGGTGGCGTGGGAAAATCCACCGTGGCCGTTAACCTGGCCGTTGCCCTGGCCCTGGAAGGATACAGCGTGGGACTCGCCGATGCCGATATTTACGGGCCTTCGGTGCCGACCCTTACCGGGACACAGGACCAGCAGCCCGGCGTGGATATGATAGATGAAAACGTACAGGTTTTCGAACCTATTGTCAAATACGGGGTCAAATGGATGTCCATAGGGTATTTCGCCAAACCCGACCAGGCCCTTATATGGAGGGGCCCGATGGCCAGCAGTGCCCTCAAGCAACTCCTGAAACAGACCAAATGGGGACCACTGGATTTCCTGCTGATAGACCTGCCTCCGGGAACGGGCGATATCCACCTGAGCCTGATGCAGGACATTCCGCTGAGCGGGGGAATCGTGGTCACCACCCCACAGCAGGTATCTGTTTCCGATGTGGAGAAATGCCTGAACATGTTCTTCCACAAGGACCTTAACAAACACGTCCTGGGCCTGGTGGAAAACATGGCCTGGTTCACGCCAGAAGAACTTCCCGATAATAAATATTATATTTTCGGAAAAGGCGGGGCCAAAGAGCTTTCTCAGAAATACAACCTGCCCATCCTGGCAGAAATACCTCTTGTCCAGGGAGTTTGTGAACGTGGTGATGCCGGTATTCCGGCCGTCAACGACCAAAACTCCGCCGGAAAAGCATTCAGGGACCTGGCAGGAAAGGTCATTTCTTTATTGGCATAAAGCAACCAATCAGGCAAAATTTACGTCTTTCGACTATGAAAAAAATCGTATCACTACTACTGGCAACCACCGCACTGATGTTCGTGGCGGGTTGCAAACCCGAAATCCCCTTCATTGAAGCCAGCCCCACAACCGTAACCTTCCCGCAGGAAGGAGGAATGCAGGCCATCAACCTGTCCACCAACAGCATGTCCTGGACTGCTTCCGTTTCCGGGAAAGGGTTTTCTGTATCTCCCGCCAGCGGCGCAGGGAACGCCTCACTGCAACTGACCGCGGCAGCCTCTACCTCGTCAAACGACCAGACAGGAACGCTGACCATCAGGAGCGGCACCATGCAGGCAACGGTCGCAATAACCCAAAGCGCTCGTAATACACTGATTGTCAATGGAACAAACACTGTGGAATCATCCGGAGGCACCTATACGCTTACCCTGCAGTACAATACGGCTTATACCGTCGAAATTGAAGAAGCCTCCAAATCCTGGATCCAATATACCGGAACAAAAGCCCTGTCTACGGCTACCCTTGAATTTCTGATCGCACCCAATCCGGGGGCTCCGCGTTCCGGGCAGGTTGCCGTGCGTGACAATGCCGGAATTGCCCAGACGCAGACTTTTACATTCGAGCAAAAACAGAGTACTGTCAGGACTATCCTGCTGGAACTGTACGGCCAACTGGGAGGAAGCAGCTGGGCGGAAGCCAAGAAAACCAACTGGAACACGGAAGAACCCGTTGAAACCTGGGGCGGGGTAACCGTGGAAGAAGGTAAAGTGACCCAGCTGAATTTAAGCGGATTTGGACTTACCGGACAATTGCCGGCTGCCATTGGCTCCCTGACTGACCTGACCCGGCTGAATATCGGCTCCAACACGGGCCTTACGGGACCGCTGCCCTCCACAATCGGAGACCTGGTAAACCTGGATGCACTGATGGCTGTTACTACCGGACTGGAAGGCCCGTTGCCCGCTTCTATGGGAAACCTGAAAAAACTTACCAACCTGCAGCTGAACAACAACAACATAAGCGGAAGGATCCCCGAAGAATGGGGAGGCATGGAGGCGATGAAAAATTTTGGATTGTTCAACACCAAAATTTCCAGCCCCCTGCCCAACACCATTTTTGAACAATGGAAACACATTGGCTCCATCCTGCTGCACAGCAATCCCAACCTGACGGGGTCCCTGCCGCCTGCACTGGGGAGCATGGAAACCGACAACACCCTTTTCAGCGTGCAGATGCACAATTGTAATTTTGAAGGAGGGATCCCCGAGGAATGGGGAGGCATCCCGGAAGTTTCCAAACAGCTGCACCTTTACGGCAACAAACTTACGGAACCGGTGCCCCTGTCCATCCAGAACCATCCTTCTTGGAGTGAAGACAAATGGGATAAATGGAAAGATGCCGGCATCCATTTCATCCGCACCCAACAAAACGGGATATTCCTGGACCTGGAACAGGTGCCCGATGCCCAGCGCGACCGTCTGATGGCACTGTACAACGCCCTGGACGGAGCCAACTGGACCAAAGGGGCCAACTGGAATACCGATGAGGAGATCAGTACCTGGGAAGGTGTAACTGTCACCGACGAAGCCATTACCGGTCTTAACCTGAGCGGATTCGGGCTCAAAGGACAGTTGCCTCCCGAGATAGGAGAACTGACGGCGCTCAAATCGCTCAACCTGGGCAACAACCCCAACCTGACCGGCCCGCTGCCAAAGGAAATGGGAAGTCTTGTGAACCTGACGGCCCTGATGGCAGTAACCACCGGACTGGAAGGGTCCCTGCCAAAGGAAATGGGCAATCTGAACAAACTGACCAACCTCCAGTTGAACAACAACAACATCTCGGGGACCATTCCCAAAGAATGGGCCGGGATGACGGCTCTGAACAACTTCGGAATGTTCAACACAAAGATCTCGGGCCCTATTCCCGACGAGCTCTTCACCGGGTGGAAAAACATCGCCACCTTCCTGATGTACAACAACCCCAACCTGACCGGTTCCCTGCCCGAAGGACTGGGAAATATGACAACCACCCAGACCCGCTTTAACATTCATTTGTACGAATGCAACTTTACCGGCGGCATCCCGGCATCCTGGGCGAATATTCCTGCCGTATCGGCTCAATTGCGCATTTACGGGAATAAGCTGACCGAACCGGTGCCTGCCTTTATTGTGAACCACCCTTGCTGGGATCAGTGGAACACCTACAAGACCAATACCGACATCCATTACATCCGGACGCAACAGAACGGTGTATTTCTGGACCT
>LFSY01000011.1 GCA_001512865.1 Rikenellaceae bacterium DTU002 | reverse complement strand
GAAATACCTGTAGGTGCGGCCTTCCATATCATAATTCTCAAAATCGGGCAGCTGGTCTGTTGATTTGTAGAATGTGACCGGCAGCCTGCCTGCGGGATTGTAGTTGCCAAAGAGCACATCGGCAACGGCCAGCCCGGCGGCCTGGCCACCGTACCATGCCTGAATGAGTGCATCGTATTGGTTTTCAATGTCACCAAAACCCATGGCACTGCCGGAACAATTTACCAGGATGACCGGTTTGCCGGTATTGTGCATGGCGGCAAGAAGGTCCTTCTGTACGTCAGGAAGCTCTATCTTCGTGCGGTCACCGCCGCTGAAGCCATCGTAGGAAACTGGCATCTCTTCACCTTCCAGTCTGGCTGAGATCCCTCCGACTACAATGATGGCATCCGCGTTTTTCACCCTTTGGGCAAGCGCCTCAAACCCGGCAAGGTTCCTTTCGGTAAGGCTGAAGGTAAGGAATGCAAAGCCTTGTTCGCCTTTGGTGTAATCCACCTGAATGTTGTAGGTCTGTCCTTTGACAACCGGGAATGTTGTGACAGGTGTGGTTGATCTGAACCACCCGAATCCCCTTGCGGGTTCTTTCTGTTGAGCTACAGTCCTTCCGTTTACGGTAAACTTGAAAGTGTCGCTGCCAACCAGAGAGTAGTACATTTCTCCCGTGAAGTTGGCAACGAATTTGCCGGTAAGACGGGCCGAGATGTTGGTTTGGTTGACGTTGTCGGCAAAGCGGTAGTCTCCGAAAGTACGCATATTGACCGTTGTGTAATAACCGGAATTGGCAGGCGTACCGTCGAATTTCCGGTTGTTGAAGAACTCGGCATAAAGACCTTTTCCTTCGTTGATGTCCGGCAAGTGGTCGGTTGTAAGGTAGCGGTCCACCAGTTCGCAGGCCTTGTCGTAAATGACTTCTGTGCCGGGGACAGCTTTTCTGATGGCGTCTACGATAGAGATTGTGTTCTCAGGCGTTGGAAAACCGTTGTAGTTGCCGTTGTGCATGGAAGCGTTGTCGGCATTGGGTCCGACAACGGCAATGGTTTTGACGTCTTTGGGCAGTGGAAGTACTCCGTTATTTTTCAGCAGTACCATGGCTTCCCTGGCAGCTTTCAGGGCGAGTGCGGTATTTTCCGGGCTGCTCAGGGTGCTTTCATCCAGGTCTTTCCAGGGGAGCCTGTCTTCAGGATCGAACATGCCCAGTTCAATGCGCGAGCGGAGTATGCGTGTAAGGGCCACATCAAGGTCGGTTTCGTTGATAAGCCCTTTGTCAAGACTTTCAATGAGGGCTGCATAGCTCGTACCGCATTCCAGGTCGGTTCCGGCCAGGACCGCTGCAGCACTTGCTGTTGCCGCATCGGGATGGGTTTCGTGTTGCCCTTTTGTGTAAAAATTGTTTATCGCACTGCAGTCAGACAGTACCAGCGATTCATAGCCCCATTTATTGCGGAGAATGTCCTGGAGCAACCTTTCGCTGCCACAGCAGGGTTCGCCTTCATACCGGTTGTATGCACACATCACTTCCTGGACGTTCCCCACCTGTACGGTTTCCTTGAATGCAGGCAGATAGGTTTCCCAAAGATCTCTCATAGAAACGGTAACATCGAATCTGTGACGTTGAGGTTCAGGTCCGCTGTGAACGGCATAGTGCTTGACGCAGGCATGTGTCTTGAAATAATCCTTGTGATCCCCCTGCATACCCTTAACGGTGGCTACACCCATGACACTTGCCAGGTAGGGGTCTTCACCGCTTGTTTCCTGGCCCCGGCCCCACCTGGGATCGCGGAAAATGTTGATGTTGGGACACCAGAACGAAAGCCCCTGATGCCAGATACCGCCCGTGGCTTCTGTCTTGCCGAATTCGTTATGGTCGGTTGTGTTCCATACGGCACGTGCTTCATCGGATACGACAGAGTAGATGTCGTACTGTTGTTCAGCGTTAAATGTGGCAGCAAGTGCAATGACCTGAGGAAAGACGGTAACATCGTCGTAACAAATGCCGTGTAAAGCCTCGTTCCACCAGTTGTAGGCCGGAATCCCCAGGCGGTCGACAGAGATGGAACCGTTCATCATGAGTCCGACCTTTTCTTCGGGGGTCAGCAGTGAGAGTAGGTTCTCAACGCGTTCATCTACCGAAAGACGCGGATTCCGGAAAGGATACTCGTAACTCTTGTTGTTGCATGAAACAAGAGTGATCAGCGCAGCTGCGCAGGCTAGTAGTTTAAAATGTTTCATTTATCAGGTATTTAATTCAAATCAATTGTCTTTGTAGTTGAATCTTATTTCTTTAACAGGACGGGCAGGATCGTTTGTGATCAAAAAGACGCTGAAAGCTTTCTTCAGTGATCCGGCTTTGATCCTCATCCTTTCGCCGGGGCGGATCACATCGCCTTTATTGATATTGGTTTGTATGCCGGCATCTGTTTCAACGGCACGAATATGGAGGTCAGCGCTGCCTCTGTTTGCAATCACGGAGTGACCTTCAAAATTGCGTGTCAGTAATTTTCTTTTCAGCAAAACCAGGGAAGGAGAAACCGTCAGATCGGGAACAACAGATCCTCTGTCTCTAAAATGATCTGTGCATATGCAGGAAATATTTACCGCAAAAGGTGTTCGAACTCCATCTGCCAGAATGTCAACGGTATCTTTTTTTATTCCGTAGCTATCCGGATCATCCGGGATTTCATAGGTAAATTCAATATTGAGCGTTTCCCCTGGAGCAACCGATCCGGAGTGATCTGTTGATAAAAATGAAGATGCTGCGCGAGGTCGTGCAATAACCTTTACTGATTCTGAAGACGTATTGATAACGGATATCGTTTTTGAAACAGATCCTCCAAGCGGGATGTACCCCATATTCACGTGATTTGAAGTAGCATATACATTATCGGTTATCCTGAACCCAAATTGTTCACCAACACTTCGCTCTTCAGGGATCACATGGGCTGTAATGCTTAGTTTGACAAGGAAAATGCCTTCTGATGAATAGATGTCCACATACCTGTGCACCTGGCCGGTTTCCCCGGCAGGATTGAACCTGACGGTCATTTCTCCCATTTCACCGTTTTCAAAAGATTCCTGGGTGGCTATCGCGTTCACACAACGACAGCTGGGTGATACACGTCCGATTGTTACCGGACCGGAAGAAGAATTGACGAAAGGAAATGAGTGAAAAACTGATCCGTCCGCTTCCCTTATCTTGCCGAAATCCCATGTAACAATTTTGAAATCAAGTGGATGTGGCACTATTTGCGCCGGAAGAGCAGCGCAAAGGAAAAGATTAATAAGTAGGCAATAAAGGATCTTATACACATAAACAAACATAGGATAAAAAGTAGCTGTGAGCAATAAAATGAACTCTTTTCACAAGAAATGGTCTTATTTTGAAATATGTCATTATGCAATCAGCGGAGCAAGTTGTGAGATATGAACCGAATCTGCAATTATATGGATGAATACGGTAACTGTACGGAATTCTTTCATCATATTTTTACATCAAAAATGAATCGTTGTTTGTCAACCATTTTGACAATATTGTCTGCAGTAACCTTGGCTTCTTCGCAAACTCCTTCATGGTACAACCTTACGGGAAAGGCCTATCCGCAGGTAAACAAGGATAATTCTGTCACATTTACGTTCTATGCTCCGTCAGCCAACGCCGTGGTGCTTTCACTCGGTCGGGATTACGTGATGAACAGGAATGAGAACGGCCTCTGGAGCGTTACTTCAGATCCTCAGGAATACGGATTCCATTATTATTCATTGAAAGTGGGTGGTCTTTCATTCTCTGACCCCTCTGTGTATGCTTTTTATGGCTGCAGCCGTTATTCCAGTGCAGTAGAAGTTGCAGAAAATAAAACCGATAGTCAGTGGTATTTACCAAAGAGTAACGTTCCGCACGGAGCTGTCCGTTCTGTGAAATTCTGGTCCGGTGTCTGTAACGAGTACAGGCGGATGTATGTTTATACCCCGGCAGGTTATGAAACCGATCCTGGCAGACGTTATCCCGTACTTTATCTGCAACATGGCGGAGGCGAGGATGAAACTGGCTGGATATGCCAGGGCTTCGCGGACGTTATACTGGACAACCTGATCGCCGAAGGCAAGGCCGAGCCCATGATCATTGTGATGAACAATGGCTATGCACGCATTCCTGAAAGCGGCGATTCATTCTCGGGCTTTGAAAGCATGATGACCCGGGAAGTCATTCCTCTTGTTGACAGTCGTTACCGCACTATCAATGACCGTGACAGCAGGGCCGTTGCCGGTCTTTCCTGGGGTGCGAAGCAAGCGTATGACCTTGGTCTCGGCAATAAGGATTTGTTTGCCTATGTGGGAGGTTTCAGCGGGATGATCGTAATTGGAGATTTTAATTTCACAAACCCGGGTTTCAAAGATCCTCTGAAACTGGCAAGTGCTTATAACGGCGTATTCCGTGACCCTGTAAAATTCAATTCCGATTACAAACTACTGTTTATAGCCAATGGTGAAACAGAAGGCACACTTTTGAAAGACATGCACGAAATTCTTTCAGAAAGAGGGATCAGCAACATTTATTATGAATCACAGAAGACGGCACATGAGTGGCTCACCTGGAGAAGAAGCCTTCATGCGTTTGCACAGAAACTATTCAAATAGATCAAAATTTTTAAAAATGAGAACCCGAAGCATACTTGCAGCCGTTTTGCTGGCACTGTTTATGTCTCCCTCATGTGGATCAGGAAAACCGCCTGTTTTCTTAAAAAAGCCTTTCAGTGCCTCAACCAATATCCCGGGTAAAGAATACCCGAAAATCAATCCCGACTTAAGTGTTACATGCAGGGTGGAAGCTCCGGACGCCATTTCCGTGGAACTGGATCTGTGCAACAAAGTATATCCGATGGTGCAGATAGACGAAGGGGTCTGGGAAGTGACATCAGATCCGCAGGTTCCGGGATTCCACTATTATTTTATCAACGTTGACGGAGTCAGGGTATCTGACCCTTCTAGCAGGCTTTTTTACGGATGCGGTCTGATGGCCAGCGGTATTGAGATCCCCGAGGCCGGTGTGGATTTTTATATTGAGAAGGAGGTCCCTCACGGTGAAGTGAGAATGCAAAGATACTGGTCCGGTCTGACCCAGACCTGGAGGATTTGTTACGTGTATATACCTGCTGCCTATGATAAGAACCCTGAAACCCGTTATCCTGTGCTTTACCTTCAGCACGGCGGTGGAGAGGATGAGACAGGATGGGCAAACCAGGGCAAGCTGGATAATATTATGGACAACCTCATCGCTTCGGGGGAGGCCGTCCCCATGATCATTGTGATGGACAGAGGATCTGCGATACTTGCCAATTCAGTGGATTCGGAAAGAAGTCGCAACATATTCGATTTTTCTGCTTTTGAAAAGGTGGTCGTAGAGGAACTTGTCCCAATGATAGACGCAGGATACAGAACGCTTGCCGATCGTAACAACAGGGCGATCGCAGGACTGTCCCTGGGTGGTTTCCAGAGCTGGAGCATAGGCCTTTCACATCAAGACCTCTTCTCATATATTGGGGGTTTTAGCGGAGCGGGCATGGATCCCTCTCCTGAAAAATATCCGGTATCTCTAAATGAGCAGATGAATCTGCTGTATATAAGTATAGGTACAGATGAGCCTGAACAGATGTACGCTGGGGTAAAAGCATTCCACGACATGCTCGAAAACAAGGGTGTTCGGCACCTTTATTATGAATCAGAAGGCACGGGGCACGAATGGCTCACCTGGCGTCGCTCGCTCAGGCAGTTTGCGGCCTTGCTGTTTCGATAATCCCAGGTCTCGTCGGGTAGTTTAGTCTTCTGTCCGGAGATTCTTTACGAAGGCTGAGGGTGAAATATTGAACTGCTTCTGGAAACTGGTAGTAAAATAGGAAGGAGAGGAGAACCCTACCAGGTAAGCGACTTCGTTGATCCTGTATTCCTGTGTGGATAACATTTCAGCAGCTTTCTTTAACCTGCATATGCGAATGTATTCGTTGGTATTCAACCCGGTATTCGCCTTAATTTTCCTGTAAAGCGTAGACTTGCTGGTACCAAGCAACGTGGTGAGTGTGTCTATCCCCAGATCCTGCTCTGCCATATGTTTCATGATGGTTTCATGCAGTTTGTCCATAAAGGCTTTTTCTATATTGTTGAAAGATAGGCTATTAAAATGAGACAGAGGGGAATTGGCAAACTGTCTGTAGGCGATTTCCTTGTTTTTGAACAGATTTGAAATATTGGCCATTAACAGTTCTATTGCGAACGGTTTTTCTATATACCCGTCTGCACCTACTTCAAGGGTTTCAATACGGGTCTCAACGCCAACGGCAGCTGTAAGAAGAATGACGGGAATATGGCTATACTCTATGTCGTTCTTGATGAAGTTGCAAAGCTGACATCCATCCATTACAGGCATCATAATATCACTGACCACTAGATCGATCTTCTGCTCCTTAATGAGATTCATGCCTTCCTCGCCGTTTGAGGCAGTAAGGACATTATACTCGGACGACAATTCTTTGCAAAGATAGTGTTTCATCTCAGCCGCATCTTCGACAATCAGAATGGTATGTTTGCGGCTGTCCGAATCGGTCTCTGAAAAATTCTCTTCTGTAGAAGTACTTATATCTTCCTGATCAATAGAAGATTGAGGCTGTATCAGGGACAAGGTCAGAACAAATGAATTCTTGTCTGTTATGTCAGGGTCAAGGATCAGGGTCCCGTTGTGGAGGTTGGCAAGCGTTCTTGCGTACGCCAGCCCCAGTCCCGTTCCATTACTTCCTTTCAGTTGTGCTGTTACAGTCCTGATCTGATAAAACGGAGTGAAAATCTTCTCTCTTTCATTACCCTGAATGAGATCCCCGTTGGTTGTCACGCGTATCACCACGTTCTGTTCATTCTCGGATATGCCCAGTGTCAACTCAATGCTGTCATTACAGTATTTGATCGCATTTGACAGCAGGTTGCTGAGTATCTTCTTTACAATTTCAGCAGAACACATCATCGTTACAGGATGGTCAGGTATGTTGACGTTGTAGGATATATGCTGTTCCTTAGCCGCCTTGGCAAAGTATTCACAGGTTTTCCTGACGATTGTGGAGATATCTTCCTTGAAAAACTGCACGGTGATCTGGTTTTTCTCCATTTTTCTGATATCAAGAAGCTGGTTGGTAAGCTCCAATAACCTGTTGGTGTTGGACTTGATGGTCATGATATCATCCCGGGACGATTCCGTATAATCCTTCTCCGAAACGATCTTGTCCACAGGCATTTTGATCAGGGAGAGGGGCGTGCGGATTTCGTGGGTGATGTTTGTGAAAAAATTGATCTTTGCATCGTATATCTCTTTCTGTTTCAATGCTTCCATTTGCTCAAGTTTGCTTGTCTCTTCAATTTTCCTTTTCTTGAACAGAAGTATGATGAAAAATACGGCAAGCGATACAATAATGAGAAAATAGAAAACGTATGCGGCCACTGACTTGTAAAAGGGCGGGACAACCACTATAGCAAGACTTTTTTGTGCTTCCGGTGAATCGCTTCCGATCACCTTGACATCAAAGCGGTATCGGCCCGGATTCATATCTGTGAAAACGACGGTATTCTCGTCTGAGATTTTCTTGATGGATTTGCGTCTTCCGCTTGAGAGGGAATACTCGTATTGAGGAGCACTCATATTTAAGTAGCTCAGAGCAGAAAAGGTAATGGAGAGATAGGCCGCATCAGTTTGCCTGATCCGTATTTTATCAGACATGATGGCAGATCTTCCGTCGGTGTTTGTGGCGTTATGAGTCCCGTCTATCCCCGTGTGAATATCCTGAATATAAAGTGGGGCAGTAGCGACGGGGTCCTTCAGATTGGCAGGATTGAAAGTGATCATTCCATTAATGGTTCCGAGACATATTTGTCCCGAAGGGAATTGGTAACAGGATCCGTATGAGAACTGGTTTCCTACGATATCATTGTTATCCAGAAAAACCTTAAGCACGGATCCTGTGACGGGATCAAGGGTGATCAGTCCTTTGGTTGTGGAAACCCATAACAATCCTTTCTGATCCTGAGTGATGGCACATGCAATATTTGAAGGGAGACCGTCTTTACGGGTAATGTGTGTAAATAAAATGTCCCCTTCGAGGGATGTCCTGCACAAACCTCCTCCTTCGGTCGCAACCCAAAGCTGGTGTGTGACATCTTCAAAGAAGCAGGTAATAAAGTTGGATTCCAATCCGTGACCTGTCCCTTTCTGGATGGTGTCAAAAGTTCTGAGGCCGTCCTTACTGAAAAAGATGCCGGAACCGTAGGTCCCTGCCCATACTGTTCCAAAGCTGTCCTGATACAGGGTGTGAATGAAACGGTGACCGGGACCCTCGATATATTCAAACGCATCTCTCTTCCTGTCATATCTGTACAATCCGTAAGTCGTCCCTATGAGAATGTCATCATCTTCGGTTTTAAGAATACACACACACTGATCAGTCGGGAGTCCCGGGTGTTTTGTGATTTTATCATTACCAAGATCATATAAATAAAGCCCTTTATTGTACGAGGCAATCCAAAGTATGTCCCCTTCCTGAAGCAAACCGTGGATGTTCAAATTCCCAGGAAAACCTTTCTTGTTTGAGTAACTAACGGAACTTTTGTTCCTGAAATTCAGCTTGTTTAGATTTCCGTCTTCAGTTCCTGCCCAAAGATTGCCAAGTCCGTCGGGTGTTAAGGCATGAACAAGCTTACCATAAAACGTCCCTTCGTAGCCCGTATAAAAGATCTGGCCAAAACTGTTTTTTCTGTTATGCCACAGATTCAGACCGCCGTAATAGGTCCCCATCCACACATTCCCTTCATTATCTTGTAAGATGCTTATAACATTTGTGTTGCTGAGTGCATTTCTTGCCGAGTCGTTGATCATGGATGCAGTCCCCTCCACCTCATCAAATACCACCAGCCCGTCAAGCGTCCCGATCCAGTGTTCAGTTTCTGTTCTGGGCAAGAGGCAATTGACTGGATGTCCGACATTGGTCAAATAATCACATTCTCCGTTTGCAGTATTTACTTTGATCAGGTCATAATTGTTTGTCGATATAAGGAGGTATTTGTTGTTTATGGCCTTAATATGAATGGGGTAGACATCGTCTCCGGTTTTTCTGTCGGTAGTTACGGGGAATACTTCGAAATAATCTGTTGAGGGATTGTAGCGCCGGATATCCCCTTCATAAGTGGTGAACCAGATGAATCCTTCCTTGTCAATACAAGAATGCAGAGCGGTAAAGTGTCTGTCAGCGGAATACCTCACAAACATTCCTGTACTTCTGTCCAGTTTGAAGATCGAGATATTGGAAATGAACCAGACGTTATTGTCTTTGTCGACATTGATATCAAAAAACCTGTGTCCGTCAAGTTCTTTTACGTGGGTTACTTCGTCTGTGAAAAGATTATAGAATCCTGTCCCGTTCGTAGAACAACACCAGAGCATCCCGTCCATGTCTTCACATAACGAAAAGATTAATCCGTTAATGCAGCTGTTGAGATCGGGTTGTTCAAGGACCGTAAAATCTTTTCCGTTGAACCTGCATATGCCGTCCTTGGTTCCAAACCAAAGGAATCCGAAGTGATCCTGGACAGAGCAGGTAACCGTATTGTTTGGCAAACCATCATCACTCTTATAGTGCTTGAAATAATATTGTCCAATGGCACTTGCGTGTATGCCAATGGCAAACAGCAGAGATATTGTCAGTATGAACCGTTTCATATATGGAATGACCTGTAATTTAATTTTGCGAAGATACTCATACTTGTTTTAAGAAATCGCCCAAATGCTTTCAATAATGATTCTTCTTGACCGCGCAAGTTCCTCCTTTGCAATGTTTACGGCACTATTAGGGTAATTGAGACTGAGAAGGGGCCTGTCTGACGGGCTTTTGCTCGGGAAAGATTATGTTATCGTTCACACGCTTTGAATTTTGATTCATAAGGCAGTGTCCGGGATGCACTTCGTGTCTTGTGGATGATTATCGAAGCAATATGAGTCCAATTTGCAATTTTGTTCGTTGATAGATAAATACCTTTAAAATTGAAACCAATTTAACCTTAATTCTTATTTTTTAACCTATTATCTAATTTATGACGAAGCAATTGTTATATGTAGTTAAGATCGTTTTGATCTTTGCCGCATGCCTGGTGGGTATTGAGTCCTACGCCCAGACTCACTCAATCAGCGGTAAAGTCATCGATGCTGCCGGTGTTCCAGTAGTAGGAGCATCCGTAATCGTAGTCGGGAATAACCGCATCAGTGCCGTTACCGATCTGGATGGTAATTTTTCGCTTGTGGTTCCTGCAGGAGCCAATTTGAACGTATCATTTATCGGTTACAAGTCACAGGTGGTTGCCGTAGGCAATCAAAGGACTTTTGAGATCACTTTGATAGAGGATACTGAAGTACTCGAGGAAGTGGTCGTTGTCGGTTATGGTGTTCAGAGAAAAAGCGACGTTACCGGCTCTGTATCATCGGTCAAGGCCGAAGACCTCAACAACCGCTCTACATCCGATGCAGCGAGCGCATTGCAGGGAAAGGCAGCCGGTGTTCAGATCCTGAACCTTTCAGCTGCACCGGGCGCAGGCTCACAAATCAGAGTACGCGGGTATTCTTCCAATTCATCGGAAGGGCTGGGGCCACTGCTTATTGTAGATGGTCTTCAGGTAGATAACATTCAGTATCTGGACCCCCAGATGATCGAATCCATGGAGGTTCTGAAGGATGCGGCATCAGCTGCCATTTATGGTGCCCAGGCGGGTAACGGAGTGGTGCTGATCACTACAAAGACCGGTAACAAAGAGATGGGTGCAGGTCAGGTGTTCTATAATTTCCAGAATGTATGGAATTCGTTGGGCAAGGCTGCTGAAGTCATGAATGCAGGGCAGTATATTGACTACAAGAAAGCACAAGGTGTTCTTACACAACAACGGCTGGATGATCTTGGATACAGCGGGACGGATACCAACTGGTCTAAAGAAGTGTTCACTACCAGTCTGACCAAGCGTCACACGGTCGGCTTTATGGGAGGTAACAACCGGGGCCAGTTTTATGCTGCACTGAACTATGTGAACGACGACGGGATAGTCCGTGGGGACAAGGATGTTTACGAACGTCTTTCTGCCCAGCTGAACGCTGACTATAAGATCAAGGACTGGCTTACGGTCGGCACCAATACTTCCATAGAAAAATGGAAAACAAGGTCGGTCAGCCAGCATAATGAGTTCGGATCGGTGATGATGGGAACCCTGACACAGGACCCTCTTACCCCTGTATATTATCCTACCTACAATGACCTTACACAGGATATGAAGAATCACTACGATGCAGGTGAAAGGATCCTTGGTGATGAAAACGGATTCTATGCCGTTTCAAAGATCGTAGAGACCGACTCGGGTCACCCGTTCATACAGAGAGATAAGGAAGACGTGGAGAATCAGGGGATCAATATCCGCGGTTCCCTCTATGCCAACCTGTCTCCAATCAAAGGCCTTACGATCACCTCTCGTTTCGGATATCGCATCTTCCAAAGCTATTACAGCAGGTACGCTGCGCCTTACTATGCCAACTCCATGGCATTTAAGACAAATTATGATATCCAAGCCAATGCAAACCAGGGTTTTTACTACCAGTGGGAAAATTTTGCGAACTATACGTTCAACGTTATGAAGAATACCTTCACGTTAATGGGGGGTATGTCATTTATCCAGAACAATACATTTGCCGTCAACGGAACGGGAACCGGTCCTGATCCCCTGCAGGGATATGCTCCAAACTTCCGCTATTTGAGTTATTTGAACAACAATTCGGACACATCCAAGACTGTCACAGGAGCTCCCGGCATAACGGCCAATCTTTCCTACTTTGGACGTATCCACTGGAACTATGCAGACAAGTACAACATCCAGGTTAACTTCCGTGCAGATGCGTATGATTCATCCAAGCTTCCCATAGATGCCCGCTGGGGATACTTCCCCTCAGTGTCGGCCGGCTGGGTGCTGACAAACGAATCATTCATGCAGGGTGTCAGCAAGGAAGCTCTCTCCTTCCTGAAAATTCGCGGGTCATGGGGCGTGAACGGTAATATCGCGGTGTTGAACAATTATCCCTATGCCACCACCATTTCCTACAATGCCAACTGGTATCAGTATAATCCCGGCGCTCCTACAGTATCTTACGGATCCAGTCCCTCTGGTCTTGCCAATCCCAACCTGAAGTGGGAAACTTCGGTTCAGTGGAACTTAGGTCTGGATGCCCGTTTCCTGAGCAACCGGCTTACCCTGGGTCTTGACTATTACGAGAAGTATACCAAGGACCTTCTGGTCAATGTCTCTCCTGTTGCCGAGGTGGGAGTGGGATCTTCCACGATCAATGCCGGAGAGGTTGAGAACAAAGGGGTTGAACTTGAACTCGAATGGAAAGATACCAAAGGAGATTTCAGCTATTCCATCAATGCCAACGCTGCTTACCTTCATAATGAAGTAACATTCCTGGATCCTACCATTTCCAGAATTCAGGGCATGGCACCTGTTCAATCTACTGAACTCTCCACCCAGTTTGAGGTAGGATATCCCATATGGTATATGAGAGGTTACCAATACGAAGGGGTAGATAGCGCTACAGGTAAACCGATCCTGGCCGATCTGGACGGAAACGGTATTATTGACGCCGCTGACCAGACGATGGTTGGTTGCGGTATACCCGATCTCACCTATGGTTTGACCATCAAACTTGCCTGGAAGGGTATAGATTTCACTGTGTTCGGGACCGGCACCTATGGCAATGAGATCTTTGCCGTATCCTATCGTGGTGACCGTCCTTTGTACAATTCACTGGAGTACTTCCACAAGAATGCCTGGACAGAATCCAATAAAAATGCCTCCATGCCAAGTGCTATCAGTGTGGTTTCCGACGCAAAATTCTGGGGATCAAGTGCCTCGGTATTTGACGGATCATACTTCAAGATCAAACAGATCCAGGTAGGTTACACGCTTCCTCAGAATTGGACAAAAAAGATCTTTATCAGCAGTCTGAGGATTTATGCTTCACTGGATGACTATTTCACTTTCTCAAAGTATCCCGGTATGGATCCTGAAACAGCTTCCTCCGGAAGGGCCAATTCCTTAGGCTTCGATAAGGGCTCTTATCCTACCAGAAAGAAAGCTGTAGTAGGTATAAACATTGCATTCTAATAACCCAATTAAGATTATTATGAAAAAATATATCATTCCCATTTTGTTACTGACCTTAGGTTTGACTTCATGTCAGAAACTCCTTGAGATCGATCAGAAGGGCGTCATTTCCACTGATTCCTTCTACCTAACCGATGATGACGCCGAATCTGCATTGGTTGCTGCCTATGAGAAGGCGATGTTAGGGATCGTCAGACATAACGAATACATCTACTCTCCGTATAATGCAATTCTTACGTATCCGGCTGATGACATTTATGCTGCCGGATCAAATTACGGTGACAATGATTTTCTTGCTGCACTGAATGAGTTCCGACAAGATATTAACAATCAGTGTATCAGTAATATGTACAAAGGTTTTTACAGTGCCATCTACGGGGCGAACCTTGTGATTGACAATTTCGAATATGGCACAAGTGCCGTAAAGGACAGGTGTATCTCGGAAGCTAGAGTGATTCGTGCTTTCAGCCATATGATGCTGGCTATCCTGTGGGGTACACCCCCGATAGTTGACCACGTACTCACGGGTGCGGACCGTCCCGGAAATTCCGAAAGCCAGGAAGCCGTTCTCAGATGGGCTGCCGCCGAGTGCATTGATGCTGCCAAATATCTTGATGAAAGACAGAGCACAGGAGACAAAGCCGGTGCTGTGAGGATCACCAAAGGTGCCGCCTATGCCTTTGCCGGAAAAGCGCTCCTGTTTGCCAAAGATTATGCAGCTGCAAAAACAGAA
The DNA here is from genome assembly GCA_001512865.1 of Rikenellaceae bacterium DTU002. GTDB lineage: Bacteria > Bacteroidota > Bacteroidia > Bacteroidales > UBA932 > DMER64. The sequence continues at coordinate 15,232 of LFSY01000011.1, read as the reverse complement.
CTGAAAAAAGTGATTTCTTCAGGCAAGTATGCCCTTGTTCCCGGAAACAGGATTGGCGAGAACTTCCATGTTGCAGGGGACGGAAACGAGGAAAAAGTATTCGAATTCAACCAGGTGTACAATTCCAGCATTGATTTATGGAGTGGTCGTATACAACGTTCTACCTGGATGCAGGTGCAACTCTGGAACTGGCGCGCCGACAGGTTGGGCGGCACACCTACCCATCTCTTCGGAGGTGGCTGGGGAGGCATCAATCCTACCGGAGCCTTTGCCGAGGCTCTCATAGCCAATGACGGTTTTAATTCGTATCGCCGGAAAGCCTGGATCGCAACGTACGATGAGGTTCTCTACGAAATGCCTTATACAAGTGATAAAGATTGTCCCACACGCGAGGATAAGGAGAAAGACCCCTATCGCGGTATCATTGAACCAGTGGGGCTGTATGGACATGAAGGTTATTTCCATCTCAAACTCATAGCTGCTGCATCTGACATCAAAGAGGGAATGTACTCAGATACGAACTTCCTGATTATGAGGTATGCCGAAGTCCTTCTTATGTATGCCGAATGTTGCGCTCATACGAACGATAACGACGGTCTCCAATATCTCAACATGGTGCAGCAGAGGGCAGGTTCCCAAACCGTCAGTACTTCGCTGACGCTTGATGCCGTGAAGAAAGAGAAACAATATGAGATGTGGATGGAAGGATGCCGTTTCATTGACCTGGTACGTTGGGGTGAGGCAGCAGCCAAACTGGCAAATAACGGGGACAGCGTTCCTTCATTCAAGGATAAGTTCGCTACAGAATTCAGCGGCAAACACCAAGGTTTTGTCGACTGGTCAGATGCCAATGTGAATCAGGGGAAGGAACACGGCTTCAAGGCCGGGAAGCATGAGCTTTATCCTTTCCCGTTCAGCGAATTATCCATCAATGAGAATTTAGTACAGAATCCCGGATGGTAGGTTTAAGTTTTGGTTAGGTTCCACATACGTTTTTTTTTGTGCGGGAGTGGGTCCCATCACCGGGGTCCACTCCTTTTTATAAATGAATGCTCTTTAACATAAATAAAACACGATTATTCAATGAGATTATCAGCTTTATCCTTCATCGGCATCTCGACCTTGTTGCTGATCGCATGCAATACCAGTTCACAGTCTGGAATCAAAGTTCCTGAGGTAATCCAACCCGGAGAACAGGCTCCTTTTGCCGATCCCGGACAAAGGAATTTCGGGGGGTTTCAGAGGAGAGACTCAACAGGCAATGCTCCTGCACCACGCCCGAGATTCCAGATACCTGAAGTCAGAACGGTACATTTTAACGAACTGATCATGAGCGATCCTTTTATTTATCCCCATCCTGAAACGCAAACCTATTACCTTACCAGTTCCGGCGGGTGGATGTACAAAAGCAAAGATCTGAAGATGTGGACCGGTCCATATAATATAATTGATATCAGTGGACTGTGGTTAGAGAAGGCCGGATTTGCCGCCGCAGCCGAGATTCACAGAATTGGGGACAAATATTATTATGCCGGGACATGGAGTGACCACAGTGATCTTATTGAACAGGTTCCCAGAAGATACAATGTCCCTCATAACCAGACCTATCTGCTCAGGGCAGATAACCCCGAAGGTCCGTATACATCATTTGCCATTGAGCCCGGTTATGATTACCAGCCTCGTGAATGGGATTGCATTGACGGAACGCTTTATGAAGAAAACGGGAAGATTTATATGATCTTTGTACACGAATGGACACAGCTCATTGACGGTACGATGGATTACATTGAACTCGCTCCTGACCTGAGTTATACCGTTTCCGAGAAGCCTGTCACCATGTTCCGGGCAACGGAAGCTCCCTGGGCGATGGAAATGAATTCCATAGGTGAAGCCACTTTTGGTCTGAAAATGCCCGGATGGGTAACAGACGGGCCCCAGATGTTCCGTACGCAAACCGGTAAGCTGGGAATGCTATGGTCAAGCTGGGGTAAAGAAAGATATGTTCAGGGAATTGCTTATTCCGAATCCGGAACCATAGCCGGTCCCTGGGTGCAGGAAGAAGAACCGTTCCTGTCCAATAATTCAGGACACGGCATGTTGTTTAAAACATTTGAAGGGAAACTGATCTTCCTGGTTCATCATGCTGAAGAACACGGACCCAGAAAACCGCAATACTGGAATGTTGACGATTCCGGAGATAAGCTTGTCCTGGGCAATCAAATCAATATCTGATGTTATGAAAAAATTGTTTTTAGTTCTCTTACTTATTCTATTCGCTCTTTCATCTGATGCACAGGATAAGAATTTCCATATTTTTCTGTGTTTCGGACAGTCAAATATGGAAGGAGCCGCCAGAATTGAAGCTCAGGATACATTACATATCAGTGGTCGCTTCCAGATGATGGCCGCAGTGGACGATCTGTCCCGCGGCCGTGTGAAAGGGGAATGGTACAGGGCTGTGCCTCCTCTATGCAGAGAAAAAACGGGCCTTACTCCGGTAGATTATTTTGGCCGTACTTTGACAGAACTGCTTCCCGAATATCATTCCATAGGTGTCATTAACGTTTCCATTGGAGGATGCAAGATCGAAGCTTTCATGAAAGATCAGATCGCAGCGTACGCAAAAACGGCACCGGAATGGATGATACCTGCGCTCGAGGCATATGACAACGATCCTTACCGGTGGTTGCTGGATCTGGCAAAGAGGGCACAGAAAGACGGAGTTATCTCCGGCATCCTTATGCATCAGGGCGAGTCAAATATCGGAGAAGAAGATTGGCCTCTCAAAGTAAAAAATGTATATGAAAATTTGCTCAAAGATCTGGATCTTAAAGCTGAAGATGTTCCTCTGATTGCCGGAGAAGTAGTAAATGCAGACAGGGGGGGGAGGTCCGCAAGTATGAATGTTATCATTGATAAGCTGCCCGAAACCATTCCTACAGCCCATGTGGTATCATCAAGCGGTTGCACCCAATTCTTTGACCAGATCCATTTTGATGCTGCAGGCTATCGTGAGATGGGCAGACGTTATGCTGCAGTTATGCTCCCGCTTATGGGATACGAAGCCCCTTCCGTGCGTATGTATCATGTTCCTGTAGAATCTCCCGTTCTCCATCGTTTTGGAGGAGGTGTGACATTCAATATCAGAGCCCCTCATGCCCGTTCCGTTCTTCTTTCCTCACAGTTTCTTACTGAGAATGTGCCTTTGACAATGAACAGGGAAGGTATCTGGAGTGTAACAGAAAGGGTGAAGGACCCGGATATTTATCCTTACCATTTCATTGTAGATGGTGTCACCGTGGCTGATCCTTCCAATACGGATATCTTCCCGAATGAAGGATTCAAAGCCAGCCTTCTTACCATTCCCAATGAAAAGGCATTGTATCACGTAGACGATGTTCCCCACGGACGTGTGATTTATTGTACGTATAAATCCGAAGTTCTTGGTATGAATCGTCCTGTGTTGGTATACACTCCTTCTGAATATGAAGAAGGGGACAGTTCTTATCCCGTTTTCTACTTGATCAGTGGTACTACCGATACAGAGGAAACCTGGTTCAAGGTGGGCAGGGTAAATACGATTCTGGACAACCTCATTGCGCAGGGAAAAGCGAAACCCATGATCGTTGTGATGCCTTACGGTAATATGATGAACGGGACGCCTATGCCATCTTCTTTGCAGGCGGCCGAAATGTACAAAGTGTTTGCCAATGAAATGACGGAGTGCATTATTCCATTTGTAGAGAAGGAATTCCGGACACTTCCAGGACGTGAAAACAGGGCTATTGCCGGTTTTTCCAGAGGCGGCGGACAATCACTTTTCACGGCCTTTTCACATGTAGATGAATTTGCCTGGGTATGTTCCTACAGTGCGTACCTTACGCCTGAAGTCATGGACATTTATTTCCCGTCTTTTAACACATCAGCTGACCAAGTAAACGCTCAATGGAAACTTTTGTGGTTTGGTGTGGGAGAAGACGATTTTCTTTACAGGGATGTGCTTAAGAACAGGGAATATTTTGATGCCAGGGGGATCGCGTACCGATGGCTGAACACAAAAGGCGGCCATACCTGGATGAACGCCAGAACATATCTTGCCACCACATTGCAATTGTTATTTCTATAAACTATATATATAAAACATGAAACACAAACCATTCTTTAAACACAAACTGTTTTTCGCGTCCCTTCTTTTGCTTTCCGCTTTTATGATCAAAGCACAGGCACAAAATCTTAAGATAAATGAGCTGGAGTATTTTGAGGATAGAGGTATCAATGTGCTGGTTTACAGCAATAATTATGCTGGTATGTTCTGTGACGAAAAAACCGCAGCTATTGAATTGATACAACGAGGAGACAGGATAAGTACCGGCGGTGGTATCCGCCTGATGAACACTCCTGAACAATGGGATATTTTCCCGGATCTGGTTAACAGGACCGTCAATCGTGACGACCACTCTATTGAAGTGGAGCTCAAATACAATGATTATGATTTTACATCCCGGATCAAGGTTACCTCTTACGGTAAAGGTGTCAGGCTGGCTGTTTATCTGGACAAACCTGTTCCTGAGAAGTTGGTTGGCCGTGCAGGCCTCAACTGGGAATTCTTCCCTGCCTCCTTCTTTGGAAAAACCTATATGATGGACGGTAAACCGGGTATTTTGCCCTGGTATCCTGCCGACAATACCCATATGCTTCCCCGGAGTGAACAAATTGAACAGTTCTACGGACTTTCCACGTTCGATGACAGAGGCCGGGACGAATTCATTGTTCCTTATCCCTTTTCCAAAGGAAACACCCTGGTTTTCGCTCCCGAAGATCCCGATTTACGCGTATGTATTTCTTCCGGGTCGGAGATCAATCTCTTTGACGGGAGAAATCTTGCCCAGAACGGCACATTCGTAGTCCGTTCATTCCTTCCCGGAAATAAAACAGGCAAGGTCCTTGAATGGTTTATCGAGCCTTCCTACGATCCAAATTGGGTAAGAGAACCGAATATCGGGTTCTCACAGATCGGTTATACTCCGGCACAAAAGAAAGTTGCTGTTGCAGAACTCGATAAGCATGCAGCTCCGGTGGAGACAGCAGACATCATCCGCGTTTCCGAAAAGGGAGAAGAAACAGTGGTCTTCAAGGCAGAGGTCAAACCATGGGGCGTATACAACCACAGGTATAACTATGCTACTATAGATTTTAGCGAAGTGCGGGAGCCGGGCCTTTATTGTATAAGGTTAGGAGAAAGCAAGACCAATGTCTTCCCTGTCAACAAGGATGTATACCAGGGCAAATGGCATTTATCCATGGATGTATTCCTTCCGGTTCATATGGACCATATGGAAGTCAATGAAGGGTACCGCACATGGCACGGAAGGTCTCATATGGACGATGCACTTCAGGCTCCCGTGGATTACGAACAGTTTGACGGATACAGACAGGGGCCTGTTACCCATACAAAATATGAATCCTGGGAACATATACCGGGACTTGCCGTAGGTGGCTGGTTTGATGCCGGTGACTATGATATTCAGAGCAGAACGGTACTTTCCATGACTTCTGACCTTGTCTCTTTGTGGGATATGTTCCAACCCCTCAGGGACCAGACGTTTATTGACCAAAAAACCCAATTCGTGGACATGCACCGCCCCGACGGCACTCCTGATGTAATCCAGCAGATCAAGCATGGCGTACTCAACATAAACGCTCAGGTCGAGAACATTGGTTTTGTTGCACAGGGGATTGTCCAGGGCAACATGTATCAGTACCATCACCTGGGAGACGCTGTCACGATTACCGACGGGCTGGTCTATAATCCATCCCTGGATCCCTATGAAACGGATGGCCGGACATCAGGGACCCGCGATGACAGGTTGGTCTTTACCGGAAACTTCAGTCCGGCCGGCACCATGTCCAATGTAGCTTCACTGGCATCCGCTGCCAGAGTGCTCAAACCTTATTATCCGGAGCTTGCGGAAAGATCTCTTAAAAATGCTTTGATGCTTTGGGATAAGTACTTTGAAGGGGCCGATCCGGCCAACGCAGATAATCGCAGAATGAGATGGTTCCGGGGAGACAGCAGGATCAGTGCTGCAGTTGAACTATGGAAAGCCACCGGAGAAGCAAGCTATAAGGACTTCTTTGAAGGGGCTGTTATCAAAGAAATGGAACCTGTGGAAATGAATTTTCCCGGTGCACCATCCGGAAAGTACTACAACCTGGGGACGGCTTTGAGCATCTATCCACTGATGGATAAGGATTTTCAGGACAAGGTTAAGGAGATCATTCCTGAATATGTCGAGTCTATCAAAGAGAACAGTTCACAGACTCCCTACGGCGTGCCCATTTCAGGCCGTGGATGGGGCGGTAATGACCAGGTTATCAGATGGGCCTACAGCAACTACCTTGTATGGAAATACTTCCCGGAAATGATGGATCCTGAGCTGGTATTGCTGGGATTGCACTATCTCTTCGGTTGCCATCCTTACTCCAATGTGTCATTCATTACATCAGTAGGAGTGAACACCAAAAAAGTCGCATACGGCAGCACCCGGGCTGACTATACAGTGATCCCGGGCGGAGTCGTTCCCGGCCTTCTTCTGCTGGCACCTGACTACATGGAGAACAAGGATGATTATCCGTTCCTGTGGGGAGAGAATGAATGTTGTACCAATTCGATCCCGAATTTTGTAATGCTTTCGCTTGCCGCCGAAGAAGTGGCTGCTGCGATGAACCAATAAGACCTTTACTAACACTACATGATACCGATAATGATTAAAAGAACAAGTAAAAGAATACTCATAACATTGGCGGTCGCCTTGTTTTCTCTTACGGCCTTTGCCCAGAGCCAAACATTTTGCAATCCTATAGACCTGCTTGCCGGGAACCAAAGGGCCAGCCGCGGCGGAGAACCTGTGGTATTGATCTATCAGGACGATTACTATTTGTTTGTCACAGGAAACAGGGGGTATTGGTATTCCCCTGATTTTCTGGACTGGACCTACGTGAACGCACCCACCTTCCCCGGAGGGGTGATCTCCGTAATCGAGAAGGATGGCATACTCTATGCCTGCTCCATGAACAATAAAAATGTGTACAAGTGTGAAGAACCCAAAAAAGGGGAGTGGACACTCACGGCCACTTTTGACAGTGACCGGTACGGTGACGCAAACATGTTTCTGGACGATGACGGAAGACTCTATCTTTTTTACGGCTGGTCACAGATCATGCCATTCAAGGTTGTGGAACTGGATGTGACCACCTTTAAGGAGATCGCCGGTCCCGAGGTGCTTTTCTTTGGTGACTATAAGAATCACGGATTCGAGAACAGAAGGAACAAAGATGTGATCTTTTCGATCTTCAACGGAAGAAGGGAGTATTATGAAGAGGAATTCCCCTGGATCGAGGGACCCTGGGTAACCAAGCACAAGGGAAAGTATTATTTGCAGTATGCAGCCATCGGCCTTGAGTTTCTTTCCTATTCGCATGGGGTATATGTGGCCGACAAACCCATGGGCCCTTACACCTATTCCGAGCACAACCCCCTGACGTTCAAAACCACCGGTTTTGCCGTAGGGGCAGGCCACGGGAGTACGTTCCACGACAAGAACGGTCAGCTCTGGACAATCTGTATGATCCCTGCCTGGTATGCCGGCAACGGCGGTGCCGAACTTGCCATTTATCCTACGGCAGTCGATGATGACGGTGTCATGTATTCCAATACGGCCTACGGTGACTATCCCCAGTACTGGCCCGGGACCAGGACAGATGCCGTTGACAACAACCTGACAGGATGGCTTCTTCTATCCCACAAGAAACGTCTTGAAGTTTCTTCAACTTTTGAGGACTACATTCCTGCCAATGCAGTCGATGAGGATTTCATGACCTGCTGGTCCGCACAGACAGGAAATCCGGGAGAGTATATGACTGTTGATCTTGGAAAGGTCGGTGAGATTTATGCCATCCAGTGCAATTTTGACCACATTGGCTCCACGGTCAATGTAGGGCGCGGATTCGGCCCGTCACCCGCTCCGGATCATTATCAGTGTTATACCGTCGCGGTTTCTAACGACAATGCTACCTGGACCACCATCATTGACAAAAGTGACAACAAGTATGATCACAGACACGATTATACAGAACTCAGCAAGCCTGTTAAGGCTAGATACGTTAAGATTACCAATGTGGCTACTCACGATGAGGCTAACTTTGCTGTTAAGGATTTGCGTATTTTCGGCAATCCCGATGTTGTTGAAAGTGTTAAGGTTACAGATTTCAAAGCTGTCCGGAATCAGGCCGACCGCAGAGAGGCAACCCTTCTATGGGAACCGGTCAAAGGAGCTGACGGTTATGTGGTTCGTTACGGGATTGAACCGGAAAAGCTGTACAACAGCTATATGGTTTACGATACTAATTTACTCACGATCCACAGCCTGAATACCGCCCCGGATTATTATTACGAAATAGAGGCATTTGATTCCGGTCTGGATTACTACAAGGAAATATCTGAGGTAGTAAACGGCACCGGTGCCGAGATCGAACTTACAAAGATCAAACCCGGAGAACGTCCCGCCTGGGGCTGGGGAGGGGCCGATATTCCCCGTATGATGATCCGTCAGGGTCAGCGTGATTATGTGTTTGAAGACATTGAACCGGGATACAGTTATACCCTCAGACATTCGTATGGCCCCGTTCTGTGGCAGGGTGAACTAACCGAAAAGGAACTCATTGGAGAGAGCACCCAGCCTACAGTAACGGTTAATCTGACCGAACTTGGCGTCGGGACCAGGGTAACCGGTATGCTTGAACTCAGGGTATACCCCGGTAAGGAAAAAGGAAAAATTGTGGTGACAACCAATTACAACAGAAGAAGGGTCTTTGCCCCATCCCCCGTTGTGAATGAAGATAACACCGTGACTTTCAATCTGAATGCTCCCAATGCAAAGAATGTTCAGATCAATGCCCAGTTTGCCGAAAGACAGAACATGGACAAGAATCCGGACGGGATATGGACCATCACCCTGGGCCCTGTTGCCCCTGATATTTATCCATACAGTTTCATAGTTGACGGGGTAACGATCATGGATCCGCAGAACGCTGAATGGTTCCCTAATGAGAAATTCAAAAACAGCCTGGTTGAAGTAAGGGGAAAAGAACCTTTGAATCACGAAGTTACCAATGTGCCTCACGGAAGCGTAGATTATACTTGTTATTATTCCGAAACGCTTCAGATGTATGCTCCTGTAGTGGTTTATACGCCCCCGGGTTATGATCGGTCCAAAAAGAAATATCCCGTATTTTACCTGATCAGCGGAACAACGGATACCGAAGAAACATTCTTCAAGGTGGGACGTGTCAATTTTATCATGGACAACCTGATAGCTCAGGGTAAAGCTCAGGAAATGATCATTGTCATGCCGTACGGCAATCCGGGCTATTATCTGAGCGAGCCAAAATTCATGGATTATTTTACCGCGGATTTTATTGGAGACCTTATGCCGTTTATTGAAAGCAGTTACCGTACTCTAAACGACCGCGACCATCGCGCCATCGCGGGATTTTCTCGGGGCGGGGGACAGGCGCTTCGCTGCGGACTCGGCAATTTTGACAAGTTTTCACATATTATTTCCTACAGTTCATATATGGGAACGGAAGAATTTGAAAAAAACTACAAATCCCTTTATGAAGATCCCTCCAGGACCAATAAAATGATGAAATTATACTGGCTGGGAGTAGATAAGGCTGACTTCCTCCATGGAGGTGCCACCGAGTATATGAATCTCATGGACAAATATGGTATAGAAACGGTCAAAGTAGAGACTGAAGGCTTTCGCGGACATACATGGATGGCTGTTAAGCATTTTCTCAACCTGACCCTGCCGCTGCTGTTTAAATAATGAACAATATACTAAATGAATCACCTATGAAAAGAATATTTTTATTAATAGCCCTTACAGCCTGTGTATTGTTCAACAACGAATCTTTTGCCCAGGATCGCCCAAGGGCACTCACGGGCAGGCAACTGGCCGCCATGTTCCCTCCCGGAGTGAAGTCTCCGGAGTGTAACCCGGACGGAACGGTAACCTTTCGCTTCCAGGCTGAAAATGCTGTCAAAGTAGAACTAAACTGCCAGATGTTTGAGGGAAACAAGGCTATGACAAAGGATGAAAAAGGGGTTTGGAGCGTAACGGTAACCCCTCCTGTTCCTGATATTTATCCTTATTGCTTCGTGGTAGACGGGATTCAGGTAACAGATCCGAATAATGTACACATTTTTCCCAACGAGAATTTCAAGAACAGTTTGGTGGATGTACGCGGAGCGGTCCCTGACTTTCAGGATATGCAGGATGTGCCTCACGGAAAAATATCTTACAGATACTATCATTCTGAAAACGTGGGTTTTGACAGACCCATGTGCATCTATACCCCTGCGGGATACGATCCCAAAGGCAAAGAGAAGTATCCCGTTCTGTACCTGGTCCACGGAATGACAGATACGTATGAAACCTGGTTCAAGGTAGGAAGGATCAATATGATTCTGGATAATCTCATTGCCCAGGGGCTGGCAAAGAAAATGATCGTAGTAATGCCTTATGCCAACCCGTATCCCGAGATGATGCGGCGTGGATTGGCCACCGGAATGGATATGATGGGAACGGATCTTTTCACAAAAGAGATCCTCAACGAGGTGATCCCTTTCATTGAGCAAAATTACCAGGTCCGTCCGGAAGCCGGAAGCCGTGCTATTGCCGGATTCTCCCTGGGTGGAAGACAGATACTTGCCTGTGGTCTGGGCAATCCGGATAAATTTCACTATGTCTGTGCATTTGCTCCGGCTGTTTTCGGTAACGAAATGTCCACAAATTTCGATGACGGGACGTATGCAAAACCGGAAGTAATCAGTTCAAGTTTGAAACTCATGTGGTTGAGTTGCGGAACGTCTGATTTTCTTTACCAGACGGCAATGGCTCTTCACAATTCACTCAACGAACGTGGCATTGAGCATAAGACAATGTTTCCGGACGGGGGTCATACCTGGATGAATTGCCGGGATTTTATCACTGAAGCAGCAAAACTTCTCTTTAAATAAATAAATATGAACAAAATAGTAATCATAACGTGTGTCTTATCCCTTTTTATCTCTCATGAAATAAAAGCCCAGGAGGCAAGGATCAAAATTGATACGGACCGGAAAATAGGCCGGATAGATGAGAACATCTACGGCAACTTTGTAGAGCATCTTGGCCGGTGTGTTTACGGCGGTATTTATGATCCGGCATCCTCCAAGGCAGATCAGGACGGTCTGCGTACCGATGTGCTTGAGGCCATCAGGGGCCTGAATGTTTCACTGACACGTTACCCCGGAGGCAACTTTGTTTCCAATTACCATTGGCTTGACGGAGTGGGCCCGGAACGGGTGCCCCGTATGGAACTTGCCTGGGCACGACTTGAAACGAATGAATTCGGTACCGATGAATTCGTGGCGTTTGCAAGAAAAGTCGGGACCGAGCCGTATTTTGCCGTTAACCTGGGCACCGGATCCATCGTTGAAGCCCAATCATGGGTGGAATATTGCAATGTCAAAGAAGGACCCTACTATGCCGAGCTTCGCAGGAAGTACGGTCATGAAGAACCACACAACATCAAGTACTGGGGTCTGGGCAACGAGATGGACGGGGACTGGCAAATGGGCCAGCTCAGTGCGGAAGATTACGTCAAGAAGGCCAGGGAAGCTGCCAAGCTTATGAGAAGCACATCTCCTGACATCAAACTGATTGCTTCAGGTTCTTCAAATTATGCCGCGGGAGCCGACCCCTACCACTGGAACGCTACCATTCTGGGAGGATTGAAAGGCTACATAGATTACATAGCACTTCATATGTACGTGGGTAATTACAGGGACAATTACTACGACTTTCTGGCAACTCCGCTGGAAATGGATCAGCGTACCCAGGTGGTCAGGGGCATGATCCTGAGAGAAAAATCCCATCGTCCCGTGTATATTGCCTGGGATGAATACAACGTCTGGTATCGGGCACGCAGCGGAGACGACGTTGTCGGTACCCGGGCTCTTGAAGAGAAATACAATCTGGAGGACGCACTGGTGATCACCGGATTCCTGAATTGTTTCGTAAGGAATGCCGACATTGTAAAAATGGCAAACATGGCCCAGTTGGTCAATGTAATCGCTCCCATTTTTACGGAAGGAGATGAATTGTTTCTGCAAACCATTTATTATCCGTTGCAGATGTATGCCAACAACGTGAAGGGTGAGTCTCTGGATGTGTTCGTGGACAGTCCGACATACGATACCACGCCTCGTTTTTCTCTTGGTGACAACGAGGCAAGCACTCATCTCCGGGACGTTCCCTATCTGGATGTGACGGCTTCAATTGACGGTGATCAACTTATACTATGTGTCCTGAACAGGCACAAAGACAACGCCATTTCTACCCAGATCATATGTCAGCAGGGCACATTCTCAGGTCCGGTGGAAGTATATGAGATCAACGGGCCCGATATCAAATCCGAAAATGATTTAAACAAAACAAATGTGCAAACAGTAAGAAAGGATGATCTGAAGAAGCCCGGGGCTTCCTTTGAATATTCTTTCCCGGCACATTCAGTAACCATGCTCAAAGGAAAGATTAAATAACATTAAAAAACAGATCATGAAAAAAATCACTTTTTATTCATTGATGACACTTGCCGTTCTTGGGTTTATGTCAGTAAACTCTTATGCCCAGGTGGTTGAAGATTTCAAGACCTCAAGTACCACCCAGACCGGAAAGGAATATCCCATGGTTAATTCCGAAGGCCGCGTACGGGTACAGATCTCGGCACCTGAAGCCAAATTTGTCCAAATTGATATTGGTGCCGTCAAGTATGACCTGGTTCAAGACGAAAATGGCGTATGGACTGGCGAATCTGCCCCGCAGGATGAAGGATTTCATTACTACCAGCTGAATATTGACGGGGCTTCGGTGCCCGATCCGGCAAGCCTCTATTATTACGGAGCCAGCCGTTGGGGCAGCGGAATTGAGATCCCTGCCCACGATCAGGACTTCTATGCGCTGAAAAATGTACCTCACGGACAGGTCCGGGAAGTGTACTATTATTCAGAAACGAACAACACCATGCGTCATTGTTTTATCTATACTCCCCCGGGATATGAAACAAATCTGACACAACGTTACCCTGTCCTCTATTTACAGCACGGTGGCGGTGAAAATGAATACGGCTGGCCCTCACAGGGAAGAACCGGTCTGATCATGGACAATCTGATAGCCGAAGGCAAGGCCAACCCCTTCATTATTGTCATGGACAACGGAAGCTGGACTATGGAAAGACCACGCCAACGTACTGCACAAGAACGTCCTGCACCAGGTGAATCATGGCCTCCCAGAAATTGGGCGGAAGGTTTTATGAATACCCTGATCAAAGACATCATCCCAATGGTAGACAAGAGTTTCCGTACATTGGCAGACGGCAGGCATCGTGCCATGGCCGGTCTTTCCATGGGAGGGATGCAGACAAAGGCCATCACGCTGGCCAATCCTGACGTATTTTCCCATGTAGGTATTTTCAGCGGGGGAACCATAACCGTAGAAGACGTACAAAATACTCCGGGTTTTCGCGATAACAACAAATTGGTATTCATTAGTTTCGGAAGTCGTGAACTGGAGAACCGCAGACCCGGTTTTGGCGGGGATCCCCGTGAAGAAACCGAAAAGCTGAAAGAATCAGGCATGAATGCCCATTTTTATGTTTCTCCGGATACCGCACACGAGTGGCAGAGCTGGAGACGCAGCCTGTACCAATTTGCACCACTGTTGTTTAAAGATTAAATATTATGAAAAAGATAGTTGCATTCCTGAGTGCCGTATTATTAACGGTCAATCTGGGATTTGCCCAGGAAAATGTTGCGGAAATAAAAGAAGACTTTAAGCCTTCAACCCTTAACCAACCCGGAAGAGAGTATCCCAAGGTCAATTCCCAGGGATATGCACGATTCCGTGTGGAAGCTCCCGACGCACAAGCGGTTAGCGTCAGCCTCGGCCTGGGTGGCCGGGGAGGTACCGTGCTCCAAAAGGCAGAAGACGGCTCCTGGATGGGAACGACTGCCGGACCGCTGGATGAGGGGTTCCATTATTATCATCTTACCGTGGACGGAGGAGTCTTCAACGATCCGGGAACACTTAATTTCTATGGTTCCACACGATGGGAAAGCGGAATAGAAATCCCTGCCCACGATCAGGATTTCTATGCTATGAAGAACGTTCCCCACGGAAAAGTACAGCAGGTGCTTTTCTATTCCCCAAGTACGGACTCTGTACGCCGGGCTTTTGTCTATACGCCGCCTTGCTACGAAAAAGAGAAAAACAAAAAATATCCGGTGTTGTACCTGCAGCACGGATGGGGTGAAGATGAAACCGCCTGGTCTACCCAGGGACACGCCAACCTGATCATGGACAATCTGATCGCAGACGGCAAGATCGAACCTTTTATCATTGTGATGACATACGGCATGACAAACGAGATCAAGTTCGGCAGCGGACTCAGAAATTTTGATATCAAGCCGTTCCAGACTGTTTTGGTGGATGAGCTGATCCCTTACATAGATGCCAATTTCAATACCCTTGCCGATAAAGACCACCGGGCCATGGCCGGTCTTTCCATGGGAGGGATGGAAACCAAGATGATTACTTTGAACCGGCCCGAGGTGTTTTCCCATTATGCGCTGTTAAGCGGCGGTGTTTATGCTCCGGAGGACATCAGGGACAAGTCGCAGGTAAAACTCATCTTTTTAAGTTGCGGCAGCAAAGAACGTCCCGAGGGTATAAATCAAGCCACGGCCGCGCTCAAAGAAGCGGGCTTCAATGCCGTAGGATATGTTTCGGAAAATACGGCACATGAATTCCTTACCTGGAGAAGAAGTTTGTACCGGCTTGCGCCGTTACTTTTTAAATAGTTGTTTATGATAAAACAGTTATTGACAGTAGTGTTTTCTTTGTGGACCATTGTCGTTACGGCACAGGGATTCCAAATGCCGGCAGGACCGGAAGAGGGTTCATATTCCAGGAGCTGGAAGGACGTGAATTACGCCTCTGACGGTCTGGAAAGCCACCATATGGACATCTACCTGCCCAAAGAGCACAAAACCACGTATCCGGCGGTAATCGTGATCTATGGCAGCGCGTGGTTTGCCAACAACGCCAAGGCAATGGCTTCCGCATCC
>LFSY01000126.1:12677-27760 GCA_001512865.1 Rikenellaceae bacterium DTU002 | reverse complement strand
CAGTGAGAAATTAATTAAAAACCAAAATGATTATGAGTGATTATGTGATGCGGAATTTTGGGTTCGGCAAACTGGATGAATCCATCCAGTACGTAGTTACCGGGGGAGATTCGGAGTACGGTGTCCTGGGTGAAGTACTGGAAGATCTCCTGAAGGGACTGGCGGGAAAGATGGGGAAGGCAGGAGTCCTGGTTACCATGCTCGCCGAAAATGTTGATAGTTTCATAGCAGGATTCAGAGCGGGATGGAACAAATGAAAACTTTGAACTGCAATGGATATCTGCCGGGTTTTGTGTCGCTGGACGACAATGCCTGTTGCGCCGTTACGGGAGGCATGACCGCTCCCGGGTTTGATTCCGATCTTGCCTACATGCTGGGAGAAATCCTGGGCCAGGCATTCCGGGTGCTTTACGATCTGGGGGCGAACCTGATCGGTAAACTTAAGAAAACGGCCGTACCGGCCTAATGCGTAAATATTTGTTTATAGCCTATCCCGTTTGGCTCTATGTTCTTTTTACCTTCCCGGCCCTGATCGCAGCTGCCCTCCTGAAAACGTTACTGGGGACCGACCCTCTTATCGCTCACATGGCGGGAGCAGCAGGTATGTGTCTCACCTATATGGCGGGGAAGCGAAAAAGAATGAAACAACTGCCTGCGGTGCCGTGGAAAAGGATCTTCCGGCTTTCCGGACTGATGCTGGCTCCCGTGGCTACGCTGACCGTGATCCTTACGGGAAAGGCTTTTTCCAATTTGGATTGGAAAACCTACCTTCCGGTAGTGCTGGGCACCTTTTTCTGGGCTTCTTTGAGTGAGGAATTGCTGTTCAGGGAATTCCTCATCACACGTATGAAAGAGACCGGTATGACCGCGTGGGTAATGATCCCGCTTACGGCCCTGCTGTTTTCCCTGTGTCACCGTCCGGAAACGGGTTCACTCTTCCTGCAGCGCCTGGTGACAGGGATGTTACTCGGGTGCCTGTACCTGGGGAGCGGGGATATTGCCCTGACTGTTTCCACGCACTGGATATACAATACGATCGTCTATACCTTTCAGATGACACTGCCTTCGGTGACCCTTCTGTATTCTTCAGGGAGGGCAGGTCTGAACGTATTGTTGTGCCTGCTATCCCTTTTAGGCACTGTTGTTGTATATTCTATAAATAAAAGTAAATTTGCAGGATATACATAGCTAAGAATATGAAAAAAAGTACCGGTCTTTTATGGCTTTTTGTTTTGATCCTTCCCCTGTCCCTTCATGCCCAGAAAAAATGGTCCCTTGAGGAATGTATCCGATATGCCTGGGAAAACAATCTGACGATCAAACAACAGGAGCTGAGTGTGGCACAGTCCCAAAACTTACACTTTCAATCCAAAATGGCGTTTAGCCCCTCGGTAAGCGCCCGCATCAGTGAAAACGTAAACTGGGGCCAGTCGGTGGACCTGTCAACGCTAACCATCCTGAACCACGTCCGCAGTACCAACACGGGAGTAGGTCTCTATGCAGATATGGACCTTTTCACCGGTTTTCAAAAACTCAACACGGTCAAACAGGAGCAGGTAAAACTGAATATAGCCGTCCAGGAAGTGCAAAAACTGCGTAATGAAATTTCCATCGAGATCACGCGCGGTTTCCTGAATGTGCTGCTGGCCGGGGAGATTCTCCAGGCAGCCGTTCAGAGCCGTGAAAGCGTAGCTGAACAATGTTCCAGGACAAAAAAACTGGTAGATGCCGGCAGCCAGCCGCTGAGTGCCCTGCTGGAGATAGAATCCCAGCTGGCTACCGAGGAGCTGCAGGTGGTCGACGCCCAAAACAGCCTCAGGACGTATTACCTGAACCTGTCCCAGCTGCTGGACCTGCCCGAGGGAGAAGCATTTGAGATCGTGATCCCTCAGTTGGAAAGTCTGCAGGAAATGGAGCCGGTTTCCGTGGAAGATCTGTACTACGCTTCGCTGGAGCTGCCACAGATCAAAAAGACGGAATACAACCTGGAACAGCGCAAATACGACCTGGCCATCGCCCAGGGAGGCCGTTATCCGCGTCTGTCGCTCTCCTTCGGGTATTCCTCGTTCTATTCAGACGCCAACAAGAAAAAAGAAGACCCGGACCCCGATGAAGGTACGGGCGCCAATCCCATAGATGATATCTTCGGCGGTTCCTCGGCCGGGTTCTGGGAACAGATGAAAAACAACAACAACCCGTCCATTGGTCTTTCACTCAACATTCCCATTTTCAACCGCTGGCAGGTCAGCACCAATGTCAAAAACGCACGTCTGGGCCTGGAAATGGCAGAACTGGAAATGAAGAACGCGCAGCATATGCTTATGAAGGAAGTACAGCAGGCAGCCAACGACGCCACCTCAACCTACCTCAGGACCCGTGCTACCGAAAGGAATGTGAGGGCCATGGAAGAATCTTTCCGTTACGTGCAGCAGAAATTCGACATCGGCATGCTCAACGGTACGGATTATATTGTTTCCAAAACAAACCTTTTCAAGGCGCAGAGCAATTTCCTCCAGGCAAAATACGAACACGTATTCAAACTCAAGATCCTGGACTTTTATAAAGGCATTCCCATAACGTTATAATCAATATCCCATGAAGAAATCTGTATTGTGGATCATCATAAGTGCTGTCGTACTTATTGTCATTCTGATCATTGTAGGAAAAACCCGTTCAGGCAAAGGCACTCCCGTTACCGTGGCGAACCCCGTAGTCAAGAACATCACCGAGATCATCCCGGCCAACGGAAAGATCCAGCCTGTGACCGAAGTCAAGATCAGTCCGGACGTGCCGGGCGAGATCGTGGTCCTGAACGTTGCAGAAGGAGATTACGTGAAAGCGGGACAGGTCCTGCTTCAGATCAAACAGGACCAGTACATATCTGCACGTGACAGGATGAGGGCCGCACTGAACCAGGCCAGGGCACAACTGGCACAACAGGAAGCGCAATTCCGGCAGGTGGAACTCTCCTACAACAGGAACTTTTCACTTTACGAGCAGGGAGCCATTTCCCAGGCTGAATTCGAGGCCTCGTCCTCTGAATATTCCATCGCAGGGGAACAGCTGAACGGAGCCCGCTTCAACGTTCAGAGTTCCGAGGCAGGACTTGCCGAGGCGGAAGAAAGCCTCGCCAAGACCACCATTTTCTCTCCGATGAACGGCATCGTCTCCAAGCTGGATGTGGAACGCGGGGAACGGGTGGTGGGAACCAGCCAGATGGCAGGAACCGAGATGCTTCGGATTGCCAATTTTCAGGAAATGGAAGTGCTGGTAGATGTGAACGAGAACGATATCGTACGAATCAAACAACGCGATACGGCCCAGGTGGAAGTAGACGCCTATCCGGGGCGCAAGTTTCTGGGCGTGGTGACCCAGATAGCCAACTCGGCAAAGAACATCGGTTCTGCCCTGGAGCAGGTAACCAATTTTGAGGTCAAGGTGTTCATCCTGCCGGAATCATACCGGGACCTGGTTGAGGACGGTTCTCCAACGCCGTTCAGACCCGGAATGTCGGCCTCGGTATCCATACAGACTGAAACCAGGTACCAGGTCACAGCCATTCCCATCCAATGCATCACCACACGCTCCGATCTTCTTGCCGACAGTGTGAAGGTCCAGCTCGGTCCCAACGAACTGGTAGAACAGGTTTTTGTGCTGCGCGATGACAACACCGTGGAAGCTGTGCGGGTTACCTCGGGACTGCAGGACCACATCCACATCCAGATCACCAGCGGGCTTACCCCTGCGGACAAGGTGGTTACCGGCCCCTACTCTGCCATTTCACGTACACTGGCAAACGGGACCAAAGTGGAACCGAAAACCGAAGAAGTGGAAGATAAAGCAAGCAAAGACACCAAAGTAAGTGCAACGATTTCTGTTAATTGAGACCAGTACGGCGGTCTGTTCTGTTTCGCTCTCTGAAGACACCGGGATCATAGCCCGGCGCCAGTCGGCGGAGCCCAGGGTGCATGCCTCCATGCTGGCCGTTTTTATTGATGAAATCCTCCGGGAATGCGGTCTGCAGATCAACGATTGCGCCGCAGTTGCAGTCAGCGGCGGTCCCGGATCGTACACAGGACTGCGCGTCGGTGTCTCTACGGCCAAAGGTCTTTGTTTTGGGGCTTCCATTCCCCTGATACACGTAAGTTCCCTGGAACTGATCGCACAACTGTATGTCGAACAGGCTCCGTTGCGGGATCTGTACCGTATTTTCCCCATGATAGACGCCCGTAGGATGGAGGTGTACACCGCACCCTTTTCGGCCACAGGCAGCGGAACGGGAATGACAGTGCAGAGAACCGGGGCAGACAGTGCCGTAACCGTGACGGAAGATAGTTTTCTAAGGGAACTGGATTCGGGTCTGGTCGTTTTCACCGGTGACGGAGCAGAAAAATGCAGGAACGTGATCTCACATCCCAACGCAAGGTTCGTCCCGCTGGAATCCCATGCAGACGGAATGGCAAAGGCTGCGGCAAAAGCTTATGCGGAAAAGGACTTTCGGGATGTGGCCTATTACACGCCGTTTTATCTGAAAGAGTTCCGGATCACGCCCCCTAAAACAGACGCTGCAGGCGGCTGATCACCTCATTTACATTCCCCAGGCGGTCAGTGATGTCCCCGTTCTTCTGAATGATGAAGTAAGTGGGAATTTCCACGACATTATAGGTAGTCACGGCAGAAGAATAGATCCCCCTTCCGTCGCATACACTGATCCAGGGCAGGGATTGGTCCCTGACCATGGTGGCCCAGGCTGTTTTATCGGTATCGAGTGCTACCTGGTAGACTTCCAGCCCGCGGGGTGCGTACCGGTGGTATACCTCGAGCAATTCACTGTTGTCAAGCCTCATCTGCACATTTCCCGAATGCCAGAAAGCCAGCACAATGATTTTTCCTTTCAGGGAAGACAGACAAACTGTTTTTCCGTCCAGACCGGGCAGGCAAACGTCGGGAAAATCGGACAGTTCGGCTTTGTCCAGGGCATTCTCCATGCCCAGGGCCTTCTCCATACTTTCGTATCGGTCCCTGACCGCAGCTACGTACTCGGAAGTAGGATAATCCACATACAGTGAATCATACACCCTCCTTAACAGGGGGGCATCCCTGTTGTCTGAAAAGACATACAGCTGACGGGGAAATGAATGAAACACTACCGCTGTGTTCACAAAAGAACGGGGATGTTCGTATATGAAACGAATGGCAGCCTGTTTGTATTTCACGAAAACAGATCCCAGCTCCATCCCGAGGGCTTCCCGTGCACTTCCGGTGGCCTGGTCGTACATCCGGTAAAGGGAATCAAACCTACCGGCCGTTTCTCCCAGCCTCTTATCGGCCTGCCCCAGAAGAAGTGACTCCGGAGAACCTTCTATATGAACTTCCTTTCCGTCCTTTCCGGTACGGACCTCCACGCGGTCGCCTTTTTTAAGTACGAGCGAAGTGATCTTTTTTCCGTCAAGATACAGGTAATAAAACCCGGGGTTGTCGCCGGCGGTTGCCAGTTCGTATGTAAAATCACCTTCCTCACTGACTTCCAGTGTGTCCAGCACAGTTTCAGCAGTAAAGTCCAAACGTTTGAGAATAAGATGTTCATCCCCCTGAGGGCGGGCTACATTGCCGCTTATGCGGATTTCATCCCCCGAGCTGCACGAGGAAAACAACGCGGTGCCCAGAACGGCTGCCGCAAATAAGATCTTGTAATATTTCATGATGGTATTATTCGAATTTGTCAGCAATGGTGCGACATATGCTTTGCATCTGGTCGGCAGGGATCCTGCATGCGGGCCGGCTCAGGTTCATATCTCCTTCCGAGTCCATGGGGATCAAATGTATGTGGGCATGCGGGACCTCAAGGCCCAGCACGCCCATCCCTATCCGTTTACAGGGTATTGCTTCCTTTATCGCGCGGGCCACCCTTTGTGCAAAACAGAAAAGGTCTCCCAGCTGTTCAGGGTCCAGATCAAAAATATAATCGGTTTCCTGTTTGGGAATCACCAGGGTATGTCCCGGTTTGCGGGGATTGATATCCAGGAAGGCAAAAAAACGATCGTCCTCCGCCACCTTGTAGGAAGGGATCTCTCCGGATACAATACGTGAAAAGACAGTAGCCATATCAAAGAGATATTTCGAGGATTTCATATTCAATCATGCCCGAAGGGGTTTCGATGCGCGCGACCTCTCCTTTTTTCTTCCCCAGCAATCCCTTCCCTATGGGGGAAGACACGGCCAGTCTGCGTTCTTCCAGGTTGGCTTCACTTTCTCCGACCAGGGTCACTTCCATTACGGCTTTGTTCTTAAGGTTCAGGATCTTCACCTTGTTCATGATCTGGATCACCTCGGTATTAAGCCTTGACTCATCCACGACTCTTGCATTGGCGAGGAGATTCTGCAGCTTGGCGATCTTCATTTCCAGCAAACCCTGGGCATCCTTGGCTGCATCGTACTCGGCATTTTCGGACAAATCTCCCTTATCCCGGGCTTCTGCAATGGCGCGGGCGGCGGCTTCCCGTTCCACGGAGGTCAGCCTGTTCAGTTCCAGTTTTAGTTTCTCAAGGCCTTCGGCCGTGAGATAATGAGTCTTGGTCATAATAGTCAGTTATCGTTAAATAAAGCAGAAGAAGAACCCTGCATGAGCAGAACTCTTCTTGATACAAATATAATACTTCTTTATGAATCAACCAAATTCATCGAATTTTGGTCTGAGAATCTCTGAAAACAATACGGCCTGCCTGGGATTGAATCCGAATTTCCGATGCTCCGACGGGGTTTGCTGTTCCATTTGAACGTCCTGTTGATCCGCGTAGTGATCGGTTGCGGCAGGAGCTTCTTCAGGTAGTTCCGTGTCCTGAACGGAGGCCCGGGCATATTCGTATGCAGGCCTTTTGTATTCCGCTTCAGGCAGGACCACCGTCCGTCTGGGAAGACGTGCGGCTGCCTGTTTTTTCTTGGACCGGGCGTTAAAGATCCCGAAGGCAATAGCCAGTACGCTCAGCAGGATGGTAACCAGTGTATCAGAATTCATAATAAATCTTGTTTGTCTTTCTTCAATTGCTCTTTCAGCGCATCCAAAGACGGAAATGCGATTTCATGTCTGTGGTGTTGCAGTATGCGGACCGTCATGTCCAGTCCGTAAATGTCGTCGTTGAAGTCAAAGATATGTGTTTCAATGGTATGTTCCAAATGATCGGCCACAGTCGGACGGAATCCTATGTTCATCATACCCTTGTACCAGGTACCGTTCACCCCGGCTTCCACTTTGTATACCCCGTTGGCAGGAAGCTGTTTCAGGGGTTCGTAGAGTTGCATGTTGGCCGTCGGGAATCCAAGTGTTCTCCCTATACGGTTGCCTTCCACGACGACTCCGTGCAGGCGGTATGGATAGCCCAGCCATCGGTTTGCTGTTTCAACGGATCCCGCAGAGAGCGCCGCCCGGATCTTTGTGGAACTGATGTGTTCTCCCTGCGAAGACACGTACTCAGGGACACGGACGACCTCCAGACCGGTGTTACGCGCTTCCTGGTGCATGGGGGCTGTATCGCTCACGGCATCAGATCCCAGACGGTGGTTGTATCCGGCCACCAGAATGTTCACCCTGTAGCGGTCCCGCAGATATTCCCTGAAAAAAACCCCGGCGGAAACGGCTGAAAGATCCCGGGTGAAATGTATCACCTCAAAGTCATCCACTCCCAGTCCAAGGACCATCTCCTTTTTTTCTTCAAGCGAAGTAAGCAGGCGGAATCTTTGGGCATCCTGCTGCAGTACGGCCCTGGGGTGCGGCCAGAAGGTCAGCACCAGACTGCGTCCACCCGTTTGCCGCGCCGTTTCCACCAGGGAGTTCAGCACGGCACGGTGTCCCAGGTGGACCCCGTCAAAAAAACCAGTTGCAGCTACAACCATTTTACCAGTGCAAAGTCCTGCCTGTGAGGCATGTTAGGGTTATTTGCATAAATTCTGGAAGCAATATAGTACGATCCGGCCGCCTGGGGCATCAGTTTACAAACGTATGCTGCCTGGCCGTTGGAAACATGTTCCAGACGATAAGGGACGATCTCGTCAATGATGGTAGCTCCGTCCCTGCCGCGTGTGGTAATCACCATCTCGACGCCAATGTCCTCCGCAGACAGGGCGCCCAGATAGAGCGTAATCCTCGATTCACTTTCACTTCCCAGGGTAAGTATATCCTTGCTGTCGTTGGGGTGCGTGTAGGATAACACTTCCAGGGATGGCCATTCCCGTTCCATCCGTTTTTTCCAGAAAGCCATTTCCCTGGCGAGGGCAAAATTCCGGTCAATCATTTTGGCATGCCTTTCCGCAAGCGGCTTGTAGAACTTCACTTCATAGTCTTCCATCATGCGGTTGGTCGTAAAGTTCCCGGCCACGTATGCCACCGTATTTTTCACATGCTGTATCCATTCAACGGGGATCCCTTCATGATTCCTTTTGTAGAACATGGGGGCGATCTCATTCTCCAGCATATTGTATATGGTGGCAGCATCCAGTTCGTCCTGGTATTCCTGGTTTTCGTAGGTTCTCTCTTCGGGAAGCGCCCAGCCCGCACCTTTGCGGTATCCTTCCACCCACCAGCCGTCCAGCACACTGAAATGCATGACCCCGTTGAGAGAGGCCTTTTCCCCGCTGGTCCCCGATGCTTCGAGGGGACGCGTGGGAGTGTTCATCCATACATCCACTCCCTGTACCAGGCGTTTGGCCATTTCCATATTGTAGTTGGGCAGGAAAAGGATCTTCCCTATGAACCGCGGCATGCGGGATACTTCCACGATCCGCTTGATAAGGTCCTGTCCGGCCTTGTCGTGGGGGTGAGCTTTTCCGGCAAAAAGGAATTGCACGGGCCTTTTGGGATTGTTGACCAGGGCATCCAGCCGTTCCAAATTGGCAAAGAGCAGGTGCGCTCTTTTATAAGTTGCAAAACGTCTGGCAAAGCCGATGGTCAGGTAATCCTTGCTCAGGGCAGCCCTGATGGCCACCACGTCCCTTGGAGAATAGAATTCAGGGGCACTTTCGGTACTCGACAGGGCCAGGACAATCCTGTCCATCAATTTTGCCCTCAGTTTGTTTCGAATATCCCATATTTCCTTGTCTGTCACACCGAGTATTCCCTCAAAGCAATCCCTGTTGTAGTGATGGGTCCCAAAATCCTTACCGAACACCCTGGCATGTAGCTCTTTCCATTCCGTTGCCGTCCAGGTGTGGTAATGTACTCCGTTCGTCACATAGTCAACGTGGGATTCCTGGGGCAGGTAACCCGGCCACAGGGGGTTGAGAATATCCCGGCTTACCAGTCCGTGCAGTTTGCTTACCCCGTTGATCTCCTGGGACAGATTGGCAGCCAGAAAACTCATGGAAAATTTCTCATGGGAATCGCACACATCTGATTTCCCAAGAGCCATAAGAGTTTCCCAGGACGTTTTCAGTCTTTCGGGATAATGCGAGAAATAGGGACGGAGCATATCCTCAGTAAAGGCGTCATGACCGGCAGGAACCGGTGTATGGGTTGTGAAGAGAGAAGAAGCGCGCACTACTTCCCTGGCTTCCTCAAAGGAAAGGTTCTCGTCAACCACATATTCCCTGATCCTCTCCAGGCCCGTAAAGGCGGCATGTCCCTCGTTACAGTGGTACACATCGGCATTGATCCCCAGGGCCCGAAGGGCACGTATCCCTCCTACCCCCAGCAGCAGTTCCTGTTTCAGGCGGTTTTCCCAGTCTCCTCCATACAGCTGGTGGGTGATCCCCCTGTCTTCCAAAAGATTGTCTTCAAAGTCCGTATCCATAAGGTAAAGCGGGGTCCTGCCCACTTCCACCTTCCACAGGCGGGCATATACATTTCTTCCGGGAAAGGCAATACTGACAGTGGTCCAGTTGTCGTTCCGGTCACGAACCGGCATCACGGGAATCTTCTGGAAGTCGACTACTTCCCTGTCGCTTACCTGGTCACCCTGGGCCGAGAGATACTGACGGAAATACCCATAGCGGTACAGCAGGCCCACACCTGTAATAGGGACTTCCTTGTCTGAGGATTCCTTCAGATAATCCCCGGCCAGTATGCCCAGGCCGCCGGAATAGATCTTCAGCGTCCAGTCCAGGCCGTATTCCATGCTGAAATAAGCAATACCGGGACCCTGCAGCTTTTCCCTTCCCTGCATATATTCGTTGAACCGGGCTTCAACTTTGTTGAGCTTGTCGAGGAACGATTTGTTCTTTTCCAGCGCTTTGTATTTTTTATAGGGAATCCTGTCCAGCAAGACAATGGGGTTCTTTTCCACCTTTCTCCACAGATCAGGATCTATTCCGGAAAACAAATGCCTGGCATCCTGGTTCCATGACCACCACAGGTTCCGGGACAATACTTCCAGGAACAGCAGGCTCTGAGGCAACTGTTTCTGAATGGTGATCGGAGACCAGGTAGGAGATGAGCGGAGGATATCCCTGCGCAGCGTGCTGCATTCCTCTCTTTTTATGGGAAAAGCTCCCAGGTTCTCCACGATTTTTTCCAGGGCAATGGCATAAGCTTTTTTATAGTATTTCAACTGGTTGTTCCACAAGGCTATGGTGGAAACATCCCGGGCGTTCTCCCGTACCCCGAGGGCTTCCTGAGGCGCCAATTTGCTCAGGCGCCGGATCACGCCGGCTACATCCTTGACGACCGATTCGTGGTTGCTGTCGTTTCGGAATACGATCTCAATGCCGGGATGCTCTTTCTTGTATGTTTTTTCCACCCACAGTCCGAATCCGGCCAATGACGTAGTGACGGTAGGCACACTGAATGCCAGGCTTTCCAGGGGCGTGTAGCCCCAGGGTTCGTAATAGGATGGAAACACGGAAAGGTCAAGTCCGATGAGCAGTTCATAATAGGTCTTTCCAATGAGTCCGTCATCGCCGTTCAGGTAACTGGGAATAAAGATGACCTGCACGTTGTTGTTTTCCAGGTTGGACAGCCCCTGCTCCCGTATCACGTTGATCACGGGATCGTATTCCGGCTCATTCAGATAATGTGAGGTAAAACGGTCGTCATATTCCTTGCGGGGCCCCTTGTGGTTGGCGGGGATCATTAAAAAGGCAAGTATCTGGCGGTCCGCTCCGCTCCGTTCCCTGTTGAGCAGGGCCAGGGATTCGAGGAACACATCGATCCCTTTGTTCTTGAACTCATACCGGCCGCTAATACCAACAAGGAAAGCATTGTTGTCCACTTCCCTGCCCAACATGCGGGATGCAGTGCCGAGCAGCGTTTTCCTGCCCTCCTCGCGCTTTTGCTCAAAAATGTCTGAAGAAGGGATGATACTGTTCTCAAAACCGTTGGGAGTGACCACATCGGGCTCCTTTTCCAGGAAATGTCTGCATTCACGGGCAGTAATGTCACTGACGGTCGTAAAGGCATCGGCATAGAAGGCAGCCGTCTTTTCAAGGGAATGTTTTGCGATCAGGTTGTATTCCCTGGCCTTTTCCGCCGGGTTGTAAAATTCCATATTGTCATACAGGGGGAGCATGTTCCCTGCAATGGAACGGCCCAGCACAGTGGCGTGCGTGGTAAATGTGGTCGCCACGGGAATTTTTATGGATTTCAGGTAAAGCAGACCGGTCCCGGTCATCCATTCGTGGAACTGGGCCACGCTTTTGTGATGAGGCGCCAGGTTGAAACGGACAAAGCTTTCTATGACGATACCGGAGGCATAGCCAAACAGGGCCGGTTCTATGTAATCCCACTGGCCGCTTATGGAGTCGAGTTTGAATTTTTTCCAGAAATCGGTGAAGATCTCGTCTTTTTTTGATATGTAGGATGAGAAATCCACCAGTACGGCTATGGGATTTCCCGGGACATTCCAGCGTCCTACCCGAATTCTCAGACCTTCCTGCATGGCACGGTCTCTCCATGACCGCAAGAGCCTGGGATCTTCCAGGAATTCGGGATTTTGTTTTGTTTCTCTCCATACGTCGGGACCAATGAGAATATGCCTGTTCTCCATATCTTTGGACATATTCAGGGCCTTTGTAGCGATCACCGTATGGATTCCCCCCACTTTGTTACATACTTCCCAACTCGCTTCAAACAGATAATCGGGGATCAGATTCAGTTCACTCTTCATACTTTCTTTTTCGTTGCGCGCAAAGTAATATCACTCAACACGTTCATATAGTTTATAAATGCCTCGTACGGGGTGTCGTAAGGATTGAAATATTTGTGCACGTCCCCGTCCGAAAAGAATTTGGTACACATATAATAAAAATGGTCGCTCGCCTGCAGCCGGCGGAAATCCCTCTGTAATTCGGGATCATTGCTGTCCCTTACCTGGTTCTCTATCTTATAAAGATCGGCAAATGCTTCTTTCTGCAATTCGTTTCCCAGCCAGGCACTGATATCGCGTTCCTCGTCTGCCCAGCTTATGGCATAAGGCACGTTTAGGGGTGCGATGGGCTGGTGTTTTTGTGTGGCCTGCGAGGGAGTCAGGACCTCCAGGTCGGCATGGCTGAGGATCATCCCCGGCAATGCTTTCAGGAAATTGAATATCCCGGAGGAAGCCGTCTGGTGTTCTCCAAAACTTTCGTAATCCATAAATATGTTCACGATGTCATCTTTTTCGAGGGCTCCTGCGATCCATGCGGCATATTTTTCGGCCGTCAGCGGCCAGTCACCCCAGTTCCTGTCAGAAAAACGGAATGCGATATCGTCACTCAGCCTGAAATTCCTAAGCAACAGTTTCAGTTTGGGATTGAGCGCGTTCACATAAAGATAGTCCGGACTTTTCCATCCCAGGATGTGACGGGCACCTTCGGTCAGCATGGTGGTAAATCCCAACCCCGCAACCATTTCCCCAATTGTGTCCGAATAAATCAACTCGGTATTCCTGAAGGCCCTGGGCTTTTGTCCAAAGTGCTTTTCAACGGCCTTTACGTGCATGGATATCTGATCCTTGAATTTTCTGGGCGAAATGAGGGAGGAAAGGGAATGGGAATAGGTTTCGGCAAGAAATTCCACATGCCCGGTATCGGCCAGCTGACGGAAAGACTCCAGGGCTTCCGGAGCATACTGTTCCATTTGCTCCATGGCGATGCCGCTGACGGAAAAGGCTATCTTAAAGGCCCCGTCGTATTTCTTGATCAGATCCAGCATCAGCTTGTTGGCAGGGATGTAGCACCGTGAAGCCACCCGCGACATGATGGTTTTGTTGGCAAAATCATCAAAGTAGTAATGGTTCTTTCCTATGTCAAAAAAACGGTATTGACGCAACCTGTACGGCTGATGCACCTGGAAGTACAAACAGAGTGTCTTTTTCATATTATTGGATTTTTGATTTTTCTTCTGTTACCGATTCGTAGATATGCTTGACTTTCAGGGCCGCGTTGTCCCATTTCAGGCTGTTTACCTCTTCCAGTCCGCAGCGGACGGTCATCGCGGTTAAGGCAGGATAGGTCAGCAAACCGTAAATGGCATCGGCAAGGGCATTGACATCCCAGAAATCCACCTTGATGGCGTGATTCAGCACCTCGGCCACTCCCGATTGTTTGGATATGATGGTGGGAACGTTAGCCCTCATGGCTTCAAGGGGTGATATTCCAAAGGGTTCAGAAACCGAAGGCATTACATAAACATCTGAATAAGCGAACATATTCTTCACATCCTCCCCGCGCAGAAAACCGGTAAAGTGGAAATGGGAGGATATACCCAGTTTGGCCACACGCCTAACCGAACGGTTGAACATATCGCCGCTGCCGGCCATCACAAAACGTACGTTCTGCGTTTTTTGCAATACCTTGTAGGCAGCTTCGATAAAATATTCCGGTCCTTTCTGGAAGGTGATCCGGCCCAGGAACGTAACGATCTTTTCGGGAACACCACGGCTGATTTCCCGGTTTTCAGCCGAGCTGAAATCCACTGCGTTATGGACCGTGAAGACTTTGGAGGGATCTATGTGGTAGCGGTTGATGATGGTATTGCGGGTAAGGTTGCTGACGGCAATCACCCTGTCCGCAGCTTCCATTCCCCTTTTTTCCAATTCGTACACCTGTGTGTTCACGTTTTCTCCGGAACGGTCAAATTCCGTGGCATGCACATGTATGACAAGGGGTTTGCCCGTCACACGCTTGGCAGCGATCCCGGCCATATAGGTCAGCCAGTCGTGGGCATGGATCACGTCAAAACGGTTTTGTCTTGCGATGGCGGCTGCCACCAGCGAATAGCGCATGACCTCTTCCATGAGGTTGTTCCCGTATTTGCCCGAAAATTTGTATTTCTGTCCGAAAGAGATCCGGAACTCATTCCATTCCTTTTCCCTTTCCAGGTCCACCTGTTCTTCAAACTCATCCGGTCCCAGATAGGGAATCAGGTTGGAGGTGACTTTCAGGAACTGCACTTTATCAAAGATACGACGCGCTTCTTCTTTTGTGCGGAAGGCCGCCACATCACTTGCATTGATAATGCGGACCGCGGTCTGGTCCTCGTCTCCCGAAGCCGAAGGCATCACAAACAGGACTTCGACCTGATGTTTCGCAAGACCCCTTGTAAGACCGTCGCAGGCAGTCCCCAGTCCACCGGCTATGTGCGGGGGAAACTCCCATCCAAACATCAATACTTTCATTGCTTCTTGTATTTATCAATGAGTTTCATAACACGCAATATCTCGGCAACGCTCCGCGCGCTGGAAATGCACCCGTGCGGACGGTGCGGCGGATTGCCGTCGTACAGTTCTGCCACAGACCCTATCCCGTGCTCTGTCATGTCTTCTTCAAAAGCGCCGATGAGTTCTTTCGCACAGCCTGCAAATCCCTTCCCGTGCAGGCGGAATTGCGCATCTGCATAATGTCCCAGAAGCCATGGATATACCGATCCCTGGTGACAGGCCGTGCTCCGCTTTACGGGGTCTCCTTCGTAATGACCTTCAAACAGGGGATTCTTGGGAGACAAGGTTCTCAGACCCCTTGTCGTAAGCAATTCCCTGCTGCAAACCTCCAGAATGATGTTGATAGTCTCGTCATTCAAGGGGGTATAAGGCAAAGAACAGGCAATGATCTGATTGGGCCGTGTAAAGATATTCTGTCCCGTCCTGTCAACGTAATCAGCCAGGTGGGATCTTGATTCA
>LFSY01000126.1:12036-12563 GCA_001512865.1 Rikenellaceae bacterium DTU002 | reverse complement strand
TCCATCCAGGTAAGGGCTGTCCCTTCTTTTTCCGCCCAGATAAGCCCGTTGGGATGCAGGCTGACCCTGTCTGTCCCTTTCCGGTAATGCTCAAGGATCGATTTCATGATGCTCCCGTAGGTATTCCAGAGATCTGCTTTCTTCCCTTCCGCCTGCTGGTATTGCTGTAATGTCCAGAACAGCCAGAGTGGCACATCTGCCCATCGGTAGAGTTCCTGTTCCTGTCCTGTGAGCGTGTCCAGTCCGGACCTGAACAAATTGATGTCGCCCGATGCGGCCAGTGTCAGGCCGGGCAAGGCTATGGCTGTATCCCTGGGACATTTTCCCAACCAGGGATATCCTGCGATGACCTGTGTTTTTCCGTTCCTTTTGATAAGGAATTGGGAAGCCGCCAAATTCAGGCATTCCCGGTAAGAACCGCGGGAGGGCCTTTTGGCAATCTCGGCAGAGAACAAGGAAGTCAGGCGGGAGGGATCAGCTGGTTTGAGAGATGCGGAAAAGACTATGCTCTGGCCTTTTCTGATGGG
>LFSY01000126.1:0-11953 GCA_001512865.1 Rikenellaceae bacterium DTU002 | reverse complement strand
ACAAATTCGTTGATTACATTCAACTGCATGTACAGCCTTGGGAATCCTTCATAAAGCCTGTATCCCACCCCTTTTTCCACATGGGAATGAAAGATGTCGGCTGTCATGTTGGCATACGTCAGTTCGTGGATGTTCCGGAAAGCCAGGAAGGGTTTCAGCCGCAATGTGGTGGGAGAATGGGCGTCCAGAAGGGTATAACGGATAAGCAGCTGCTCCTTGTTGTGCAGGAACACGATCTCTTTGCGGAATATCATACCACCTATCCTGTAGGTCAGGACAATGTTTTTATCCATCCCGAAGTCAATAATGTACTTATGACCTCTGGGTTCGTATATGCCCGGATAACGGTGGATTCCCAGGTTGAACGCCTGGTCATGCTGAATAAGGGTTTCGTCCAGTGAGGACAAAAGCACGTAACTTTCTTCGTGCAACGCATCCACCGGGACGGCAAGGAGTGCGTGGTATTTTCTTGTGTTGCATCCGGTAAGGGTCGTATTCAGATAACCGCCAGCCCTGTTGGTGGAAAGGATCTCCCTGTTCAGTGAATATTCCAGGTTCCCCAATTCGTGTTTATTGAACTGTAAATATGCCATAATTGTCTCGTTATTCCAAATCCTTGCAAGATACGAATTATTCTTCAATCAGGACCATAGCGGTCCTTGAAGGCAGGTAGAGGAACAGTACGTTAGTCCCCCTTTGCGGCACGGTCAGGTGTGCCACATTCCGGTCATTTCTCCCAAATCCTCCGTACAGTGGACTGTCTGTATCCAGAATACAGCGGTACTTGCCCGGTCTGACCTCCATACCGTAATCCGTATAGGAACGGGCAGGACTCAGATTGAAAACAAACAGCAGGCGTCCCCGTTCAAAAGCCAGTACCTGCGATCCTACATCCTGCACTACGGCACGGGGTGGTGAATTGTACAAATTCTGTGCCCCGGCCATCCGGACCATATCCCTGTCGAAAAGTTCCAGCTCCCCGTAGCGCAACAGCCCGTTGTCGGCCAGGGACCATTGCCTGCGTGCGTAATGATAACTCCATCCGTTCCCTTCCCTGGGAAAATCTATCCACTCAGGATGACCGAACTCGTTTCCCATGAAATTCAGGTATCCGTCTCCCGCGGTCGACAGGGAAAGCAACCGGATGATCTTGTGCAGGGCAATCCCGCGGTCAACCGTCAGGGACTGGATGTCTTTGCTCATAGACGTGTACATATCCTTATCCATAAGCCTGAATATAATTGTTTTATCACCTACCATGGCCTGGTCGTGACATTCGGCGTAGGAGATGGTGTGTTCGTCCCGCCTTTTGTTGGTGAGCTCGTAGAAAATATCTCCCACATGCCAGTCTTCATCCTTGAGTTCCTTGATCCATTTGATCCAGTGGTCTGCCACACCCATGCTCATCCGGAAATCAAAACCCATGCCTCCCTTTTCCAGAGGAAAGGCAAGTGTGGGCATACCGCTCACATCTTCGGCAACGGTAATCGCCTGGGAATTGCATTCATGAATCAGCCTGTTTGCCAGTCCCAGGTATGTGATGGCATCTTCATCCTGATTCCCGTCAAAGTAATGCCCGTATTCCGTGAAATCGCGACCCAGACCATGATCGAAATACATCATGGAAGTCACCCCGTCAAAACGAAAACCGTCCAGACGGAATTCCTCGATCCAGTATTTGATGTTGGAAAGGAGAAAATACAGAACGGAGTCTTTACCGTAATCGAAACAACGGGAAGACCAGAGCGTGTGTTCCCCCCGTGGACCGGAATGGAAATACAGATCATACGTGCCGTCATAACGGCTCAGTCCTTCGATCTCATTTTTCACGGCATGGGAATGCACCAGGTCCAGGATGACGGCTATGCCGTGGGCATGCGCCTGATCGATCAGTTGTTTCAGTTCTTCGGGTGTCCCGAAACGGGAACTTACTGCAAAGAAGTTGGATACCTGGTATCCGAAAGATCCGTAATAGGGATGTTCCTGGATGGCCATAAGCTGGATGGTGTTGTATCCCAGTTTTACGATCCTGGGCAGGACTTTCCTGCGAAAAGAGTCAAATCCGGCTATGCCGGGTTCTTCACCGCTCATGCCAATATGGGCTTCGTAGATCAGGGGGTTTGTGACACGGGGCGGATTATTGTGTTTCCAGCTGTAGGGAACGGGAGGATCCCATACCTGTGCGCTGAAGATCTTGGTTACCGGATCCTGTACACAACGGCGGGCATAGGCCGGCAAACGTTCTCCCGATCCCCCGGGCCAGTCTATGATCCACTTGAACAATTGCCCGTGCCGCAGCGTATCAGGGGGCAGTTCCAGCTCCCAGTCGCCCGGTCCGGCCGGTCTGAATTCATATGCGGGATCTTTTTTCCAACCGTTACACTCTCCTGTCAGGTATATGGCGCTGGCGTTGGGAGCCCATTCCCTGCACACCCAGCCGGCGGGTGTTTTGTGGACACCGTAATACAAATGATTGTTCACTGCGAGGCTCATCGCAGCATGAGTTCCGCGGATCACGTCTGCTTTGGCCAGTCGCATCTGATGGCGTCTCCAGATAACAGGCTTAAAAGGTTTCAGGTAAGGGTCGCCTTCCCAGATTTCAAGGTTTTCCATGATCAGAAATTATAACGTAACATGCAGTTAAGCCGCCAGGTGTATCCTTTCTTCCCGTCGTGATTCCTCCGGTCCCCGTAAACGGCCTCGATCCCCAACAGTCCGTGTTCATAGATCTGCCAGAACGTATTCAATGCAGCGTAATTGGTGTTTTTGTAAAGATAACCCGGAGCTCCTTCAAAAGGATCCACATAAACCTGGGAATAGACCAGTCCGGAGAAACACCGGTCGGACCAGTGGCGTTCATAGGCTGCATAGTATCCCAACACCCTGAATTTGTCCAGGTCCCTGTTCCCGTCCAGGTACACATCGTATCCCATACCTCCCAGATCCTGGATATAATGACCGATCCCTGCCCCGGCCGTAGCCTGGAACATGATCACATCCCGGGGAGAGAGGTTCACGTGACCTGAAACAGCCAGCCCGTATCCACGCTGCTTTTCCAGGAAACGCATCACCCCGCCCACTTTCATGTGCCATTTCTCCCGGTCGTATCCAAACGATGCAATGACATCGGGAAAACGCTGCCCCATGAGTATGACATCCTCGGTACCCGTCACCAGGTCCTGCAGCATGGTTACTTCCGGATCTTCAAGAGACAAGTGGAAACTGACCCCGTTGACAAAATCCCATCCGTACCTCACCTGTGGCTGACGCAATCCGTTCAACCCGCCTGGTCCTTCCCCGTCCACAGTGGCGGGAGAAGCTTTCAGGTCCATGATGTTGCTCCAGGTCTGGCCTATCAGTATGTGTCTGACTTCTACATAGGCGTGCTTGAGTGAAAAGGCATTGCCCCGGGCCGTAAAGCCTCCCTCGATGTATGCCTGCAGTTTCCCGACAGCGGTGTTCCCTATCAATTTAAAAAAGAGCCTGGAACTGCTTGCATCCAGGTTAAACCTTCCGCTGCGCAGATCGCTGGATTCCATGGGAATGAGGGAGGTGACCATATCCCTGGACAAAAAACCTGTCCCGTCGTAGTATGCGTAACAGGACACGTACCCGCCCATCCCGAAAAGAAATTTTTCGCTCTTGTCGATCATTACAAAACGGGGAGGCGAAGGATCGTGAAACACCTGTGAGGTGGACTCACGGAGCAACCCTATCAGGGAATGGGAAGTCGTATCGGATCTTACCAGCTTCATGCGTTCCTGCCCCGGGAGCGCCCGGACGGTTGAGATGACAAGCAACAGGCAGATGACCCCTGCAGCGGTCCTTTTATTCCTTTTCATACGAATCAATCGCTTTTTCGGCATCCTTACTTACCTGATGCAGGTAGTTCCTGCAAAAAGTGACCAGTTCCAGCGCCCTTTTCACATGAGCGGAGATCTTTCCCAGGTCGGCCCCCGGTTGTTCCAGGGATGCCACCAGGGTGTCCAGTTCTTCACGCGCCTGATCATAAGTCATTTCTGATTTCTTTTTCATAGGGTCATTTTTCTGTCTTTTCCACGATTGCATCAAAACTTCCTTTGAAGAGCAAGGTGGTTATCTTGTCTCCCTGTTCCAGGGCAGAGGCATCGAGCAATGCTTTGCCTGCGTACAAAGTCAGGGAATATCCCTTTTGCAGCAACGCCAGGGGATTGTTCCTCCGGATACGCTGCTCCAGTAATTCCAGATGGTGTTCGTGCTGCCCCGTAAGCCAGCGGACCGATCCTTTGATATCCTTGACCAGGTGGTCCAGGTCTTGTCTTTCAGCAGAGATCCTGTTGTGGACCGCCCTCTCCAGGCGGCGGGACAGATTGCGCAGGTCCTCTTCCTCATCTGCCAGGCAGCCGGCAAGAAAATCGGCAACGGCCGTAGGCGTTTTCAGTGCCAAGTGGGCCACCCTGTCGGCGATGTGTACATCCCGGTGATGTCCTATTCCCGTCACGACAGGCAGCGGGAACTGTGCAATGTGGGCTGCCAGATCGTAATTGTCGTAGCAATGCAGGTCGGTTGCGGCCCCTCCTCCCCTGATCATGACCAGCAGGTCAAAATCATTCCCGGCCTGCATCACCTGTTCCATTGCCGAGATAATACTTCGGGGAGCTTCGGCTCCCTGCATCTGAGCGGGGAACAGGCCGAGGCTGAAACCGTAACCGGAGTGTCTGATGTGATCGGTAAAATCCTGGTATCCGGCGGCAGTTTCTGATGAGATCACGGCCAGGCGTAACGGCACACGCGGGAAGGGCAACTGTCTGTTCATCTGCAGGATCCCTTCCCTCTCGAGTCGTTCCATGGTTTTTCTGCGCTCCAGTTCCAGGCCTCCCAGGGTATAGGACGGATCCATATCGGTAACCACCAGGCTCAGGCCGTACAAGGCGTGCATCCTGGGCATGACACACAGCAGGACCTGCAGGCCGGCACCCAGTTCCATGCCTGTGCTTGTCTTAAAATAAGGACGCAGCATAGTAAACACACTTGCCCAGATGACTGCCTGGGCCTTTGCCACAAGGCGGTCCGTATCGGGTTCTTTCTGTACAAGTTCCATGTGGCAGTGACCGTTGCGGACAGCCAGCTGACTGATTTCCGCGCGAACCCAGCATGGCTTTTCAAATGCTTTACTGACAGCTTCTTCCAGACGTTTTTGAAGGTCTGTGAGATCCATTGAGTCCATATGACAAATGTACGTTAAAATATGAAAAAAACATTATCTTAGCCCCATGGAAATTAAACAGGCCAGATACCTATCAAGTACTGTAAAAACAGAAGACCAGCCGGGTAATGCCCCTCTGGAATTTGCCTTCATAGGCCGGTCCAACGTGGGGAAGTCTTCCCTTATAAACATGTTGTGCCGTACCTCGGGACTTGCCCATACTTCTTCCACCCCGGGCAAGACACAATGCATCAACCGTTTCCTGATAAATGAACAATGGATCCTGACAGATCTGCCCGGTTACGGATTTGCCAAAATTTCCAAAACAAAAAGGGCACAGCTCGAGTCGATGATCCTGGATTATATTGAGAGATCAGAACAACTGGTCCTGTTGTTTGTTTTGCTCGATTCCAGGCATCCCCTCCAGAAAATTGACCTGGAGTTTTTACTCCGGCTGGGGACAGCGCAGATCCCCTTTGCCCTGATCCTCACTAAAACGGACAAACTTTCGAACCCGGCTCTGGAAAAGCAGACGCAACTGATTTCCGGTGCCCTTTCCGAGTACTGGGAACCTCTTCCCCCGCTTTTTGCCGTTTCTTCGAAAACTTCGGCTGGAAGAAAAGAAGTTTTGGATTATATTGAAACCATCCTGTCCGGGACCCTGTGATTCTTTTTTTTCTTCTTATCTTTGTCCCATCTTCTAACCAAAGGGACAATGGATCATCTGCATTTATTTAAAGTTTTCTCATGCCGCGGATCCCGATATCTTGCCGAACGCATAGCCTCCCATCTGGGTCTGCCCCTGGGATTGTCATCCGTTACCACTTTCAGTGACGGAGAATTTCAACCCGCTTTCGATGAAAGTGTCAGAGGGGCTACCGTTTTTATCATTCAGTCAACGTTCCCTCCGGTTGACAACCTCTTTGAATTGCTCCTGACCATTGATGCGGCCAAAAGGGCCTCGGCTTACAAGGTGATTGCCGTCATGCCCTATTTCGGATGGGCCAGGCAGGACCGTAAAGACCGCCCCAGGGTCTCCATCGGTGCCAAAATGGTCGCCAACCTGCTGCAGGCAGTCGGATGCGACAGGGTAATGACCATGGACCTGCACGCCGACCAGATACAGGGATTCTTTGACTTCCCGGTGGATCACGTATACTCCAGCTCTGTTTTCGTACCGTATATCAAGAGCCTGGAACTGGAAAACCTTTCCGTAGCGGCCCCCGATATGGGAGGGGCCAAGAGGGCAAACGCCTATTCACGAAAACTGGAATGCCCCCTGATCATCTGCCACAAATCACGTGAAAAGGCAAATGTGGTGGGAAGCATGACCGCCATTGGCGATGTGAACGACAGGAACATAGTCATCCTGGACGATATGATTGACACAGCAGGGACGATAGCCAAAGCTTCAGAGATGATGATGTCCAAGGGAGCCCGCAGTGTACGGGCCATAGCCACCCATCCCGTTCTCTCGGGGCTGGCATACAACACGATCGCCAATTCTCACCTGGAAGAGGTGATTGTGACCGATACCATACCGCTCTGCTCCGATCCCAATGTGGACAGAAGCAAGATCAAGGTGTTGTCCATAGCCAGGGAATTCGCAGATATTATTGACAAAGTGTACAACTTCCAGTCTATCAGCAGTAAATTCACTTTATAATGAACACTTCCGAAGAATTGCACAGGATCCTGACCGGCGGCATCAGGGAATTTTTCAGGCAAGCCGGTAAAGAACGTGCCGTCATTGGTATTTCGGGCGGCCTGGATTCGGCCGTGGTTTCCTGCCTGGCAACAGACGCGCTTGGCAGTGAAAATGTACACGGGCTGCTGATGCCCGGGCCATATTCCACGGTACATTCACTGACCGATGCGCTAAAATTATGTACCCTGAACCAGATCAGCCATCACATCATTCCCATCGACGCCATTTTTCACAAGTTCCTTCGTGAATTATCACCCGTCTTTGAACATGCCCCGCACGACCTGGCAGAAGAGAACATACAGGCCCGGATACGTGCCGTACTGCTTATGGCCTATGCCAACAAGAAAGATGCCCTTGTTCTCAACACAAGCAACAAGAGTGAACTGGCCATGGGCTACGGAACGCTGTACGGGGACCTTGCAGGCGCGCTTATGGTCGTCGGAGATGTTTACAAGACCGATCTCTACGACCTGGCGGAGTACCTGAACAGAAAAGAGGAACGCATACCTGTTCACACCATCAGGAAGGAACCTTCCGCAGAACTGCACATAGACCAGAAAGACAGTGATTCCATGCCTGAATATCCGGTTCTGGACCCCATCCTGCACGGCCTGATAGAGGAAGGTCTGTCCGTGGCACAACTGGTTGGATCGGGAACCCCGGAATCGCTTGTCCGGGAAATTGAAAACAAGATCATGAAAACATCTTTCAAGGCCCACCAGGTTCCTCCCACGCTGGCAGTGACCGGTCATCCCCTGCTGCCCGAAAACAAATGCCTGCGATTCCACTTATGACCACGTTTCTTCTGACACTGGTGCTGATGGCCTTAGGCATAACAAGCATGAGCATTGCACTGATAATCAGGAAAAAAGGGAAATTTCCCAACACTTCCATCGGTCAGAACAGGCACATGAGGGAAAGGGGCATACGTTGTCCCGGGGAAGAAGAACGAATGCTTTACAAAAAAGGAAAGAATGAGTATTGTAGCGATTGTAGGAAGACCTAATGTGGGAAAATCCACACTTTTCAACCGGCTGGTGGGGAAGAGGCAGGCCATTGTGGACCAGACGGCAGGTGTCACACGCGACCGTCATTACGGAAAAACAGACTGGAACGGAAGGGAGTTTTCCATTATTGATACCGGAGGGTATGCAGAGAACTCTGACGACGTTTTTGAAGAACAGATCAGGCGGCAGGTCCATCTGGCCATTGAGGAAGCAGATGCGGTCATTTTTGTGGTGGATGTGCAGACCGGCATCACCGATTACGATCAGGGTATAGCCCGGATCCTGCGAAAATCCGACAAACCGGTCATCGTGGCAGTGAACAAGGTGGACCATGGAGGCAGGATTTTCGATTCATACGAATTCAATGCCCTGGGACTCGGAGAGCCTGTGTCCATTGCAGCCGTGAACGGCAGCGGGACGGGAGATCTCCTGGACAAGGTACTGGAAGTGCTTCCGGACATGCCTCAGACAGATCAGGAACGCGAAATTCCGCACATTGCCGTGGTGGGAAGGCCTAATGTGGGCAAATCTTCCCTGACCAATGCCTTCCTGGGAGAAGAGAGAAATATCGTGACCCCCGTGGCGGGTACCACAAGAGATGCCATAGCCACCCGTTACAACAAATTCGGGTACGAATTCATGCTGGTGGACACGGCTGGTCTCAGAAAAAAGACAAAAACACGCGAGGATCTTGAATTTTATTCATCCATGCGGGCCATCAGGGCCATAGAGTTTTCAGATGTATGTATTTTAATGCTGGATGCCACGTTAGGTGTGGAAGCCCAGGATATGAGCATTTTTCAACTCATCCTCAGGAACAAGAAAGGATGTGTGATCGTTGTCAACAAATGGGACCTGGTGGAAAAAGAGACGAATACCCTCCGGGAATATGAAAAAAACATCAGGGCAAGGATCGCCCCTTTTACCGATGTCCCCGTGATCTTTACGTCCGTTATCAAAAAGCAGCGGATCCTGAATGTGCTCGAGGCGGCCGCAAAAGTATTCGGGAACAGGACGCGACGCATACCTACTTCCCGGCTGAACGAGGTGCTCCTGCCCCAGATCGAAGCCTATCCGCCACCTGCCATCAAGGGAAAATTCGTGAAGATCAAATACATCACACAACTCCCCACCCCCTGCCCTTCCTTTGCTTTCTTCTGTAACCTGCCACAATACATTCGCGAGGACTACAAACGTTTTCTTGAAAACAAGCTTAGGGCCCACTTCGATTTTCACGGGACACCCGTGCAGATCTATATGAGACAGAAATAGATCAGTCCTTTTCTATCCTTATCTGTTGGAGCTTGTGTGACTCCCGTTGAGATTTCACAAACAGCGTTACCCGGAAACGTTCCCCTCCGGCTATCAGGGTCCCGATGCAGTAACGCATGGGGGTGGATCCGCTCAGATGAACTATGGTAAAGGTTTTGGGAGTATACCTGGCATAGAAGTTCTTCATTAACTGCCTGGCCTGGCTCCGGCTGCAGACCCCGGCATTCCCCAGGACATCGATCTCCATGTCCTCGGCAAACCACTGGGCAAAGGTAGCCGCATCACCACTTCTGAGATCATTTCCTATAGATGTGAAAATAATCCTCGATTCCTCATCCTGCGCTTCCAGCATTGTCGGGACGAATGCAGAAAAACTGGTGAGCAACAGGTAAAAGATCGTCTTTCTGACCATAACATAATCCAAAATCCTCGGCAAGTTACACATAATTTCTTACTTTTGTCCAATGAACATGGTGCTTCTATGCATGGGCAAAACACAGGAACCTTACCTGCGTGAAGGCATTCTGGAGTATGAGAAACGGCTGGTTCACTACGTCCGTTTCAAGCGTCTGGAATTGTCCGATATAAAGAACACAGGTTCATTGTCATGCGATCAGGTCAAAGAGAAAGAAGGTGTCCTGCTTCTGAAAAACATTCAGGCCGGAGACCACCTCATTCTTTTTGACGAGAAAGGCACTACCTGTACATCCAAGCAAATGTCGTTCCAAATTGAACAACATATGCAAAAAGGGACCCGCACACTTGTTTTTGCCATCGGAGGAGCCTATGGTTTTTCTTCACAGGTAAGACAAAGGGCCAATGAAACATGGTCCCTGTCGTCCCTGACCTTTCCCCATCAACTGGTACGTTTATTGTGCATGGAACAGATTTACAGATGCTTTACCATAATTAAAGGGGAAGCCTACCATCACCCATGAGAATAAAAGAAATTCCGGCAAAAATATGGGAACAGAGGTTCCTCATACCGCTTACACTCGCGG
Organism: Rikenellaceae bacterium DTU002; assembly: GCA_001512865.1. Lineage (GTDB taxonomy): Bacteria > Bacteroidota > Bacteroidia > Bacteroidales > UBA932 > DMER64. Next base: position 1,780 of record LFSY01000126.1, on the reverse strand, counting down.
TCCTGTGCCTTGTATTGTCCTTCTTTGAGCTCACTTCCCACAACAGCCGTATGAAGCGTCTGGTACAGGTGGAAAATGTGCTTCACAGGAAACAGCATGTCATTGAAGACATCGCTTTACAGGAGCTGGAACAGGACCCCATGGCAGACCTGTCTGAACGGGATGTTGCCGGGGATATGGTCGTGTACAAGTATTACAGGGACAGCCTGATCTCCTGGGTCAACACCTTTCCCATCATCAATGACAGTTACAGTCCGGGAGCCATGTTCCCCAATTTTTCGTTTTTTTCCAGGAACACGATCCTGCATCAGCCGTTGTCCGGCGTTGATGAAAAAGAACAATACATGAATCTGGGAAGCGCCTGGTACGTGGTCAAGGCATACAAACGCGAAGATGTTACTCTGATCACCGGGATTCTTATCAGGACAGATTTCCCCTTCAGTAACAGCTTTGTCGAATCCAGAACCAACCGGTCTTTCAGGCTGCCTGGCCATTGTTCCATTGTTCCCCTGAACCTCGACGAAGGCTTCATTGTGTTTGGCAAGGATGACGGAGTCCTTTTTACCATACTGAGTGACACCTCCATGCAGACATATTCAGAGGCGGTCATCCTGCGCTGGCTGGCCATTGCCCTGGGATTGCTTTCCATGCTGATGTTCTATTTCCGGAACAGGCAGGCAATCTTCGCACTGGGGGTTATTGCCGGGCTTTGCATGCTCAGGTTCCTGACTTACGTATACGCATCTTCACTGCAGCTCGACACCCTTTTCTTTTCTCCGCTGCTCTTTGCCGGTGGCCCCCTTGAGAATTCGCTGGCAGCGATGATCCTCAACACCCTGTGTGTCTTTATTGCCGTATGGGCCCTTTACCTGGCCCGAAATGACCTGGAGATGCTGCGCCATCATATCAGACAGCCGTTCCGCATTCTGACCGACACGGTCCTAACGGTATTTCTGGGAGGTATCCTGCTGCTCTCGCACCACACGCTGAAAGCACTCACGATGGATTCCAACATAGTACTGGAACTTTTCAAAATTGATGAGATTTCCTGGTACACGATCATTGCCTACATTAACGTGTCCCTGCTCTATCTTTCGTTTTTCCTCCTGCTCAGGACGCTGTTGTCCGTCAACAAGGTGAAACACCCTTCTTTCTTTACGGGGAACAGGTTCACTTATCTTTTCGTGTTTCTTGCCGCTGCGTTTTCCATGCTGACAGTCAGCCTTTACGGCAGGCAGAAAGAGCTGAACCTGTACCAGGTCTGGACACAAAAAATGTCGATAGAAAGGGACCTGGAACTTGAAATGCAATTGCGCAGGGTGGAAGAAAGGATCGCCATAGATCCCATACTCTCCATCATGATACAGATGGAACAGGACCACGATCTGATCCTTTCCCGTATCAGGGAAACGTATTTTTCCGATTTCCTTCAGAAATACCAGATCCAGATAACCATTTGCGAACCGGGAGATGTCCTGATCGTTGCCGGAATGCCCCGGCCCGTATCGTGCTACCAGTTCTTTCACAGCGAGATCCTAAGGAACGGGACACCGCTGGCAGATAATTCCAGGTTCTACAATATTGACAACAAGCTGGGGAATATCAGCTATATCGGGGTCTTCACCTATTACAGCTACAGCGGCTCCCAGGACCTTTACATTGAACTGGATTCCCGTTACATTAAAGATGCACTGGGGTATCCCTCGCTCCTTTCCGACCGGTCGCAGCTGGACCGGTTCAAGCTGCCGTATGACTATTCTTACGCAAAATATATTGACGA
>LFSY01000118.1 GCA_001512865.1 Rikenellaceae bacterium DTU002 | reverse complement strand
TGCGTATCCATCCGGCCACCTGTAGCCTGTGTTCCCCGTCGCCCGCGTTGGCCATAGCTCCCAACAGGGGCAGGGTGATCTTGGATTCGCGGATGTCCTGATAGTATGGTTTCCCCGAATCCACAACCGGCTGGTAATCCATCATGTCATCATGTATCTGGAAAGCCATGCCCAGATGATATGCCGTTTTTTCAAATACAGACCGGAATGCAGATGAAATGCCTTTTTCCGGGACCGACAAGGCCCCCGAGAGCATGGCCGTACGAAACAGGGATACGGTCTTGTTTTCACAGATGGTATCATACTGGTCAAAGGTAAGATCAAGCGTTTGCGCCTTTTCCATCTGGAGCATCTCTCCCTCGCTCAGTGCACGTATGGCATCTGCGTAAAGCGGCAACAGCTGCAATCCGTCGTATTGCATCAATATCTGGAAAGCACGTGCAAACCAGTAATCTCCCAATAAAATGGAAGCCCTCGGACCATATAGTTTTTGCACACTTCTGTCTCCCCTGCGGGTTTCGGCATTGTCAGCCACATCGTCATGAAGAAGCGATGCGGTGTGGATCATCTCGGCAACAGCGGCCACCGCATGGCTGAGCGGTCCGGGCGTTCCGCAGAT
>LFSY01000115.1 GCA_001512865.1 Rikenellaceae bacterium DTU002 | reverse complement strand
CGGGCTCAGGTTCGGGTTCCTTTTTGACAGGAGGTTCCGGTTTCTCTTCTGAAACAGGCGCTACTGAGCTGATCACAAATTCCAGATCGAATATGTAATCCCCGTCAATGCTGGGCTCAACGGTAAATGGTATGTATTCCGGGGAGGACTTCATGTTGAGCTTTCTCATCTGTTCAGGATCGATGGCGGCCATATACCGGCCCGGTGCCAGGCCCATGTAGCTGAAGTATCCGTCGGATTCGGAAAGGGTGTTGTGGACCATCACAGTATCCTTGTTGTAGAACATCACTGTGATCCGCCCTTGTCCGCGCAGTGTGTTCCGGTCACGAAGGTAAACCTGTCCTGAAGCTTCTCCCACTACCACGACGGGGACTTCTATGCGCTTGAACTGGTTGGGGTCAACTGTAACGCTCAGGGTCTGGTTGCGCATGCGCCATGTGATGTTGTCAAATTTGCTCCCGTTCAGGGTAACCAGGTATTCTGCGTAAGGTTGCAGGTCGTAAATGCGTGTGAGGGTGTCTTTTTCCTTGTACTGGATCCTTCCGCCGCTAACCTGGACTTCCATGCCATATGCCTTGGGTTCCCCCTCATCTTTCTGGCCGTTCCAGTTCAGGTCAAGGAAAGGATAGAGAACCATCCCGCCTTTTCCCACGCTGCTGCGGTTGCTGACTCCGATATATTTTGAACGTGCATCAGCCATGAGGCTTCCGCTTGCCGTTTCGACAAATGAATAGGTCTTGTTGCTTCTGCGTGCGGAAATACCGATCTGGGCAAAGGAGAAATCGTAACGTAGCCCAACTTCCAGATTGGTTATGGCGTTTAGGAAATTCCTTTCAAAGGACAGGTTTATATACCCGTTGTTGAACAACCTTTTTTCCAGTGCAATCCTTGCAGACACAAATTTGCCCTGGGTATAGTTGAATTGTGTTTGCGGGGTAATAATAAAGGAAGCAGGAAGTCTTACGGACAGGGAAAGTGAACTGAAAATGTTCGTTTTGGAAAAAGGGGAAAAAGTGGCAAACGTGGTCATATTGGTGTTCACGCCCCATAAGTTCCCTGACAACAGCAATTCGGCTGTGGTATAGCGTGTGGTCGGCATGATGATCTGGTTGAGCGCCACCCTTGAAAAAAGCGATAGCCGCTTCATCCTGAGGGGAATGGACATGGTGATCCGTCTTTCTTCCACGTAGTTGGTGTTGATGGCAGTCTGGTTTTTGTCGTACCGGGTATAATTCACTTCAAACTGAATGTCGGAGGGCAGACGCCAGTTAAGGATTCCTTTGGCATTCACGCCGTGGGTATATTCTCCCGTGAGGAGGAGTCCGGGTGCAAGCCGTACGGATGTATGCACGAAGGGCATGAACTGTCCTGAAGTAACCGAAGACAGGTATTCCACACCGGCTCCGACTGTCATAAAACGGGTAATTCCGTAATCCAGGTCTGCACGGGAAAACCTGCTGAACAGGGAATCTTCCACAACCCCTGCCGATACCCTGTATTCGAAATTGCCTGCCGGAAGGAAGTTGTAAGGAATATTGAGCGTCTGTTCCCTGGAACGCTCCTCCCCCCAGGGTCCGTAAAACTGCAGCTTAACATTCGTGTTCCCGTAGACCATGGGAACTTCAAAGGTGTAAAAACCCGAGGCATCGGCCTGCTGGTAATCCACCAGAACGTTGTTCACGTAAAGCTCTACTGTCCAGCCGGGTTCGGTCACATCGCTGAGTGTGTATGTCCCGAAGGATTGCCTGTAGGTGGTGGGTGTGTTGGTGATCTGGATCCCCACGACAGGGGAATTGATGGTGGAGGTGGAGAATGTGCTGATCTTTCCCAGGATCAACTGCCGCAGGGCCTTATGTTTGTTGTTGGCATAGCGCCATTGGTAGAACTGGTTCCTTTCCTGGAAGGGCATGCTGGTATTGTAGTTCAGGTTTACGTTGACTTCGCCGCCGGCAATGACACCGCCCAGATTCAGAGAGAGCCGCGCCTCTGCGGGACCTTTGATCTCCTGTGTCATGACGGCAGACCAGTCAGCCATTCCAAAATGGATAAAGGGAAATTTCCTCCCGATGACAGTATCAGCAACAATATCCCCGCTGATCTGTCCCAGGCTTTTTCGCATCTGTTCCTGACGCATTTCCCTGATTACGGGAAGTTCAATGCTGGTGTTCATCGTCACAGAGAGACTCCTGAAACTGAAGCTGCAGTCCAGTCCGAAGATCTGTCCAAAATAGCCCGATTTGAGAAACAGATTGGTTTCGGTGCGGATCATGTCTCCGGGTTTGAGATTGAATTCCCTGTCCCTGAATGTGATCTTGTTGTTCACCCGGTCTATGTGGTAAGGGGCGTCCTCGGTTATGAAAAAGCCGGTTATGGAATCGAAGCCCGCGGTAAAGTCGTTTTTGATCTTAAGAAAATTAAAGATCTCTGTTACGGACAGATACACGTCGGTCTCTCCAAGAACGGCAGAAACGTCGGTTCCGCCAATACGCGGGACGGAGAAGAAGATCACCATTTCTTCCAGGTATTCCTCATCCTGGGCGTAACTTTTGACGGGAAAGAGCATACCGGCCGCCATCATAAGAAAAGTGATGATAAGAAACACTTTTCCGGATGCTGTTGTTGTACGGGGGTTTTTATAACGTGAGGAACAGCCGGGCATTAAAAAAATATATTGTAAATTTCGCAAAAGTAGTGAAAATTACAATATATTTAGTGAAAGCACCTTGACCATTGATAATCAGTTGTATGCGAAAACAACAGTATAGGACCCCTTGTAGAGGTCTGAACGTTGTTCGCGCAAGGCACTGACGTCGCCTGTCAATTGAAGAGTCTGGTCTTTGTCTGTGTGATGGATCTCACTCAGCTTTTCCTCCTTATTCCCGGCCGGGGCAAGGGAAGTCTCTACCCTGAGAGACTCCCCCTCCGAACCAGATATGTCAGCGGGCTTCAAAACTACGTTGCACGCTACATCGGAACTGGAATGAATGGTTACTTCTCCTAAAACGAATGAATCAAAATCCATTTCGGATGCGAAATCGGGAGATCTGTCAATTTGGTGGGAATAAAAACTCTGCGAAGAAACACTCGCAGCATCCATAATTTCAGCTGTGACGTGACCTGTAACTGTAACCTGAGCCTTTGCCGGATAAACAAAAATCAGGCTTAGAATGGATAGGATAATGAATGTTTTCATAGCCTTAAGGCTAAACGTACGGTTCAAATTTAAATAAAATTTATTATAAAACAAAAAGTGAAATACATTTTATTCCACTTTTTTTATCTTTGTTTACGATGGTATCAGTAGTTTTGTCGACCTTTAATCAACCGCTGTGGCTGGAACTTGTGTTGTTGGGTTATAAATACCAGACCATCAGGGATTTTGAGATAATAGTGGCTGATGACGGATCCGATCAGCGGACACAAGCGGTCATTGAAAGATACAGGCAGGAAGTTCCTTTTTCCCTCAAACACGTTTATCATCCTGATATGGGATTCCGAAAATGTGCCATTCTCAATAAATCTTTACTTGAAAGCACCTCGGAGTACGTGATCTTCAGTGACGGAGACCTTATTCCCCGTATGGATTTCGTCGCAGTGCACCTGCAAATGCGCAGGCCCGGCAGGTTCCTTTCAGGAGGAACGGTGAGGTTGCCACTGGATTTGTCCCGGAGGATCGGAAAGGAAGAGATCGGATCGGGCATTTGCTTTGAAAGAACGTGGCTGGAGGAAAACGGGCTGAAGAGGTCCTTCAAAAACAACAAATTGACCTCGAAAGGTCTGAAAGCCAAGTTGCTGAACTGCCTGACTCCCGCCGGGGCAACCTGGAACGGAGGAAATGCCTCGGCGTGGAAAAAGGACATATTCGAAGTCGGGGGCTTTGACGAGAGACTACGCTACGGGGGAGAAGACAGGGAGTTTGGTGAAAGGCTCGAAAGAGCAGGTATCAGGGGAAGGCAAGTCAGGTATTCTGCCGTGACCCTGCACCTGGACCATCCGCGGGATTATGTGCATATTCCTGAAAGGGAATACAACAGGCAGGTACGCAGGGCAAACAAAAGAAACGGAACCGTCCGGACCCAATACGGGTTGAACAATTATAAAGATTAATTATTATGCAGATTATTGACAACATTCCCAAATTCCACAGAGAACCCATTGTGGTGCTCCTTCTGGGCTTCATTACATGCGGCCTGTACCTGATTTACTGGAACCTTCAGGCTTCAAAAGTATTTAATGCGCTGGCAGGAAGAGAGATCGTGTCATCCGTAGTGGCCGTATTTGCAGGATGCATATGGCCGGTGAACATGTATTTTTTCTTTGTTATCGGCCGTGACGGCATGCCGGCGCTGGACGACCGGATTGGGGAACCCCCCAGGGACCAGTCCGTACTGCTGATGCTGCTGGGCTTTTTCTTTCCCATGATAGCCGCGATGATCGTTCAAAGCGAGATCAACAAACTGTACAGATAATACCGTCGTGAAGCACGGGCGCAAAATTGCCGGAATAACAGCCTTATTCCTGTTTTTGCTCATGCCACTGCTGATCCTCTTATTCGATCCGGGGGCAGATCATTTACAGGCGAGTCAGTCATTCTGTCCGTTCAAAATGCTGACCGGACTGCCCTGTCCGGGCTGCGGTATGGTGAAATCCATGGTTTCACTCTACAGGGGCGCATGGATGGAAAGCCTGGAATATCATCTTTTCGGCCCCCTGATGGTCTTGTTTTCTGTCTGTGCCCTGGTAGTCATGATCATTGAACTGATCCGGGGAAAAGAAATACCCCTCAGGTGGCTTTACAGTCCCGGGGTGGCCTGGGGTGTTGCGGCCACCCTGGGTACGTGGCACCTGGCCAGGATCATCGTTTTCATCTTTACGCACGGTCCGGCTGAGATTCTGAAAGAATCCATATGGGCTTAACCATACTATTATGAAGCATTTTAACGACGACAATTTTCTATTGCAAAACCGAACGGCTGAAAGACTGTACCACGAATATGCAAAAGATCTGCCGATCATTGATTTTCATTGTCATCTGGACCCTTCTGAAATTGCGAATGACAGGCGGTTTGAAAACATGACGCGGATATGGCTTAACGGAGATCATTACAAGTGGAGGGCCATGCGTGCGAACGGAATAGATGAGCGTTACATAACGGGGAGGGAAACTTCTGATTGGGAAAAATTCCTGAAATGGGCGGAAACAGTACCGTTCACTATGCGGAACCCCTTGTATCACTGGACACATATGGAATTGAAGGGAAGTTTTGGGATAGGGGAACTGCTGGGGCCTGAAACTGCCGAGACGGTCTACAGGCAATGCAACGACCTGCTGCAGCAACCGGGGTACAGTGCACGGGGGCTCATTCAAAAATTTGGGGTGGAGGTACTTTGTACTACCGACGATCCTGCAGATTCCCTGGAACATCATGCAAAACTGGCTCGGGATGGCTTTCCGGTCAAGGTGCTTCCGGCCTGGCGTCCCGATAAAGCCATGGCCTTAGAGGAGCCCGGTGTGTACCGGAATTATATTGAAAAACTCTCGGAAGTATCCGGGGTTACCATACATACCTTCCAAACCTTGATTGAAGCATTACGTCTGCGTCATGATTTCTTTCATTCCATGGGATGCCGTCTGTCCGATCACGGGCTGGAGGAATTTTATGCCGAGGATTACACTGAAGCTGGTACAGATGCCGTGTTCCGCCGGGTGATGGACGGCAAACATCCGGATAAACAGGAGATCAGACAGTTCAAGACAGCAATGCTGGTGGAATTCGGGATCATGGATTGGGAAAAGGGCTGGACCCAGCAGTTCCATTACGGAGCCCTGCGCAATAACAATTCCCGCATGTTCCGTACCATTGGCCCGGATACAGGTTATGATTCCATTGGCGATCCTGCGGTTGCAGGGAATATGTCACGTTTTCTGGATATGCTTGACAGCCGGGACAAACTCACCAAAACGATCCTGTACAATCTGAATCCCCGCGATAACGAAATGGTCGCCACTATGGCCGGTAACTTCCAGGACGGCCGTATCCCCGGAAAGATCCAGTTTGGATCGGCATGGTGGTTCCTGGACCAGAAAGACGGAATGGAAAAACAGCTCAATGCCCTGTCCCTGCAGGGCCTTTTAAGTCGTTTTGTGGGAATGCTGACCGATTCGCGCAGTTTTTTGAGCTATTCACGTCACCAGTATTTTCGCAGGACATTGTGCAACCTTATTGGGAACGACATGGAACAGGGGCTGCTGCCTGCCTCTGAAATCGATTTCATCGGCAGGCAGGTCGTTCAGGCTGTTTGTTATTACAATGCCCGCAATTACTTTACATTCTGACTATGAAAACCAAACAGGAAGGAGAAAAAATGTCCCGTTACAGGTGGACCATCTGTATGATGTTGTTTTTTGCCACGACCATCAATTATCTGGACCGGCAGGTCTTGTCTCTGACATGGATGGACTTTATTGCTCCGGAATTCCACTGGACCAATGTGCATTACGGGAAGATTACAGGGGTTTTCTCGATCATGTACGCCATTGGGGTTCTGTTTGCCGGAAGGATCGTTGACAGACTGGATACAAAAAAAGGGTACCTGTGGGCGATAGCCATCTGGTCTGTGGGGGCCTGTCTGCATGCCCTCTGCGGGGTGATCACAGAAGCCGTGGTGGGGCTGGACAGTGCCCAGGCATTGCGTATGGCACAAGGGGTGGACATCGTGGCCAGGATCACGACCGTGAGCGTGTCGCTTTTTATGTTTGCACGCAGCATACTGGCCATTGGAGAAGCGGGCAATTTTCCTGCAGCGGTAAAGGCTACTGCGGAATATTTTCCGAGGAAGGACAGGGGTTTTGCCACGAGTATTTTCAACGCCGGAGCGACAGTAGGCGCATTAATCGCCCCCATCACCGTTCCCCTTATCGCCACCAGGTTTGGATGGGAAGCGGCTTTCCTGCTAATTGGGGCGCTGGGATTCATCTGGATGGGATTCTGGATATTTGTATATAAGAAACCCGAAGCTCATCCGAAGGTGAACAAGACAGAACTGTTATACATCCGGCAGGATGTGGAAGACCATTCAGTTGACGATGTCCCTCCCGGTTCCCAAACAAAGATCTCTTTCTGGAAATGTTTCACTTTCAGACAAACCTGGGCTTTTGCGGCGGGGAAGTTCATGACGGACGGAGTCTGGTGGTTTTTCCTTTTCTGGACACCGGCCTATCTGAGTTCCGTATACGACCTGCCTTCCAACAACCCTACGGCACAATGGCTCATTTTTGTGCTTTATGCCATTACCTTGCTATCTGTCATAGGTGGCTGGCTGCCTACTTATTTTGTGGAGAAAAAAGGAATGGAGCCGTATTCAGGACGTATGAAAGCCATGCTGATATTTGCATTCTTTCCTTTGCTGACCATGTTCGCGCAGCCTCTCGGAAATATATCTTACTGGATCCCCGTGCTGATCATTGGGATAGCGGGAGCGGCACATCAGGCATGGTCTGCCAACCTCTATTCGACCATCGGGGACATGTTCCCTAAAAGCACTATCGGGACCATAACCGGGATCGGTACTACGGCTGGCATGATCTCATCTTATGTGATCAATCGTTTTTCAGGGGTTCTGTTCGATCATGCGGCCAGCACACAGATGACGTTCATGGGATTTACGGGCGAGCCGGCCGGTTATTTCATCATCTTCTGCATTTGTTCCGTGTCGTACCTGATCGGGTGGCTCATTATGAAATCCCTTGTCCCGGCATACAGCAAGATCAGGTTGTAGTTTTGGCCAAAGCTATAGCCTGAAGCGATAACCGGCATAGCCGGGAGATCTCTTCCCAGTCTTCCGTACGGAGCAGCTCTTTGGAAAACAAGGCTGATCCCATGCCGACACACGTCACTCCAGCCGTGAACCACTCCCGCAGGTTGCTTTCTTCCGGTTTCACCCCGCCTGTAACCATAAACATGCTGCGTGGCATAGGCCCTTTCAGACTGCGGATAAAGGAGGGTCCGCCAATTTCAGAGGCAGGAAAAATTTTGCACAGATCACACCCGGCTTCCTGTGCATTGCCCACTTCGGTTGCTGTGGCACATCCCGGTATGTAGGGGATCATGCGGCGGTTGCACAACCTCGCGATCCCGGGATTGAACAGGGGGCCCACGATGAAAGCAGCTCCGGATTGAATGTACAGAGCCGCAGTGGCCTCGTCCGTTACAGATCCTGCTCCCAGTATCATTTCCGGATATTCCTGCGTTGCTGCCTTTTCCAGTCCGGCAAATACCAGGTGCGCAAAATCACCTCTGTTTGTAAATTCAAATACCCGGACACCTGCACGGTAACAGGCTTTTATGACCTGCAGCGCAATCCCGGTTTGCGAATCATAGAAAACGGGGACCAGACCGGTATTCCGGATGGCTTCCGTCACTTCCCATTTACTGAACCTTGCCATATTGATTGTTTATCTGTTAACACGTCCGGAGGCATCTCCATCCATGAGAGTCTCCACTTCTTGGATCGTTACCCTGTTGAAATCCCCGTAAATGGTATGTTTAAGGCATGATGCAGCCGTTGCGAAACGGAGGGACTTCCGGTCATCCCGGGGCCATGTCAGCAGTCCGTAGATCAGTCCTCCTGCAAAGGAGTCTCCTCCTCCCACGCGGTCTACTATATGGGTGATATCGTATACGGGAGCCGTGTGCATCCTATGGCCGTCCCACAGCACGCCCGACCATGTATTGTGTTCGGCACTGAGGGAACCCCTGAGGGTTACGGCTACCTTTTTGGCCCTGGGGAAAGTTTCAGACAGCTCCATACAGACATGCTCGAAGTCAGAGGCGTTTACCTTGCCCCCGGTTGCGCTGAAACCCTTCGGTTTGATATGAAATACTTTTTCCGCATCTTCTTCGTTTCCAATGATCACGTCACATCCTTCAACCATACGGGGCATTACCTCAGAGGCCTGTTTTCCATATTTCCACAGGTTTTTACGGTAATTCAGATCACAGGAAACCGGAATTCCCATACGGTTTGCGGTTTTTATCGCTTCAAGGCAGGTGTCGGCTGCTCCCTGGCTCACGGCAGGCGTGATACCTGTCCAGTGGAACCACCGGGCGTCCCGCAGCACTTCATTCCAGTCTATCATGTGTGGACTGATTTCCGAAAAAGAAGATAAGTCTCTGTCATACAGAACTTTAGATGGCCTGGCAACAGCTCCTGTTTCAAGGTAGTACAGTCCCATACGATTTCCACCAAAAACTACATCTCCGGTATCAACACCGTGAGAGCGCAATTCTTTCAGACATTCGGCTGCCAGGTCATTGACGGGAAGTCTGGTTACGAATGAAGCCGGTATCCCGTAATTGGCCAGGGATACGGCGACATTTGCCTCGCCGCCGCCAAATGTGGCGGTGAATTCCCTTGTCTGTCCCAGGCGGAGGTGCCCCGGGACAGCCAGACGCAACATGATTTCTCCGAATGTGACAACTTTTCCCATGATCTTCTGTATTATTCCTCACAAATATACAAAAAACGGGAAGAGCGTGATCAGTGGCGCCTTGTAAAGAGTGTGATGTAATAAAACAGGGTAGCCAGGGAACTTATGGCGGCTACAATATAGGTATATGCCGCAGATTTCAGAGCGTCCCTTGCCATCGGGTGCGTTTCGTAATTCGTAATGCCCGTTTCGTTCAGCCATGCCAGGGCCCTTGAACTGGCATTGATCTCTACGGGGAGGGTGATCAGACTGAACAGGGTCGTCAGGGCAAACAGAATTATTCCCAGCAACATGAGATGGGGAAATGTGTTGACCACCAGCAGTCCGGCCAGAATGACCCACATGACCCACTGCGAGGCAAAACTGACCACAGGAACAAGCGTGGAACGCATTTTGAGCGGGGCATATCCCTTTGCGTGCTGCAGGGCATGACCGCATTCATGGGCAGCCACGGCCGCAGCCATGATGCTGTTGCCTGCGTATACGCCTTCACTTAGGTTCACCGTACGCGATACGGGGTTGTAATGGTCTGTAAGTTTGCCCCTTACAGAGGTTACCTGAACATCGGCAATCCCGTTTTCGAGAAGCATTTTGCGCGCCACATCCGCACCCGTTAGTCCGGATGAGATCCTTATCCTGGAGTATTTCTTGTATTTTGATTGCAGCAGAGACTGTACAATCCAGCTCAGGATCACTGTTCCAATGAATATGATCCAGTAAAACGAAACAGGTGAAGAGGTTTCCATTGTCTTTTTGAGTTTTTTCAAGCAAAATCAATGCCGTGTGCAAATATTTGTAAATTTGTGAAAATAACCAATAATCATGTCACGTATAAACAAAATTAGAACTGCCGTTTTGACACTTGGCACCATAGGTGTCATGCTATCTTGCGGACCCCGCTACGACTACCAGACCGTTGAAGGAGATCCGCTCAATGCCCGTATATATACCCTCGACAACGGTCTGAAGGTCTATATGACGGTGAACAAGGAAACACCCAGGATACAAACTTTCATTGCCGTAAGGGTTGGCGGGAAGGACGATCCCTCAGAAACAACCGGACTGGCGCATTATTTTGAACACCTGATGTTCAAGGGGACCAGTAAATTCGGGACCCAGAACTACGAACTTGAACAACCCCTGCTTGACCGGATCGAGGGGCTTTTTGAAGAATACAGGGCAACACGTGACGAAGAGCAACGAAAAGCCATATACCGCCGCATTGACAGTATTTCGCTGGAAGCTTCACGCTTTTCCATTCCCAACGAGTATGACAAACTCATGTCTGCTATCGGGGCGACCGGGACCAATGCGGGAACCAGTTACGACCAGACTGTGTATATAGAAGACATTCCTTCCAACCAGATCAGGAACTGGGCAAAGATCCAGGCAGAGCGTTTCTCTGACAACGTAATACGCGGTTTCCACACAGAACTGGAAACCGTATACGAAGAGATGAACATGTATGCTACGATGGACAGTGAAAAAGTGATTGAAAAGCTTTTCACGGCACTTTTTCCCTCACATCCCTACGGAACGCAAACCATCATAGGGACACAGGAACATCTCAAGAATCCTTCCATAACCAACATTAAGAATTATTACAAAACGTATTACGTTCCCAACAATACGGCCATATGCCTGTCGGGGGATTTTGACCCGGACGAAATGATTGCCGTAATAGATGAATATTTCGGATCATGGGAGCCCAATCCGGACCTTCCCGGGCGTGTGCTGACCGAAGAAGGACCTGTGCAGGGACCATTGTCTGTTGAAGTGTGGGGGTTGGAATCGGAATATGTAACCGTTGGCTGGCAGGGACCTCACGTAGCATCGGAAGAAGATGCACTGTTTACCGTTTTGGGGGAACTGCTTAGCAATGGAAGTGCCGGGATCATGGACCTGGAGCTGAATCAGCAGCAAAAGGTGCTGCAGGCAGGTGCTTTCGCCTATATGCTGGCTGACCGGAGCACACTGGTGTTGCAGGGCAATCCTAAGCAAGGCCAGAGCCTGGACCAGGTAAAAGACCTGATGCTGGGAAGCCTGGACAAGATCCGGCTCGGCGATTTTGACGAAACGCTGTTGTCGGCCATAGTGAATAATTACAAGTTCAATATGATGAGGAGGCTGGAAAGCAACAGGGGCAGGGCCAATATGTTTGTCAATTCATTTACCAACGGTATTCCATGGGAGCAGCAGATCCGGTTTGTTGAAAGGATGGAAGCCGTCACAAAAGACAACCTTGTGGCATTTGCCGGCAAATACTTCAGGGAAGACAATTATGCCGTCATTTACAAAAGACAGGGTCCCGACACAACGTACAAGAAAATTGAAAAACCGGAGATCACCCCCATTTATATGAACAGGGATACTTCCTCCGTTTTTCTGAAAGAGATCCTTGCTTCCGAAATCCTGCCCATAGAACCAGTTTTCGTCGATTTTGACAAGGATTTTGTCAAAGGGACACTTGCCGACGGGGTAGACATGGTCTATGTTCCCAATACAATGAATGATCTTTTTACACTTACTGTGGTTTATGAACTTGGCAGTATATACGACAAAGTCCTGCCAGTTGCATTTGATTATCTGGGCTATCTGGGGACATCGGAAAAAACAGCTGAAGAGATTAGCAAGGCGTTCTATTCTCTGGCATGCTCCTTCAACGCCAGCGTATCCCAAAACACATGCACCATTACCATCAACGGTTTGTCAGAGAACATGCAGCCAGCCCTGGAATTGCTCAATGAATTGCTCACCGGAGCGCAACCCGACAAGGATATATACAGGTCACTTACTGCCAACATCCTGAAAAGCCGTGCCGATGCCAAGACCGATCAAAGAAGCAATTTCCAGCGTTTACAGCAATATGTGCAATACGGTCCTGTCAATCCCATGACCAACGTGATGTCTGAAAATGAACTCAGACGTACGGATCCGGCGTCACTTACGGCCAGGATCCGGGACCTCCTGAAATATCAGGTTTCCGTATATTACTACGGTCCTCTCTCCATGGAACAGGCCGGGGAGATGTTCACGACTTCTTATCCGGTAGCTGAAAATCTGATCCCGCTTCCGGAAAAGGAATATTTCAAACCCCGTATCATCAATGAGAATACTGTGTATCTGGCACAATATGATGCCAATCAGATGTATTATGCCTCTTATTCTGCCAGAGAAAACGAAACGTACGAAACCGTTCCTTACACAGTCGCCAGGATGTATAACGAATACTTCGGTTCTTCCATGAATGCGATTGTCTTCCAGGAAATGAGGGAAGCCAGGGGATTGGCATACAGCGCGAACGCCCGTTTCAGCGAACCTTCCCGGAACGAGCCCGGGTTCCCTTATGTCTTCACAAGTTTCATCGCCACTCAGAATGATAAGATGAAAGAAGCCATGGATGCCTTTGAAGAGATCATCAACAACATGCCGGAATCGGAAAAATCGTTTACACTTGCCAAGGATGGCCTGATTTCGACTTTACGGACAGAACGCATAACCGGAAGAAGTCTGCTGAATTATTACAGACAGGCAAAAGAAAAGAATCTGTGGACCGATATGAGAAAAGTCGTTTTTGAGGAAGTGCAGCCCCTGACGTTACAGGATGTGGTGGCTTTCCAGAAAGAATGGATCAGTAAAAGACCTGCAACGTATTGTATTTTAAGTGATATCAAGGCTCTTGACCTTAAGTATCTTTCCGGATACGGGAAAGTTGTCAGGCTTTCTCAAAATGAAATTTTCGGGTTCTAAAAATTATGTTGAAGAAAAAAGGCCGTTCGTAGATGAAAACAATGCTTTCGTAGATGAAATCCTGTTTCAAAAGAATTCTGCTTGTATTTCCAGTTTTTGGAAATTATCTTTGTGACTAGGATAAATAATGAATGGTTTTTTGAACTAAAAACGTACACAAAAAAGATGCGAAATCTTTTTTACAGGTGGGAGATCTAAATCCCGCCTTTTTTTTTATTATATGTCTGGACTTAATCGTATATTCGTACATTCATTCCCTTATGGTAACAAAGCACGAATACGAAATTAACAGAGAGCTAAGAAAGCTTCGGAGACTTGAAAATCTTGTTTTGTGGGGGTTCATAGCAGTCGCCTTCATCAGCCCCCTCCTGATCCAGCAGCATGTCCTGTCGTTGTGGGCAATTTTATCTCCTTTTTTCGTAGGTCTGCTGATTCATCATTACATGTATCTGCCTTTGTTTCTTCTGAAGAATAATTACTTCACTTACTTTTTCCTGTTGTTCATCCTGTTGCTTGGGATCGTTTTTGGATGTGAAGCCATCATCGACATTATGGATGTCAAGTACGGAGCAACCTGGACCAATTTCATCCCCTATGAATCGACACTGTTAAGCAATTTTGTGATTGCCATGCTTTTGATGGGAATGAACGTGTCCATACGGATGGTGTTCCACAACATCAAGGAAAAAATGCTTTCACACGAGGCCGACAACAAACTGATGAAATACAAAATGGAATTCCTGCAATTCCAGATCAGTCCGCATTTTCTCATGAATACACTCAACAATATTCATGTATTGGTTGATTCAGATGAAGAAAAGGCCAAAGATGCCATTGTCAGCCTGTCCCGCCTGTTGCGGCATATGCTGTATGAGAGTACTCCTGACACGAAAGTTTCCCTGGAAAGACAACTTGAGGTATTCCGGGCATATTGTAACCTCAACCTGCTTCGTTACGGAGAAAACGTAAAACTGAACATTACCGTACCCCGGGACATTCCCAATGTCCAGCTTCCGCCGCTAGTCATGATCGTTTTTATTGAGAATGCTTTCAAACACGGTATTGTGTATGGCGAGGAGACGGTTATTAATATGAACTTCTGGGTTGAACCCGGCTGGTTCAATTTTTCAATTACAAATACCATATATCCGGATAAACCCAAAACGGTCAAGGCCGGAGGACTGGGCATTAAGAATGTCAGGGAACGGCTGAACTTGCTTTACGGGGATAACTACCAACTGACCATGGAGCAGACTCAAAAGGAATATATTGTACATTTGCGACTTCCTATATAATTATATATTATGAATATCAGGTGTTTAGTAATCGACGATGAGCCACTTGCCCTGCAGCAGCTTGTTTCTTACGTGGGAAAGATCCCTTACCTGGAACTGGTAAAGGCCTGCTCCGGGCCCACTGAAGCCATGGATATTATGGCTTCAGAAAAAGTAGATGCCATATTTACAGATATAGAGATGCCGGATATCAACGGTTTGGAATACATTCGTTCACTGAAGGACAAGCCCATCATTGTCTTTGTAACGGCTTACGCCAATTTTGCCGTGGAAGGGTTCCAGGTCGATGCCACGGATTATTTGCTGAAGCCCTTCAGCCTGACCGATTTTATGAGAAGTGCCGAGAAGGTCAAACAACAGTATGAATTGAGAAATGCCGCTTCTGTAAGCAAGGACAGACCTGATGAAGTGGAAGAAGGGGAGGATGAGGAAAGCAGTAAGAAGACACCTTCGGGCTGGGACAGCGAATACGTATTCGTGAGGGCCGATTCCAGGACTGTACGTTTGAGGATTTCTGATATCCAGTATATTGAAAGCAGAAAAGAATATGTGGTGATCTTTTCTGAAAACAGTATTCCTGTTATGACGCTTTTCAGCCTGAAATCCATTGAAGAACGATTGCCGCAAGAAACTTTCATGAGGGTACACCGTTCTTTCATAGTCAATCTTACCAAAATTACGGAAGTCGTGCAGAACCGCATCGTTTTCAGCAAAGATGCAAGTGTTCCCATTGGCGACCAGTATAAGAAGGATTTCCAGAATTTTCTGAACCAGTATTTCCTGAAATAAGGTATGCTGGCAATTTTGCAAAGTACAAGACCCCGCACACTGGTCCTTTCTGTTTCATCAATTCTGACCGGAACGTTTCTGGCCAGGGAACAGGGTTTTTTTTCTTGGCCGCTATTCATTTTTCTGATGCTGACCTCGTGTCTCCTTCAGATCCTGTCCAACCTGGTCAATGAATACGGTGACTGGAAAAAAGGAACGGATAAGGAACAACCGGGTCGCAGGGCGCTCAGTCTGCAAAGCGGTAAAATGACAGAAAGACAAATAATTACGTTCATTTATATAATTGGCGGGCTTTCCCTGATCTCTGGCCTTGCCCTTGTCAGGTTGTCATTTGGCACATTACTGGGATACGGGCCGTTTGTGTTCCTGTTTCTGGGGGCTGTAGCCCTTGCAGCAGCCATTTTTTATTCTGCCGGAAAAATCCCGTACGGATATCACGGGGGAGGAGATCTGTCCGTTTTTCTTTTCTTTGGACCGGCCGGGGTGGCGGGCAGTTTTTACCTCCTGTCAGGATATCTGGACAGGAATGTCTTTTTGATTGCGACTGCAGTGGGATTGCTAATTACTGCCGTGTTGAACGTGAACAATATTCGGGACTATGAAAACGACAAGAGTTTTGGCAAAAACACTTTTGCCGTGCTTTTGTCCCGTTTTTTTAAGACAGAGTCCGATATTCCTGCAAAGATCTATCAGTTGGTACTAATTGTTCTGGCACTGGTCCTGTCCTGTTTCTATGCCGTACTATCCGTCACGGGATCTTTCACTTTTTTTGTCTCCCTCCCTTTCCTGGCTGTTCATCTTGTATGGATTCGGTATAAAAAAGGCGCCGCACTGGACGGTGCCCTTAAAATACTGATAGTTGCCATTCTGGTGTATGCTGTCTCGTTTTTATAGCCGCTTCCGTTTTGGATAGGTGATCCGGGAATGATACATTTCCTGTATCTGAATTTTTAGGGTGTCCCTTATCCTGCGGAGGTTTCGGTAGGAAATATCTGCATTTTGCAACTGGCTGTCTGAAACACGCTGATCTACCATTTTATTGACCATTGAGGAAATGCTTTCGGGTGTGTAATCCTTGAGACTCCTGCAGGCGGCTTCTACCGCATCTGCCATCATGACGATCACCTGTTCGGGCGTGGCAGGCAATTGTCCTTCATAAGTAAAATCTTCAATGTTTGCCGGATCTCCTCCTTCATTACACCAGCTGTTGTAAAAAGCTTCAGTCCTGGTCTTGCCGTGATGCGTTTCAATAAAATCACTTACCAGCGAAGGCAGTCCGTATTTTTTTGCCAGGGTTTTTCCGTCTTCGACATGCTGGATCACGATCCGGGCACTTTCCCGCGGATTGAGCAACGAATGGGGATTGAACGTGGCTGTCTGGTTTTCAGAGAAGTACTGTGGATTGTTGATTTTTCCAATGTCGTGATACAAGGAGCCTACACGGCACAGAAGAGCGTCTGCTCCGATGGTTCTGGCAGCAGTTTCGGCCAGGTTTGCCACCTGTAAGGAATGCTGCATGGTACCGGGCGCTTTTTCGGATAATTCCCTGAGTGCCTTGTTCCCGGTATCAGCCAGTTCTCTGAGTCTGGACAGGGACACAAAGCCGAAGATTTTTTCAAAGAGAAAAACCAGCGGATAGGAAGCGATCAGCAGGATGGACGCCACTCCATAGTTTCTGAAAGCGGCAATGTTCAGTTCAGTCAGTGTACCTTCCGATATCAGATGAAAAGACAGGTCTGTCAATAAATAAGCTATATAGACCAGGAGGGCTGAAAGGAATTGCTGCCAGCCCCTTCCCCAGAAGCGGAAAACGTATACGGCGACGCCTCCCACGATCATATTGATCAGTAACAGGTGGTAACTGTCCGTTATGATGGCCAGGGGGATAAGGAAAAGGCTGTAAAGGGGAAGCGAAAAACGGGTTGGGAAAAAGGAATCCAGAAACAGGACAACAACAGGGAAGGGTAACAGGTACAGGGAAGATGGTTCTATCTTGTACGCAACGGAGGTCCCTGCCACAACAAAAACGAACAGGAACAAAGTAAAAATGAGTTCGGGAATGTTGTGAAGCATCTTTGGACGAATGGCCTCAATGAGAATAAAACACATGAACAGGGTAAGTACTATCATAAGGATCTGCCCCGTGATCAATAACAGGATGTTGCCGGAAAAACCGATCTTTGAATTGTATTCGGCCCTGAGCGAATCCAGGATCTGCTCTGTAGAACCGGTAACCACCTCTCCTTTACTGATGATTCGCTGGCCGGTATGAACGATTCCCTTAGTCAGGGATATGTCCTGCACGCTGCTTGACTGTACGGCGAATGTGGTGCTTTCGTCGTACAAGAGATTTGGGGCCAGGAACATGCTCGGGTCCATTCCCGAGGACTGTAGGGCTTTTTCTTCCTGTGCCGAAAGAGCTTGCAGCATCTCTGTAAGAAAAACCTTTGCCGAGGTGAGGGAGAGAATATCGCTGTGTGCTTTCTTTTCTGCCATCTTTCCCTGAACAACTGAAAGACCGTTCTCCGGGATCAATCCCTCAAAACGGACATCATCCATGATCCCCCGGTTGTAAACGGTTTTATAAAAGGAGAGCAATTTACCCTGCAGTTCATCCGGAAGTCCGGCCTGTCCGGCTTCGGTTCCGAAAGCCCGGAGCTGTTCGGCTTCAATATCGGGTTTTAACAGAAAATAGGGTGTAAAACTTTTGGTAACCCTTTCTCTTTCGATCCGCAATTCTTCTTCGGTCTTCAGAATGGGGAAATCAAAAGAAGCATCCAGGTTTTCATACATCCAGGGGCTTCCTTTCTGATACTGGTATTTAAACTGCCCTTCCCGTGGCAAAGAAATGATCATTATGGCCGCAGCCAGGACAAAAAGTAACGGGATGATAAGTTTTTCCTTTTCTTTTTTAGTCATTGTGTTTTTCTCTTTGGCATATTGTAATAAAAGGACATTGAATACAATTATCGGTAAACTCTGTCTGGATAAAAGGAATGTTAAAATTAAACAATTCTTCCAACAGACGATCCAACCGGAAAAGAAACTCTTCCTTTACGGTTTCCAGAACCTGTGGATCGTCAAGGGCTTTTTTGTCGTAGGAGATATGGCCCGTTCCCTTGTCGTGGAAAAGAGAATTCAGATAGAATAAAAGAGGCAGTGGAAGCTGGGTGGTGCCGGGGTCTTCTCTGTGCAAAAATACATAACAAAGGATCTGGAACGTATCCCCGTTCTTCAGGGATAAACGCGTATCAAAAAGATCTTCTGTCTTTGAGAACGCGTTTTTTTTCACCCCGGTTTTATAGTCAATAATATACATTTGTCCGTTCAGCAAGTCCACCCTGTCAGTGATCCCCGAGATCATTACCTGTTTGTACCTGCCATTGAATCTTTTTTCCACGGCACATATCTTCAGGGGTGCCCGGGATGCGTCAAATTTAACAAAACGTTCTGTGTATTGTGAGGCTACTTCAGAGAAAAGCAGCCATTTTCCTTCATCACGCAGGTTCTTTTCTCCCGTGATCTTTTGCAGGTATTCTTCTGCCACACCAGAGACCAGCTTCCTGAAAGTTTCCCGGGGCCTGATCAGGTCCAGAATCTCGTCCTTTGAAATGGTTTTTCCGGTCAGCGGTTTGTAGAGGCGTTCAAGAACGGCGTGCACAATGTTACCGAAATGCATATGATCTTGACTGTCAGATAGATCGGGAGGTTCTTCCACAGACCGGATGTATTTGTAATAAAACTTCAGCGGGCATCTGACATAGGTTGCAAGAGCCGTGGGGCTCAGAAATCTTTTTTCTCCGGAGTCTGTGAATTCCTGCAATATGTCTTTTACGGAATCTGTTTTGGGTATTTGGACAGGAGCGATCCCGGGCAATTCGGGAACGTACGTGACAGGCGTTTTGACAATCGATGATCCCGGAAGTTCAAATTCAATCTGACGGATAAAACGGCTGATCTCTCCTCTTGCAGGGCCTTCGGTGTTGCTGTTCCAGATAAAAAACACATTATCGGCCCTTTGTAAAAGACGGTAAAAATAATAAGCCTGAACAGCAATGTGATGCTCGGAGGACGGCAGTCCGAATGCTTTCCTTATGTTGTAAGGGATAAATGAATTTTCCCTGTATGCTTTTGGCAGCACATTTTCCTGGGAGGACACGATGATAAGATTTTCGAAATCCAGACAGCGCGTTTCCAGGAAACCCATAATCTGCAAGCCTTCCAGCGGCTCTCCGCTGAAAGGGATACGTGCCTGTGACAGGTGCTGTCTGACAAGCCTTGTAAAGACTGTGACACTTATGTCCACCCCGGACGCACAAACCGAACGGTACAACGTGTTGAGCAACTTTCTGGTCTCCCTTTCGACAGCCGTAAGCATCACATCTGATGCAAGCAGTTCCGGGGACCGGTCAATACGATCCAGGATATACGTCAGACGGGTATACAGGCCTTCTTCGTTTTCAGGTACAGTTCTCAGGTCCTGTGCAAGATCGAGTGCGCGGACGTACGGATGCATCGCTACGGCCCCGAAATCATGTTTGCCTCCCGATTTGTTGTAATAATGCATCAGGGAATCAAATAAGGCAAAAAGAGAAGTCTGACGAAGAGGGAATCCCATCGTAACATTCATGTTCCCTTTGTTTTCATTTTGTTGGCCCAAGCCGTAAAGAAGAGGCAACAGCAGGTTTTCATCGGCCAGAACGACAGCGGTCCTGGTGTCGAACGGAAGTTTGTGATCTCTGAGAATTCCGGGAACGATCTTGGCCTGCATAACGAAGGAAGGTACCGCTAAAATTCTGATCATCCTTTTATCCTGCAATGGAGATGTTGTCTTGTCACAGGTGTTTTCGGGGGGGAATTCCTTCATGTTTTCCCGCAGGAACAAACCTGCTTCCTGAATGGGATTCTCTATGTAGTAAGGATCATAATCCCAGAAGAATCCTGCTTTCTTTTGATCTCTCAGATACCGGAACAGTTTTTTTTCGCATGCGTTCAGGGCATTGAAACCTATAAAGAAAAATTTCTGGTACTGCTCCAGAAAATCCGATTTTGCCCCCTGCCCAATCTCCGACACCATTTTTCTATAGATCATGCCTTCATAGGCATATCCCTTTTGTAAAAGGATCTCGTTGAATTTGCGGTACAGGACAGGAAGTATCTCCCAGACAGAGATGAAACTCCGGTTGAGCTGATGGTCCGGATTGACACGGAAAGAAGACCAGAACGATTGAAGGACCTTTTGTTGTTCGGCAGAGAGAAAACTGAAGTCCTGGGCGATGCGTTTCAGGTCCCTGACATTATGGAACAAATCATTTGCGTCCAGCAGGTATTTGTCTGCCTGGTCAAAATCGTGCAGCAATAAATTCCCCAGTGAATAGAAATCCTGCAATCCTTCTTCTTTTCCCGTCAATTCCTTAAACAGCAGGAAAAGTTCTGCCAGCAGAATGATCGGATCGGTTGCCTTTTGTCCGGCAACTTTTTCAACAAGCTGGCTGATACCTGTTGAGGGAGGCATCCATATTTCCCGTTCAAGGTACTTGGTAAGTTCTTTTTGAAAGAAAAGACCTGCCCTGCGTCCCGGAAAGACCAGGCAACACCGGGAAATGTTTTCCCCGTATTTTTGATAGAGCGTTTTTGCGGCCAGATCCAGGAATGAAGTCCGGCTCATCTCTTTTGTCTGAAATATTCCGCTGTTCCCCGTACGCCCGGAAATGTGCCGGTGTCTCCCAGGTAATAACCGACAGAAGATTTCATTTTGTTGTAGTAGAAAACCAGGTAATGCCCGGCCCGTGGATGTTTGTCAGAAGGGATGTACTGTGATTCCACGGTATTGTCATGTTTGTCGTAAGTATAGGCATACCGCCCGATTTCTGACCAGGTGCCAGAAGCCTCATCCCATTTTTCTTCCTTCTCACCTGTCGCATTCCCTTCTTTATCATAAAGGTACTCATATCTGAACACGGGAGTCCATTGTTGAGAGGGTTGATCCCAGGTGTCAATTTTGCCTCCCAAAAGGGTCCCCTCCTGATCGTAGGCAAAAGAATCCCGGATAAAATTCTCCCAACCCGCCACACCTGTTGCCAGATGTGCCCTGAGAACAAATTTTCCCCGCAGCGTGAAATCCCTCTCAATTTCCCCGTTGTTCCACTTTTCCCTTACAATGTATAAAAGACGTCCCTGATCATCCCGGATGTAATGATCCTTGAATGCGTCCTCCCACAGAGCCGTATCTTCCGTGAAGATCTGGTGGGTTTCTTTTTCCAGCAGGGATGTCTCAGTGGCGTACTGACAAATGATACGTGACTGCGCTTGCCATTTTCCGGACAAGCTGTCCCTTTTTTCATTCAGCGCTCCGGTGCGCAACCCGTAAATATCATACGAATAGGATATCCTGTAATTTCTTTGCCAGGTGCCGGTCGCTTCATCCCATAAATCACCTGTTTCAGTAAATTTGTTTCCCCGTTCGTCGTAGGTGAACTGGTAACGTCCCAGGGCCTGACCGGATTCAGCATAGGTTATGATGGTACGTGGTTCCCACCAGGAATCTTCCATACACCCGACCAGCACCAAAGCCAGTAAAATGAGATGCACTTTTTTCATAACAGTATGTATTTTAACCTGTCCGTATTGTGGAGATGGGCGGACTCGAACCGCCGTCCAAACAGCGCATCCAAAAGATTTCTACACGTTTAGCCTGCAATTTTTTTTCGTGACCATACTGCCTGCCGGCGGGCCATATGGTCCTTATCTCCTAAAATCTTGTTACAAAGCCGGAGATTCTTTGCAACCAGCCTTCTGTGGTCGATACCCCGTATGCAGGAATCCGGAAGGCGGAAATTTCTGCGGGATACTCGTCGCTCCGGGCCTGGCCCGGAGGGATTAAGTGATCAGCCTATGGCCGATCAGGCAGCGAGTGCGTAGTTGTTATTGCCAGTTATGGCTTGAGTCCTGAGATTTAGGAGCCGGGACACGAAGCTCCACGTGCTTGCTTTCCAATGTCGTCTGCTGTCAAAACCAAAACATCCCCATTGTAGCATCAAAGATATGAAAAAATCAATGAATCAGGATACGCAACAAATTTGACAACCCTTTTGCGGCGGCTGCCATACCCAGAAACATGATCGCGGCACCGGAAAACCGGTTGATATTCCAGAGTTGCCTGAGTCTGAATTTTTTTCTGAAAAGATTGACAAAAGTGCTCAGCAGGAACCACCATAAAGTGGACCCGAGGAAAACACCAAGCAAAATGGCAGAAATGATAAACGAACCGGAAGTTCTGTCTACACTTGTTCCCAGGAAGGCAAATACCCCGATAATAAGGAAAAGACATCCGGGATTTGTGATGGACATGAGAAATCCCGTAAGGTAATCTTCCCAGAATTTTTTGGATTCTCTGTTTTGTCTCAGTTGCTTGACAGGATTGGAAGAAAAAATGGCAAGGCCTATGATCATCAGGCCCATCCCGCTTACCAGGAAGATGAGATTTTTATTGTTTTCAATAAAAGTTCTTATGAACGAGAGACTTAATATTGCCAGTGAGGCATAGATCACATCTGAAGTGGCAGCCCCCATGCCGGCAACCAGACCCGATCTGGGTCCCTTGCTTAAAGTTCTTTGAATACAGAACAGACCTCCCGGTCCGAGCGGTACGGATACTGAAAAACCGGCGATCACGCCCATAAGTAAATTCAGGGGAAAGTCATTCATGGCCGGCAAAGTTATAAAAAAACATATATTTGATAATAATTTGTAGATTTGTCTTATGAATTCCGTACGTAAGAACCTTGTGTTGTCCGTATTATCGGGCGTTCTTCTTAGTATCCCCTTTCTTGTTCCACATACCGGACTGATCCTGCTTTTCGCCTTTGTTCCGCTTCTTTGGATGGAACAGGCCTTCACCGTGAACAGCAAAAGGGGTTGCTGGATCTATTACGCCCTGACATTTGTCATTTGGAACGGATTGACCGTGTTCTGGGTATGTTACAGCACGCTTTGGGGAGGGATGCTTGCCGTATTGGGCAATGCCTTTCAAATGTTTGTTGTTTTTACCGTCTTCCGCAGGGTCAAAAAATGGTTTTTGAAAAAAGGGAAAAACACTGTTTTGGCCTATGTGTTTCTGGCTGTGCTTTGGGTTGCCTGGGAGTTCTTCTATTTTGATGCAGAAATATCATTCCCGTGGCTTGTCCTGGGTAACGGATTTGCAACCAACCTGAGTCTGATCCAGTGGTACGAAGTTACCGGAGTTCTTGGAGGAAGCCTGTGGATCTGGACCGTCAACCTGACGCTTTTTTTCATTTTCAGGAACATACAAGTAAAACGAAGCATAGTATTGCTGGCAGTTGTTGTTACTGCCCCCGTAATAATCTCAATCATAAGATACTATACTTACAGGGAGCCGGAACAGCCCGTTGAGATCGCAGTCGTTCAGCCAAACATTGATCCCTGGAAGGAAAAATACAGTACAATGCCCCAGGCGGAACAGGATAAAAAGATCCTGACACTTGCACGGGAAAAGATCAGTGCTTCCACCCGTTATGTAATTGCTCCCGAGACAAGTGTTCACGAAATCGTTCTGGGTAATTACTTTTCTTCTCCTTCTGTTGTGCTTTATAAACAACTGGTGGAAGAATATCCCGGGGCTGCTTTTATTTTTGGAGCCAATACGATTGGGTTTTATCCGGCTTCTGCGCAAAAACCCACTGCTTCAGCACGTCGTTATCAGGACAGGTGGTACGAAGTGTACAATTCAGCTGTACAGCTCGATTCTTCAGATCGGGTACAAATATATCACAAATCAAAGCTTGTGGTGGGAAGCGAAAAAATGCCCTACATTGACCTGTTCCCGTTCATTGAAAAATTATCGCTGAACCTGGGTGGGNNGTAGCCATCTGCTATGAATCTATTTACGGAGCATTTTTCACGGGTTATGTCAAGAACGGGGCGACGTTCATGACAGTGATCACCAACGACGGCTGGTGGCGAAACACTCCGGGATACAGGCAGCATGTAAGCTATGCCTCGTTACGGGCCATAGAGACCAGGAGAAGTATTGCCCACAGTGCGAATACCGGTATTTCAGCCCTGATAAATCAAAAAGGAGTACGTCTGGTAGAAACCCGATGGTGGGAGCCGGCTGTTATCAGCGGGACGTTGAACCTGAACGAAAAGCTGACCTTCTATGTCAGATACGGTGATTATCTTGGATGGATGTCCGTATTGGGTATGGTGGTGCTGGGCCTTTACTCTTTGACCTGCGCATTGCCCTCTCGCAAAAGACGTTGAATCTTCAGGGAAGGGGAAATGACGGAGGGACCTATTTTCAGGCGGTCCCAGTATTTGTCTACGTTTCTGATGGTTTCGGGAGATGAACAGCATACATTTGGCCAGGGCCTTGTAATTCCCTTGTCCCCTTTTCTTTTGATGCACGCGTCGACATAAAGGATCCCGTTTTCTATACGTACATCACGGACGGGATCAGCCTGGTTGATGGCCATCCACAGGCAGAGTTCCCTGTTGTCCGTGTCAATTTCTTCGTCAACGGCGACTAAAATGCGTGCATCTGAACGGTTTTCAAGGGGATTGCCTTCCGATTTGTGATAAAACTGGCAGGGATCGGGCGATGAAGAGGGAACGTGGGTATATGGAATGGTTTTTTTGGTGGCGTCAATACACATCTTCCCGCCAAATCCTCTTTGAGGGGAGGCATGATCGTTAATGCTCAGAGGACCCCTGCTGAAGAAGGTGTCACGTGAAGGGCTGTAATACTGCCTGATGCATTCATTGACTTCATAACGGTTGTATACATCCACCGTCTCATCCACAATAATGAGCAATTTATTCAGGGCAGTAAGAGGAGACCCCCAGAACCCGTGTGCCACTTTATGGGTCTGCCCCGGATAAAACTTTCTAATGGAAACAACAGCCACGGCGATCGGATAGCTGTAACAGGGCAAACATAATTTTCTTACTTCTAGGGCAACGGTCTGTTCAAAGTTCGTTTCCACAAAGGCCGAAATGGTCTTACAGAGATTGTTTTTTGAACGAACCAGCCCTATACCGGGGATGATCAAGGGTAAAACCGCATTCTTTTTGTGAGTGATACAGGTTACGTGGATCAGGGGCTCTTTCCCGCCAAGGGAATAGAATCCGGTATTTTCACCGCATGCCGCAGCGGTGAGCAGCTGGGCATTTTTATCTATATATCCTTCAATTACCAGGTCACAGTTCTCCGGGACCTCCAGCGGCTGGCTCAGGCAGGGGACCTTGACCATGGCTTTTTTTCGCAAATAGCCTCCCAGTAACAACGGATCAATGTCTGAAGATCTGGGAATGATACCGGTCAGGGTGTAGAGAGGATCTCCTCCCAGCAACAAGGCAACCGGGATCCTCCCCTGGGGGGATTCGTTGATAAACGATGCAGCCTGTGACCCTGGTTCAAACCTTACCTGTATGGTGGTTTTGGAATGCCACATCAACCTTGTGGATTCTACTGAATATGTGTTCAGGTAAGAATTTTTGATGATCATTGGAACATCGTGAAGGCTGTAGGCCTCGTCAAATTCCCGGTTTCTCAGAAAGGGGATCCTGTTCAGGTCCGGGGGAAAAAGTGCAATTTCCTGACAGGACCCGGAATTGGAGTTTTTAGGAATGTACTGGGTCAGTTCAGCCAAAGGAGACCTTCTCATGAACCTGCTGTTGGTCAGGGTCTGTGAAAAGGCCTGAAAAAATCCGGATATCCTTGTACAGACATCATCCAGGTTGTCCATGTCGAAGACCAGGGCAATTCGTTTTTCGGAAGAAAAAATATTGGTCACCACGGGGAAATTGGTCCCGTTATTCTCAAACAGCAATGCTTTTCCTCCGTGAGGCTGGGCCATCTGCCGGTCGGTCAGCTCCGCAATTTCCATATTGGGATCGACAAAACGGCTGATCGTCAGCAGCTCGTCTTTCTGGTG
>LFSY01000143.1 GCA_001512865.1 Rikenellaceae bacterium DTU002 | reverse complement strand
AATGGCATCACAGTGCTTACCGGAACTGCTATCCAGGTAGAAAGAGACGGCAGGGAAGTCAAAGTGCCTTTTACAGCTGTTCCTTATTCAACCTGGAATAACCGGGGTGCCGGTGAAATGGCCGTCTGGATCCCTCAGGCGGCTGAATACGCCCGTCCCGTCCCGGCACCCACCATAGCATCCCGTGCCCGTCCGGCCGCCGTCAGAAGCAGGCAAAACCGGGACGACCCTGCCGGCCGGACAGGAGCCCTGGAAGAACTTTCAGCCCCGGAGTTCGGTATTAACGACCAGTGGGATCCGCTGAACTCGGCAGACCGTTCCAAACCGTATCTCTACTGGTGGTTGCGGTACGGAAGCGAAGAATCGGTGGGTTATGTGTTTGAAAAGCCTGAAAAAGTAGGAAGTGTAGAAGTGTACTGGCTGGATTTTGACCATTACGACGGCAATTTCCGGGTACCTGAAAGTTGGAAACTGTATTACGAAAAAGATAATACATGGTACCCGGTGGAAGCCACTACAGACTATACTGTACATAAAGACTGTTATAACAAACTTGATTTCAAACAGGTGACTACCCGTGCATTAAAACTGACCGCACAATTACAGGAAGGAGCATCCGGAGGGATCATTGAATGGAAAGTTAATGAACCCGACATGTGAAATAATTGCCTTTCTTTTTCTACTTTTGTGCCCGCATGAAAGGAGAAACCATTGCTATTGGCGTAGCTGTCCTGTGGACACTGAGCGCCCTTTTTTTTGAACATGCCGGCAAACGGCTGGGATCCCTCAACCTGAACCTGATCCGTCTGGTCTGTGCATTCCTTATGATAGGGATCACCCTGCTGATCTTAAACGGCAATTTTATTCCCGTACACGCTGACAGGGCCACCTGGTGGTGGATGTCATTGTCCGGTCTGGTAGGATTCGTTCTGGGAGATTATTTTCTGTTCGCCTCCTACACGATGATCCTGGCGCGTTTCTCACAGCTGATCATGACGCTGGCGCCGCCCTTTGCCGCCGTCTTCGGTTTTTTCCTGCTGGGAGAAAAGATGTCCTGGATCGCACTGGCAGGTATGTGCCTTACCCTTACCGGAATATCCATATCTATTCTTAAAAAGCAGAACGGTACCAGCAACCACCGGGTGCGTATGGAACTCCCTGTCAAAGGCGTTGTTTTTGCCCTGTTGGGGGCGCTGGGACAGGGGGTGGGCATCGTTTTGAGCAAACAGGGCATGATCGCTTACGAAAAGGTCTATTCGCCCGAAAATGCCCTTTACATACCTCTGGCGGCCACACAGATCAGGACCATCATCGGGATCGTGTCCTTTGCCCTGATCATCCTTTTCAAGGGAGGCTATGGCGATTTTCTGAGGGCGCTGAAAGACAAAAAGGCGCTGCGCAGTTCAATCACCGGCTCGGTATTCGGACCCTATCTGGGGGTTACTTTTTCCCTGATGGCGGTACAGCATGCCAACACCGCAGTGGCCTCGACCATTATGGCCACGGTCCCCATTCTGATCCTTTTGCCCGAATACCTTTTCCTCAAACGTAAAATCACCTGGCAGCAGGTGGTGGGTGCCGTGCTGAGCGTTGGGGGAGTAACCCTGTTCTTTATCTGATAATCTGAAATCTGAACCGTCATGAAAAATCTTATCATTCCTATAATCCTGATCTTTATGGCATTGCCTTTGCGATCCCAGCAAGAAGATAGAACGTACCGGCTCATGGTCCTGGATGTTACAACCAATGAACTGACGCTGGTCAAAACGTTTCCGTATTTGGTGGAAGCGCCCAACTGGACTCCTGACGGACACTGGCTGGTCTACAACTCGGCAGGAAAACTCTACCGTATCTCGCCCGACGGGCAGGAAGGACCGTTTGAAATTTCCACCGGCACGATAACCCGTTGCAACAACGACCACGTCATCTCCGCCGACGGGAAAGAGATCGCCCTGAGCAGCGGCACGGCAGAAGACTGGCGCTCCCGCATATACATTGTCCCCTTTGAAGGAGGTGAGCCGAGGCTGGTAACCCCCCTCGGTCCGAGTTACCTGCACGGCTG
>LFSY01000082.1 GCA_001512865.1 Rikenellaceae bacterium DTU002 | reverse complement strand
ACCATGAACTGCCCGAGAACCCCCCACTCTCAAGTAATTCATTCACTAGCATCCCATAGGCGGCTCGAAATGGACACACCACCCCCTTTTCCCCCTTGATTCATTGGGGTTTTCTGTATGTCCGGAGTCTGTTCGGGGAGTGTGTGTGCCGACGGCGAAGGCCGGAAACCCTGGAACCAGGGGTTTTTCGAAGGGTGCTATCCCACAGGCGCATGCGAGAATGGCTCGAAACCTTGGAAATAGAGCTGTTTGTCGACGATTACAGGCCGCCTGGGGCCGCCTGCTGTCCCATAGATTCGCAGGGTGCCGGGCAGGTCGATCTTCATCCAGAGCGCCGACCGGACCGTTCCCGCGAGGCGCGAAAAACTCAGGCCCCATTTCGAAACGTGCTTGAGGAAGCGCAGCAGCAGGTGCGCCAGCAGCCCGATCCAGACCTGCCACTTGACCGCCTTCTCGTTGTAGCCGACGAAGTCGGCAAGCTGGAGCGTCTGCTTGAGCTCCTTGAAGAAGCTTTCGATGGCCCAGCGGGCACG
Source organism: Rikenellaceae bacterium DTU002 (assembly GCA_001512865.1). GTDB lineage: Bacteria > Bacteroidota > Bacteroidia > Bacteroidales > UBA932 > DMER64. The sequence goes on along the minus strand of LFSY01000082.1, from coordinate 1,146 downwards.
GTAGAGTTCGGCGATGGTGCGGGGGCTCCAGTCGAAGTTGTTGGTGATGAAGGTCATTTCCATGTCCTTCCCGTCGACCTCCACGACGGCGGTGACGCGGCGCAGCGTGCCGGGGTACTTGTCCGCCGACCCCTTGCGCGACAGACGCACGGTCTGGTCCGTGAGTATCCGCGCGTCTTGGTGCCGCGTTTCCTCCAGCACCTCGAAGACCATGTTCTCCTTCTCCCGCAGAACGAAGAAGACACCGCGCGTGGCGAGCCCGTGCAGGAAGAGCAAGTCGACGTAGGCCCGGTCGGCCAGCAGCACGTCGCCGTCCTTCATGCCCTCGCACAACGCGTCGGCCCGCTTCGAATCGTGATGCGCGGCGTCTTCCACGATGGCAAAGGTGGGCAGCATGCTGCCGACGTTCAGCCGCATGTGCGTCTTGGCCGCGGCCTTCCTGCGCCGGTGCCTGGCCCAGTCGATGCAGTCGAGCGACAGCTTCAGCGTGGTCGAGTCGATGGCGAAGATGCCGCGTTTCACGCGGAAGATGAACCCCCGGTGCCTGCTGTACTGGGTGAACGACGGGCAGATCGTCTGCAGGTGCCGGAACACGTCCCAGTAGAGCTTCTCGGCGATCGCCGGATCCCGCGTGCGGTTGGCGTTCGAGAAGGTGTTGCGCTTCGGGGCCGTCGCGCCCCGTATGCGGTTCAGCTCGGGCTCGTGCAGGCTGGCCGCGTCGCATATCTCGTTCAAGCTGCCCGAGCGGGTGATCTGGCCGTAGAGCAGGGCCAGCACGTGGCTCGTGCAGGAGAACGCCCGGATGTCCGCCTTCGCCTCCCGGGCGATCCGGTCGGGAAGGCCCTCGGGAATCCACTGGACGAGCTGCCGCAGAACGGTGTACGCTTTTCTTGCTGGCCTCGGGGTTGCGCGGTCACGCGCCTTGGTTTTCTTTTTCATGCGCCTGTAGGCTACAGGCGGACGGCCCCGAGGTCAGCATTTTTTTGCGGGTTGAAGAGGGTTGACGCCTTCGCCTTCGCCTCGTACAATGAGTGCCGACCACGGGATCCCGGACTGCTTCCGGCATTGCCTATGGGATGCTAGTGATATGAAAAAACAAAATCTTGATCCCACGCCCGCCTCCTTTGCGTCCCGCCGCCTCGCCGG
>LFSY01000042.1:7820-9031 GCA_001512865.1 Rikenellaceae bacterium DTU002 | reverse complement strand
TTCCAGAAAGTGATCGTGGACCCCACCAAATACGACGATACGCTGGAGATACTGCGCAGCATACGTCCCAAATACGAAGCACACCACCTGGTGGCTTATACCCCCGATGCCCTGGAGGCCTGTGTACGCCTGTCACAACGCTACATCACCGACCGCTGCCTGCCGGACAAGGCCATTGATGTGATGGACGAAGCGGGTTCGCACGTGCACATCTCGCACCTGAAATTGCCCAAAGAGCTGGTCACTATGGAAGAGGAGATGGACAGCATCATGATGGAAAAGCGCGAGGCGGTGGACAAAAAAGATTACAGGAAAGCCACTTCCCTGCGCGAGAGGGAGCGCGTTCTCGAAGAAAAACTCAGCGAGGAGCGCAACCAGTGGTACGAAATCCAAAAGAAAAACAAAAAGGAAGTCAATGCAGATACGGTCGCCGAAGTGGTATCGATGATCACCTCGGTCCCGGTAAGCCGCGTATCCGAATCGGAGACCCAACGGTTGCTGAACATGGCCGAAATGCTCAAGAAGAAGCTCATAGGGCAGGACAGCGCCATAGACGCCATGGTTCGTGCCATCCACCGCAACCGCGCCGGGCTGAAGGACCCCAACAAACCCATCGGCACGTTCATCTTCCTGGGTCCCACAGGAGTGGGGAAAACGCACCTGGCCAAACTTCTTGCCCAGTATATGTTCGACTCGGCAGACAACCTGGTGCGCATTGACATGAGCGAATACATGGAAAAATACGCCGTAAGCCGCCTGATCGGGGCACCTCCGGGCTATGTGGGCTACGACGAGGGGGGACAGCTGACCGAACGCATCCGCCGCAAACCTTACACGGTGGTGCTGCTGGATGAAATTGAGAAGGCACATCCCGATATTTTCAACCTCCTGCTGCAGGTCTTTGACGAGGGACGCCTGACCGACAGCAACGGACGTCACGTGGATTTCCGCAATACCATCCTGATCATGACCTCCAACATAGGGAGCCGCGAGCTGAAAGAGTTCGGTGGCGGGGTGGGATTTGCCACCGTTTCTTCCAATGCGGCACATGCCGCCGATACGCGACGACGTCAGATCATAGAAAAGGCCCTGGGTAAAATGTTCACGCCCGAGTTCCTGAACCGCGTGGACGAACAGATCCTGTTCAACGCCCTGGACAAGGGCCATATTGGCAAAATCATAGACATAGAACTGGCAGACCTCTACAAACG
>LFSY01000042.1:0-7758 GCA_001512865.1 Rikenellaceae bacterium DTU002 | reverse complement strand
CTTGATCCGGAAGGTACAAATACCGTTGTCAATTAGCGGAATTATTCGTATTTTTGAAGGATTATTTGAAGAACATGGAGGATAGAATTCAGAAGATTAACATCGAGGATGAAATGAAGAGCGCGTACATAGATTATTCTATGTCCGTGATCGTTTCCCGAGCCCTTCCCGACGTGCGTGACGGTTTGAAACCGGTACACCGCAGGGTGCTCTTTGGCATGTCCGAGCTGGGCATCGCCAGTTCCAAACCCACCAAGAAATCGGCCCGTATCGTAGGGGAGGTTTTGGGTAAGTACCACCCCCACGGGGATTCCAGTGTATATGAAGCCATGGTGCGTATGGCCCAGGAATGGAGCCTGCGCTACATGCTGGTGGAAGGCCAGGGGAACTTTGGGTCGGTTGACGGGGATTCCGCTGCCGCCATGCGTTACACCGAGGCACGTCTGCGCAAGATTGCCGAGGAGGTGCTGGCCGATATGGATAAGGATACCGTTGATTTCCAGCTTAATTTTGACGATTCGTTAAAGGAACCCACCGTGTTGCCGGCCAAGGTGCCCCTGCTGCTGCTGAACGGGGCCAGCGGGATCGCCGTGGGAATGGCTACCAACATGCCCCCCCACAACCTGGGTGAGATCGTGGATGCCGTGTGTGCCTACATAGATGCGGACAACATTACCGTGGACGAGTTGCTGAAGCACGTCAAGGGCCCCGATTTTCCTACGGGCGGGATCATATACGGTACCTCGGGCATCCGCGATGCCTATGAAACGGGACGCGGCCGTGTGGTGGTCCGTGCCAAAACAGATATTGAAGTAGCCCCCAGCGGGCGTGAAACCATAGTGGTGACCGAGATTCCTTACATGGTCAACAAGAGGGAGCTGATAGAGAAGATTGCCGAGCTGGTGGAAAACAAACGCCTGGAAGGCATTTCCTTTGTCAACGACGAGAGCGACCGGAACGGTATGCGCATTGTCATCAAGCTGAAGATGGGTGTGGTGGCCAACGTGGTGCTCAACAGCCTGTTCAAGTACACGGCCATGCAGAGCAGCTTCTCGGTCAACAACATCGCTTTGGTGGATGGACGTCCGCGCTTGCTGAACCTGAAGCAGCTGATCAAATACTTTGTGCGTCACCGCCACCAGGTGGTAGTGCGCCGTGCCCGTTTTGAGCGCGACCAGGCCGCCAAGCGCGCGCACATCCTGGAAGGGCTGCTCAAGGCGCTGGACATCCTGGACGAGGTGATCGCCCTGATCCGGGCTTCCCAGACGGTGGAAGAGGCACGGACGGGACTGCAGGAGCAATTCGGTTTTTCAGAAGAGCAAGCCTCGGCCATTGTGGAAATGCGTCTGCGCCAGCTTACCGGTCTGGAACGTTCCCGTTTGCAGGCCGAGTACGACCAGCTGATGGAACTGATCCGGAGCCTGGACGAACTGCTGGGCAGTGAGGCGCTGCAGATGCAGCTGATCAAGGACGAGATGCTCGAGATCAAGGCGCGGTTCAACGATCCCCGCCGGACGGTCATCGAGTATGCCGCCGGGGATTTCAATCCGGAAGACTTTTACCCCGATGAAGACGTGGTGATCACCATCTCGCACCTGGGGTACATCAAACGGACCAATCTGAACGAGTTCCGGCTGCAGGGCCGGGGCGGGGTAGGATCCAAGGGAAGCAACACGCGCGAGGAGGATTTCATTGAGCACATCTATACGGCCAACATGCATAGTACCATGCTGTTCTTTACCGAACAGGGGAGGTGCTTCTGGCTGAAGGTGTACGAGATCCCCGAGGGGAACAAAACCTCCAAGGGTCGGGCCATCCAGAACGTGATCAACATAGAGCCGGGGGACAGCGTATGTGCTTACATCAACGTGAAGAACCTGACCGACGAGGAGTACATCAACAACAATTACATCGTATTGTGCACCGAACGGGGAACGGTCAAGAAAACGACTTTGAAGGCCTATTCCAACCCGAGGGCCAAAGGAGTGAATGCCATTACCATCCGGGAAGGCGACCGGCTGCTGGAAGCCTGTCTTACCAGCGGGAATTGTGAGTTGCTGCTGGGTGCCCGTGAAGGGAAGTGTGTACGCTTTAACGAGCAGGACGCACGGCCCATCGGGCGGACGGCTGCGGGTGTGCGCGGGATTTCCATTGAAGAGCACGACCGGGTAGTTGGCATGATATGTGCAGATACAACTGTAGAGGCCTCGTTATTGCCGCATGTGCTGGTGGTCAGTGAGAACGGGTACGGCAAACGTTCTTTGATTGAAGATTACAGGAAAACAGCCCGCGGGGGCAAGGGTGTAAAAACCCTGAACATTACCGACAAGACCGGAAAACTTATTGCTATTAAATCGGTTACCGATGAGAATGATCTGATGATCATCACCCGCTCCGGTATCACCATACGCGTAGCTGTAAGTGATATCCGGCTGGCAGGACGCGCCACCCAGGGTGTCCGGCTGATCAACCTGCGCGAAAGCGACGCCATTGCAGCCGTTTGCTGCGTCGGCAAAAGCGATCCCCTCCCCAAGGATGCGGAGGAGGATCTGTAACGGCGCAAAAGACCCACCCAGGCGCCGAAGACCGCGGACCCGGCAAGCACGAAGGCCACCGACTCGGCAAAATATATTGAAAGACGATTTATTAACTGAACAAACACATAATACATCATGAAAAAAATCCTTACAGCTGCCCTGATGTTGTTGATGGCATTGCAATTGGGCGCACAATCAAAAGAGGTGCAATCCCTCCTGAAAAACTACGATAAATTCAAATCACAAACCCAGGATGCCAAACGCGGTAGCCGCCCTGCCACCTGGATAAGTTATGCCCAAACCCTTACCGGCGCCTATTCCTATCCCACGAACAACCTGTGGATAGGCCTTTCTGCCCTCGAGGCAAAGGTGGTGCTCAAGGATCAGCGTGCGCTGTCGACCGAGTTCAGGGATGTTCAGGGAGAACAGTATGAAGTGGTGAAATACGAGGACAAAGACCTCTATTACAACGCTGACGGCAAACTTTCCTTCTGGATCATAACCAAACCGGTGATCGAGGGGATCAATATGCTGGACCAGGCGTACCAGGCCTACGATAAGGCAGCTGAACTGGATTCGCGCGGCAGCAGCAAAGCCGATATCCAGGAAGGTCTGACCTTCATCGCCAACAATTTCATCAACGACGCCATGGCCGCCTATACGCTTGGCAATTTTGCAGACGCTTCTGTGAAGTTCGAGAAATCATTCATTGCAGCATCACATCCGGCTTTGAACGTGGTGGACACCACCATTGTGTATTATGTGGCTTTGACCGCCCTGATGGATCAGGACCTGCCCCGTGCAGTGAAATTCTTTGACAAGTGCCTGGAAATGGGCTTCGAATCGGCAGGCGATACGTATGCCAACCTGGCTGAAGCTTACAAACAAATGGGCGATGTGGAAAAGAGCAAGGAACTCCTTTCCATGGGATTCACCAAATATCCCGACAGCCAGAGCATTCTGGTGGCCCTGATCAATACCTACCTGGAAAGCAATGACGATCCCAACAAGGTGCTCGAGTTCATCCAGCTGGCCCAGCGGAACGAGCCCAACAATCCCAGTCTGTATTATGCAGAAGGGAATGTGCTCAAGAACCTGGACAAATTTGAAGATGCCATTCGTCTGTACGAAAAATCCATTGAGATAGACCCCAACTTCTTCTTTGGGTATTTCCAGCTGGGTCAGGCCTTTTACGACAAAGCCGTCGATATCCAGACAGCCGCTTCCGACGAGCTGGACGACCAGAAATATATGCAAATGGTAGAAGAACTGGATGTTATGCTTGAAAAGGCAATCGCTCCTTTCGAAAAGAGTTTTGAGCTGGTTCAGGACGACGAAATCCGTACCGTAGTTGTGGAATACCTGAAGAATATCTATTTCCGCCTGCGTACCAAGAGCCCGGAATACGAAGCTTCATACGAGAAATACAACAAGATGCTGGAACAGTAGGAGTTTTTCTTCTTGCTTGCTATGGCGCGCTATGGCGCCAATGGCGCGGAATCTCCGAGGTTCTGCGCCATTTTTTCTTTTGTATATATGCATAGCGCAGTAATACAGGTAATTAGCTTATCTAGTCATGTGTTTTGGCGCAGAATCTCGGAGATTCTCCTGCGCAAGGTCGATTCGGGAATACTGAACACCCTGCTGAGCTGACGTACAGAAATCGGATACTCCTTTTTAAAATGTACACTCAATAGCATTTTTTCACTATCAGACAGAGATATTAATGTTTTGGGTTTAATTTTATCCAGGATCATTTCGCTTAAGACCATGTCATTGACCTTAACAATACCGGGTATTTGTTTGATTTTGCTATTATCTTCAATTTCTTTTGGTGTTGGGGTCGAGATCTTCTGCATGAACTCACCGTATGATTTGAAGAGTTTTTCTACGGATTTATATTGCAGAAAGCTTCTTGGGTAAATATGTCCGTCACTATCAATCAGGTAATCTTCAGGTATATATTGGCAGCTGTGGTTAAGTTCACATTTAGTTCCGGCCGGTTTCAAATTTCCTGCAATAGTTTTTGATTGCTCTTCCATAAAGTAATATTGAGCCGAGTTAAACCTGTCGGCTAAGGGATGCTCACAGACTTTATGCTTGGTGGAATTCCGAATAACATAAATCAACTTCTCTTCTAATTTTTCTTCATCATAAATTTTACCCTGAGAGTACCGGCTTCGACCGATCGCACCAAATGAATTGTACACACTGTTATAATATTTAGAATAGCTGATCCTGAAACCCCATACAAAATTTATAGGACACAGGCACTCCAGTATGAGATGAAGATGATTGGACAGAAACTGATAGGCAAGCACACCAACATTGTGTAATTTGCTGAAAACTCCCAATAGATCTATGGCGTGAAGAATGTCCCTGTTCCTGAGAAATAAACTCTGCCCTCCGTTTCCCTGTACACTTATATGGAACCACATAATTATGATGATAAAAAATTATGTGCGGGATCATAAAGGTAGATATTTTGCAGAAACCACGCAAGGAATCTCCGAGATTCTGCGCCACTGATCAACAATCAAAACCGTAATCTGCAAATTTTCAAGCATTTGAAATTCAGAATAAATGCAAATGGCGCAGAACCTCGGAGATTCCTACCCCACATACACCTGGGCAATTTCTTCCCCGGTGAGTATACAGTAGGCATTGTGGGCCAGGGCCGACATCTCGTCTTCTCCGGCGTAGGTGTAACAGGGGCCGAGGAAATTAATGTATTCGACGATCTTGTCTATGAAGGGTTTGTTGTGTGCTATGCCGCCGGTAAAAAGGATGCCGTCTATACGACCGCACAGTACGGCGGCTGTGGCGCCTATCTGTTTGGCGATGGTATAGGACATGGCATTGTATATGCGCAGGGCTTTGGGATCGCCCGAGTGTACTTTGTCGTTGAGTTCCATGAAGGAGTTGGTTCCCATATGGGCCATCATACCGCCTTTTCCGGTGATCATTTTTTTGATTTCCTTATAGGTGTATTTGCCCGAGAAACATAGTTTAGCTAATTGAAGTGCGGGGATGGTGCCGGCCCGTTCCGGGGCAATTGGCCCGTCTCCGTTCAACGCATTGTTTACGTCTATCACCCGGCCTTTTTTGTGGGCTCCCACTGATATACCTCCGCCCATGTGCACTACGATCAGGTTCAGTTCCTCGTAAGATTTCCCCATGATAGCGGCATGGCGTTTGGCGATGGCTTTCTGGTTCAGGGCGTGAAATATGGACAGGCGTTCAATTTCAGGAATGCCTGTCACGCGGGCCACTTCCTGCAGTTCGTCCACAACCACGGGATCGGCAATGAAAGCCTGGCATCCGCGGATCTCGGCAGCAATACTATGCGCCAGTAAGGCACCAAGATTGGATGCGTGTTCCCCGGCAGTGCCATCGGTAAGATGTCTGATCATCAGCTCGTTCACGCGATACGTGCCCGACGGAATTGGTTTTACGAGCCCGCCCCGGCCGATCACTGCCGCGAAGCTACCCGATTCAATATGGTTGTTTTTCAACTCGGCAAATATGGTTTCTTTCCGGAATTCATATTGCAGGCAAACACTGGGAAAAGGATCAAGCTCCTGGGCAGTGTGCCGGATGGTTTTGCCAAAAACTTCCTTGCGGCCTTCGTAAACCGCGATCTTGGTGGATGTGGAGCCGGGATTGATTACCAGTATGTGCTCTTTCATGATTTTGGGGTTTAATCTCCGAGATTCTGCGCCAAAAGACCTGAAGTAAAAACGCAAAGCGCTCTAATTCAGATGTTTAGGATTTCGATGCTTGTGCAATGGCGCAGAATCTCGGAGATTCCCGCGCCAAAAGCAGCAGGCGGTGCAGCGTGCGGGGGGCAAAAGCAGCCGACGGGGGTCACGCACTTGGGTCACTCACGCACTTGGGTCACCTGGCAGTTACGGCAGCCAGGGCGATGGAGTTCAGTTTGGTGTCTATGGAGTCGGCACGGCTGGACAACACGCAGGGGGCCGAGGCACCGGCCACTATGGCGGCTTGTTTGGACTCGGGGCTCAGCTGGGTCACGCATTTGTACATGACATTGGCACTTTCGATGTTGGGAAAGAGCATGCAGTCCACATCGCCTGCAACAGGGCTATCGAGCTTTTTGATGGCGACAGCCTCGGGGCTCAGGCACACGTCAAGGGCCAGGGGTCCGTCTGCGATGCAGCCGGGGATCTGTTTGCGGTCGGCCATTTTGGAGAGGATGGCAGCGTCGACGCAGGCAGGCATTCCGGGGAGCATTTGCTCGGTGGCAGTCACAAACGCAAGCTTCGGCTTGGGAATCCCCAATGCGTGAGCGGTGTTGACCAGGTATTTGGCAATGGCTACTTTTTGGCCCAGGTCGGGGGCGGGAATAACGGCCATATCGCTCATGATCAAAAATTTGGGATAGTTCGGATGGGACAGTACGGCCACGTGGCTCAAAACGGCCTTGGGAGGCAGCAATCCTTTTTCCTTGTTCAGGATGGCGCGCATGTACTTGTCTGTACTGCACTGGCCTTTCATCAGAATGTCGCCTTCCCCGTTGCGGACCATTTCAACGGCTCGTGCAACAGCTGCCAGTTCCTGGTCCACAGGCACTATGGTAAATACGCCGGGGTCGATCCCTTCTTCGTGGCAAACGGCCTCAATCTGTACTTTGTTGCCTACCAGGGTACCGTCCACGATTCCCAGTTCTATGGCTTTGTATACGGCGTTGATGGTATGGTCGTCCACGCCCCAGGCTGCTATCAGACGTTTTTTCTTCTGTGAACGCAGCTTGTCAAATATTTCTTCGAATGATTTCATATGTTTATTGCATTAAATTCAGTGTATCTGTGGCGATCACCAGTTCCTCGTCCGTGCTGATAACGGCCACCTGTGTATGGGTGCCGTTGGTGGAAACCAGGGCATCTTCTCCGCGCACCTTTTTGTTTTTCTCGGCATCAAAGGTGACGCCCAGAAAGCCCAGCCGGGTGCCGATGATCTCTCGGACCATGTGGTCGTTCTCACCTATTCCGCCAGTGAAGACGATCAGGTCGGCTCCGTTCATGGCCGCGGTGTAGGCACCGATGTACTTCAAAACCCTGTAGGCAAAGACATGCTGTGCCAGGATGGCCCGCTTGTCGCCTTCAAGCACTGCATTCTCTATGTCGCGGCAGTCCGAGCTGGGTCCGTATAAGCCCAGGAGGCCGCATTTCTTGTTCAGAAAATCGTTCGTTTGTTCAGC
>LFSY01000072.1:14468-15956 GCA_001512865.1 Rikenellaceae bacterium DTU002 | reverse complement strand
CTGACTTTGTATCCGTTCCTTTCTCCCCAGCGGGTATACATCCGCATGAGCATGGCGGACCAATCGTTGCTTTCTGTTCCTCCGGCACCGGAATTGATCTTCAACAGTGCCCCCATATCATCCCCTTCGCCGCTGAGCATGCTCTTGAGTTCCTCCTGTTCGATCCAATCCAGGACTTTTTCAGTCTGGCGGTCCAGTTCCTCCTGGGAAGCCTCCAACTCGGCAAGTACCTGCAAATCCTCCAGACCTTCGCGAATGCGGTAATAGGCATCCAGTGACGATTTCAGCGCGGATTGCTTTTTCAGGACGGCTTCCGCCTCTTTGGGATTGTTCCAGAAATCCGGTTTTTGGGAACGTTCAGTGAGTGACTGCCATTCTTTTTCACGGGTTTCTACCTCAAAGAAACCTCCTCAACCGTTGTCCGCGTTGCAACAGGTTTTTATAATTATCTACCGTATAAATCATAACACTGCAAATTTAAGCTTTTAATTCCTTTCTGCGAAGCTTCCAGTCCGGAAGTTCTCTTTCCAGCAGGGCATAAAATCCTTTGCCGTGATCCGGGTGGATCAGGTGGCACAATTCATGGACGATTACATAGTCAATACATGGATCTGTTTTAAAATACAGCTTCAGATTGAGGGTTATCCTTCCGGTAGCCGAAGAACAGCTTCCCCAGCGTGTGTTCATGATGCGGACTGTCCATTTCTTAGGTTCAACACCGTACTTTTTCCGGAAGTGTTCCACCCGGGGAGCGGCTATGTCCAGAAATTTAACCGATGCTTCTTTCCGCAGCAAGGCCAGTTCTGCTTTATCCGACGGAAGAACCGGTTCTTTGGCATTGGCCTTTTGCCTGGCTTCGATCCAGGCTGCTTTGGAAGAAACCATACGGATCACTTCACGTGTACTGAGCCAGAAAGGGGCCCTCACGTGAACGGTTCCGTCCTTTTTGACGGTAATTCCTACTGATCTTCGTGTACTTTTAGATAAAGTAAATACGATGCTCCCTGCTTTCCAGATGCCCATAAGCAAAAAAAGCTGTCTTCGTACGAGACAGCCTTGTTATTTAGGTACTGATCAGTAATTATTAGCGAAAAACTTAAGCTAGGCCTCCGCCAGATGTAATTACAAAAGTAAAGATGCCCTGGAAAATATCCCAGATGTGGTTCAGAACAACAAAGAGGTCATTTGCCCATTCTCCGGCACCTCCAAAAAGTAAATTCCAGATTTCGCCTAAAAGATCGTAAATCGGCTGCAATGTGATGTCTAAAATTGTCATAACAATATTATTTTAGTTTAGTAATTAAATGGCTTAATTTCTAAAGCACAAATATAACAAGAATTTCAATTATGCAAAAAATATTTGATTAGTTTTCATTTTTTTAATGTATCCAAAACCCTTAGTACCTGCCAGTAATTATAACCTTTATTTATGCCGTACCGGACCAGCCTGGCACGTAGCTTAACAGGGTCCGTTTCCTTAATGGTTTT